>CAYUHJ010000201.1:0-6781 GCA_964444365.1 uncultured Alcaligenaceae bacterium | reverse complement strand
CGTACATGGGGTTCACGCAGTTCAACACGACGGCGCTGCCCGCGGGCGGGGCAAAGTTCGACGGCGACGCCCGGTTCAACGTCACGGTTCGTGACCTCGCCGGGAACGTGCTGAAATCGGCCGGCGTGACCGTGACCGCCGCGGCGA
The DNA here is from genome assembly GCA_964444365.1 of uncultured Alcaligenaceae bacterium. Classification (GTDB taxonomy): domain Bacteria; phylum Planctomycetota; class Planctomycetia; order Gemmatales; family Gemmataceae; genus CAYUHJ01. The sequence goes on along the minus strand of CAYUHJ010000201.1, from coordinate 6,634 downwards.
TGGCCGACAACGCCACGACCGCCGACCTGATCGCGGACGTGCAGGCGGCCCTCGCCGCGGCTGGGGTCAACGCCCAGGTCCGGGCCGTCGCCACCCCGGACGGCATGAGCATCGTCCTCGAATCCGTCGACCCGCTCGCGACCGCGTTCACCGCGAACGGGCTCGTGATCTCCCGCCTGACCGGGTTCGACGACGTCCTCGACAGCTTCCGGAACATGAGCTTCGCGGACGTGGTGCAGCTCATCGCCGACATGGCGAACAAGCTCCAGACCACGTCGAACTTCGAGTTCCTCGGCACCAAGCTTCCGCTGATCGAGAAGAGCCCGGCGGAACTGCTGAACCTCGCGGCCCAGCTCGCGAAGGCCGCCGAGGACCTCCAGAAGAACCCGGCCGGGTCGATCCAACTCCTGCAGAAGCGGCTCGACGCCCTGCTCGGGTACACCAGCGGCGGGAACCCGATCCGGCTCGGGTGGGACGCGGCCAACAAGGCCCTGACGATCAGCTTCGTGTACATCCCCGCGTCGTACTCGAACGACCTGTCGGTCAACATCGACCTCCAGCGGCTCATCGCCCTCGCCGGGACGCCGCCCGAACTCGCGAACGTCGCCGGGTTCGTCGACGTCGGCGGGAGCGGGACCGTCGAGGTCGACGCGAAGGCGGTGCTCACGCTCGACCTGGGGCTGGTCCTGGGCGACGGTGCCAGCAAGGTCCGGCCGATCGTCTACACCACGTCCGGCATCGAACTGCTGGCCCGGGCGGGCACCACGAACCTGACGTTCCAGACGACCGTCGGCCCGCTCGGCGTGTACATCCGCAACGGCCGGGCGGCGATCGACGGGGACGGCGACGCGACCACGACCGACGACTACGTCTCGTTCCGGTACGGGCTCGACCCCGGGGTCGGGGACTTCGTCGAGATCGCGGACTTCGCGGCGAACCTCCAGCCGACCGTGACCGGGAAGGCCGGCATACTGCTCCCGCTCTACTCCCCGAGCCCGACGCTCCCGCTCGGCGGCGGGAACCCGGCGAACAACAAGCTCGGGGTCCGGGTCAACGACCTCGTCTCGTTCTTCGAGAACAACCCGGTCACGCCCGCCCTGACGCCGACCGTCGAGATCACGTCCCTGCCGGACATCGCGAGCCTCTTCAGCGGGCTCGGGCTGTTCGATCTGCTGTCGAACCCCAACCTCGTCCTCGGCGGGATCGATAACTTCCTGTCCGGCATCCAGCTGTCACTCTCGTCCGACCTGTTCGACGTGGACTTCCCGGTCATCGGCGACCTGCTCAAGGCCCCGGGGCTGTTCATCGAGGACTTCCGGCTCGGCCTGCTGAGCGACCTCCGGGCGTACATCGGCGGCCTGCCGACCCTCGGCGAGCTGATCGACAACATCCGCCTCGGGTTCCTGAACATCCTCGGCCCGACCGGGTTCGACGTCCTGCTCGACTGGGACGGCATCCCCGGGATCGCGATCGACGACATCGGGATCAACCTCTCGGGGAACATCCTGCAGTTCGACCTGCACCTCGGGCAGATCAAGTCGTTCACGTTCCCCGCCGGGTTCGACCTCGGGTTCGACGCCCTCGGGCTGTCCCTCGACGCCGACGTGGACCTCGAGTTCGGCTGGCAGGCGTACCTCGGGTTCGGGCTGGACGCGACGAAGGGGTTCTTCCTGGACACGACGGCGCTCGGGAAGAACGGCGGGAAAGAGTTCACGGTCGACTTCAAGGCGAGCGTCGACGGGACCGCGCACGGCCGGCTCGGGTTCCTCCAGATCGACGCCGCGACGATGTCCGACCCGCTGAAGCCGACGCAGTTCGCCGGCCAGTTCGCGGTCGACATCCTCGACACCGGGACCGGGGCCGGGCAGGACGGGCGGCTGACGATCTCCGAGTTCAACGCCCGCGGCTCGACGCCGTGGATCGAGTACGGGCCGAACGCGAAGGCCGAGGTCAACCTCGCCCTGACCGCGAGCACGACCGGCGGGGCCGTCCTCCCGAAGTTGCTCGCGGACTTCTACCTCGACTGGGAGTTCGACCCGAACAGCGGGCTCGACGGGAAGGCCCCGAACTTCGGGTTCCGCGACGTGCGGCTCGACCTGGGCTCGTTCCTGACGGACTTCGTCAAGCCGATCGTCGACCGGATCAACGACTACCTGGAGCCGATCGACCCGGTCCTGGACATCATGCTCGACCCGCTCCCGGTCATCTCGGACCTGAGCGGCGAGGACGTCAGCCTCCTCAAGCTCGCCCTGATCTACAACGGGCTCGACCCGGCGGACGCGGACAAGATCGTGAACGCGATCAACTTCATCCGCGGGCTCATCACGGACATCGCGGCCCTCGGGCCGGGGGACTCGATCGTCATCCCGTTCGGGGACTTCACCCTCGGCGGGTTCGACCCGCGGGGTCAGTCGGACACCAAGTCCGCGACGGTCACGACCACCGCGGACGCGGCGAGCCTCGACGCGGCGTTCGCCGGCGCGTCCGGGAAGTCGTCGTCGATCGCGAACTCGCTCCGGGACAACAGCGGCCAGGCGACGATCACCGTCCCGCTCCTGAAGGACCCGCTGCTCGCGTTCGACCTGCTCCTCGGCCGGGACATCGACATCGTCCAGGTCGAACTCCCGGCGATCGACATCTCGTTCGAGTACGAGCAGAAGTTCCCGATCTTCGGGCCGATCGAGGGGAACGTTCGGGCGAGCTTCGAGCTCTACGTCGGCGGGACGTTCGGGTACGACACGACCGGGTTCCGGAAGTACCTCCGGACCGGCCGGATCACCGACACCCTCGACGGGTTCTACATCGTCGCCGACCCGGCCCGCCCGAACGTCCACCTCGGCGGCGAGCTGTCCGTCGGGGCCGGGTTCGACGCCGGCATCGTGTCCGCCGGGGTGAACGCCGGGATCGGGGCGACGATCGACTTCTACCTGAACGACCCGAACAAAGACGGGAAAATGCGGGCGAAAGAGCTCGACATGATCCTGCGGTACGACGCCGAGTGCCTGTTCGCCGCGACCGGCCGGATGTACGCCCGCCTGTTCGCCTGGTACGAGTACTTCTTCGGCCTCGGCGGCGACGAAATCACGATCGTCGAGATCGACCCGATCATCGAATTCAACATCAGTTGCGACAAGAAGCCCCGGCTGGCCGACGACGTAGGGGCGGACGGCGTCCTCCGGCTCAACGCCGGCCCGACCGCCGACGAGCGGCTCTGGGGGAACACCGAGGACGGCGACGAGTCGTACCGCGTCGAGGACCTCGGCGGCGGCACGATGAAGGTCACGTTCACCGACGAGGACGGGTTCGAGCAAGAGCAGACCTTCACCGGCGTCACGTCGATCTACTTCGACGGCGGGGCGGGGAACGACCTCCTCGATTGCCGCGGCGTGAGCGTTCCGGTCGTCGCCTTCGGCCGGGCCGGGAACGACACCCTCATCGGCGGCGACCGCGACGACCAACTCGACGGCGGCGAGGGCAACAGCGCCCTCGACGGCGGCGGCGGGGACGACACCCTGATCGCGTCCGCCGGCCTGCACAAGATCGCCGGCGGGGCCGGCCGCGACACCCTCCAGATCAAGGGGAACAACAACTACCAGTTCTCCCAGACCGGGTTCCAGGTCAACGACTTCGTCGGGGCGTGGAAGCTCACCCCCGGCGACCCGCTCGACCCGGTCGAGGCGATCGAACTGACCGGCGGGGACGACGGCAACCGGTTCGACCTGACCGGGTGGAAAGGGGACGCCAAGATCGACGGGGCCGGCGGCGCGGACACCGTCATCGCCGCCGACAACGTCGACTACACCATCACGGACACCACCCTCGAACGGACCGGGGTGCCGACTGTGCAGATGGTCGGCATCGAGAAGGCGAAACTCACCGGCGGCGCGTCCGACAACCTGTTCACGGTGACCGGCTGGACCGGGTCGGGTGTCATCAACGGCGGCGGCGGGATCGACACCATCGCGGCCGTCAACGACGTCGACTTCTTCCTCACCGACGTGAGCCTGGATCGCACCAACCGCAAGTCGCTTTCGCTGGCCGCGGTCGAGAACGCGCGACTCACCGGCGGCGCGTCCCTGAACAATTTCGACATCACCGACTGGACCGGGACGGGGGACATCGACGGGGGCGGCAACAGGGACACCCTCATCGAGGTCAACGACTTCAACTACACCCTGACGGACGCGAGGTTGTCCCGCAGCGGGGGCGGGGACATGAATCTGACCGCCGTCGAGAACGCCCTGCTCACCGGGGGGGACGGCAACAACGGGTTCGACGTGACCGGGTGGACCGGGACCGGGGTCATGGCCGGGGACGACGGCTGGGACGCGATCGTGGCCGCCAACGACCTGAACTTCACGCTGACCGACACCAGGCTGAGCCGCTCGGGACGAGGCGACCTGGTCTTGAACGACCTGCAAGCCGCGATCTTGACCGGCGGCGGGGGGGCGAACACGTTCGACGTGACGGGGTGGAACGGCCGCGGATTCCTGGACGGGCGGGGCGGCCAAGACCGGATCGTTTCGTCGGGGAACGCCGACTTCACCCTCGGCTACGAGAGTTACGAGCGCTCGAGCGGAGGCCGGTTCGGGGCCGTCAACATCGAGAACGCGGACCTCGTCGCCGGGACCGGGATCAACACCCTGTACGTCTACGGGTGGGCCGGCACGGCCACCTACGACGGCGGGGCCGGGTACGACGCGGTGGTGATGGCGGCCGACACGTATCAGTCGCTGTCGGACACCCGCATCCTTCGCGGCAACGGCGGCCCGATCGCCCTGACGAACACCGAACAGGGCGTCCTCACCGGCGGGACCCGCGACAACGTCTTCGACCTGACCGGGTGGACCGGCAACGGGGCCGTCAACGGCTCCGGTGGGAAGGACACTCTCCTGTCGGCGGGAGACCAGGACTACCAACTGTCAGACACTCACTTCGGAACATCGTCCGGGGCGAGCCTGATCGTCGACTCCGTCGAGCAAGCGTCCCTTGCCGGGGGGGCCGCGAACAACTTCTTCAACGCCTCCGGGTGGACCGGGACCGCCGCAGTCAGTGGCGGTGGCGGGACCGACGTGCTCCTCTCGGCCGGGGACCTCGACTACCACCTGACCTCGGGCGGGTTGACGACGAGCAACGGCGGCACGGTCTACACCGCAGACGTCGACCGGGCCATCCTCGTCGGCGGGACCGGCGACAACACGTTCGTCGTCGAGGGGTGGAACGGGTCCGTGACGGTGGTGGGGGGGGTGGGTGATGACACCGTTGCCGGGACCTTCAACGGCGACGTGCGGCTGTCGGATCAGGAACTCAACGCGCAGTCGACCGGTACCGGGCCCAAACTCGATGTGATCGGCGTCGAACGGGCGGTTCTGAACGGTAGCCCGGACGACCAGACGTTCGACGTGAGCAACTGGTCCGGACGGGGCGGGTTGAACGGCGGCGGCGGGTCGGACACGATCGTCGCGAGTGGGACCGGCAACTTCGCCCTCGACGACCGCGGCTTTGCCTTGCCCACCGGCGGATTCGTGAACCTGATCGGGTTCGGAGCCGCCGTGCTGACCGGCGGCCGCGGCAACGACACGTTCAACCTCTCCGGCTGGACCGGGTCCGCGAGCGTGACCGGCGACACCGGGTTCGACACCCTGATCGTCTCGGAGAACACGAACTTCACGCTCACAGCCGGACGACTGCGCACCGGAACCGGGGCGGACGTCGCGATCAGCGGGGTCGAAAAAGCGTACCTGGAAGGCGGCCTTGGCGACAACGCGTTCGACGTCACCGGCTGGGTCGGATCGGCGACGGTCGTCGGCAACGGGGGGTCGGACACGGTCTTCTTCGGCGGTGCGACCCAGACCTTCCTCTCGGACAACTCACTCGTCGCAAACACCGGCTTGGCCGCAACACTCGTCGGGATCCGGACGGCCGTCGTCTCCGGGACGTCCGGCCCGGACACGTTCGTCCTCTCCGGGTGGACCGGTCGGGCGAGGGTCTTCGGCGGCGTCGGCAGCACGAACGACCCGACCGATTCCGCAGACGTGATCGTCTACTCCGGCGACTTCGACTACGCCCTGTCGGACCAGACACTCGGTGTGTCCAACGGAGGCCTCATTAGCCTCACCGGGGTGGAACGGGCATTGTTGGAAGGCGGCCGAGGGGACAACGTCTTCGACCTGACCGGGTGGACCGGGAAGGTCGACGTCGTCGGGGACGCCGGCACGGACGAGGTCGTCAGCCGGTGGACGACGAACGCGACGCTCACCGATACCAACCTCAGTTGGACCGGCGGGCTCTTCGCCGCGTTGTTCGGCATCGAGGCGGCTCGGATCGGAGGAATCGCCGACACGGCGAACCGCTTCACGGTCTCGGACTGGACAGGTGCCGCCGCGATCGACGGGGGCGACGGGTCCGACGACTACGAGGTGACGTTCCACGGAGTCGGCGACGGCTCGGTGATCGTCGATGACACAGGGTTGGTCGGTGTCGACCTGCTCGCGGTGTTGCCGCCGCCGACCGGCGGCACCGTGGTCCGAAACGGGTTCCGGATCTCCCTGGTTGAAGACGACGAGTGGGTGGAGTATGCCGGCGTCGAGTTGATTTCCGTGCCGTGACTCGCTTCAGAGGGGAAACACGGACG
>CAYUHJ010000200.1:0-11308 GCA_964444365.1 uncultured Alcaligenaceae bacterium | reverse complement strand
GTCGGTGCCGAGCAGGTTCTCGTAGTCGAAGACGATGTCGTAGATGCGGATGACCTGGTTTTCCCGCAGTTCCAGGTCCGGGAGCGACGGCCCGGCCTGGTACAAGTCCATGCCGAGGGCGTAGTGCGTGTCGTGGTACAGGTTCGCGCCGGTGGAAATGATCCAGTCGATGAACCCCGCTTCGACCAGCGGCACAAGGCAGGACATCCCCAACCCGGCCGGCGTGAGCGCCCCACTGAGAGCGAGCCCGACGGTGGTGTTTTCCCCGCAATATTTCTGAGCGAAGAGTTGGCACCCCTCGCGCATCCGCCCGGCGTTGTAGCTGAGGAACGCGGAGTCGAGCAGATCGGCCGCCGTCGCCCCGGCCGTCACCGCCGGCGGGTCGATGCGTTGCCGGCTGATCCGCTTGAGGTAGTCCTTGTTCTCGGCGGTGCCGGCGTGCCGGTCGTAGTGCGGTTTGTGCGGGTGCATCGTTTCAGGTGGCGGGGTGTTGAGGTTGGGATGTCGTGGCCAGTCGTTCCAGCGCGGTGTGATACTCGTCCGGTGTATTGACATTCTTCAAGGATTCACACGCCGGGTCCACGTCGGCGAACGCCTCCGGCCCGAGGTAGCGGGTCGGGACGGCGTCGAATAGGTGTACCGGCCCGGCCCGGCGGGTGGCCAGCAACTTCACCGCTTCTTCGCGGACGGAGACGCGGTACGCCGCCGCGAGGGGGTGTCGCCGACCGCCGACGCGGGGGACGGCGATGAGGGGGAGAAACGAGTTCTCACCCGGAGCTGCCTCCTGTTCCCTCCCCCCTTGGGGGGGAGGGTTAGGGTGGGGGGTGGGCTCACCAGCCAAGCGACCCCCACCCCCACCCTCCCCCCTCCCAGGGGGAGGGAGTAAAAGACATTCGACCACTCTTCGCACGAAGCCCAACTTCAAAAACGGCATGTCGCACGCCGACAGATACACCGCGTCCACCCGCCCGTCGAGCGCGTTCAACCCCGCGAGCAAGCCTTCCAGCGGCCCCCGGTTCGGCACGGCGTCGCGAACCACTTCCACGTTCCCCGGCAACGGCGGCACGGCCTGCCCGTCCGCCGCGACGACCACCACCGGGCCGACGGCCTCGCCGACGACTCGCACGACCCGTTGCAACAACAGTTCGTCGCCGACGGGCAGCCACGCCTTCGGGCGGCCCATCCGGGACGACTCGCCGCCGCACAAAATGATGCCGCCGGTCATGGAGTTTGATTTTTCGAGTTTTCGTGTTCGGAAACTCCGCTTTCCTCATCGCTCCGGATTGATCTATGATCGGCGACCTTTTCCGAGGGTGCCGATGTCCCGGTTCCGCGATTATGCCGTGCTCCTCGCCGCGACGGCCCTGCTGACGCTCCCGAACCTGGGCGTGCCGAGCCTGTGGGACATGGACGAGGGCGTGAACGCGGAGTGCACGCGGGAAATGCTCGAATCCGGGACGTGGGTGGTGCCGACGTTCAACTGGGAACTCCGCACCGCGAAGCCGGTGATGTTGTACTGGATTCAACGGCCGTCGTTCCTGCTGTTCGGCCCGACCGAGTTCGCCGCCCGACTGCCGAGTTCGCTGCTGGGAATGGGGACGGTCCTGCTCGTCTACGAACTCGCCCGGCGCATGTTCGACCGCGGCACGGGGTTGCTTTCCGGGCTGGTGCTGGCGTCCGCGATCCAGTTCTGCATGTTGTCGCACGCCGCCACGCCGGACGCGCCGCTGATCTTCTTCACGGTGCTGACGCTGACGATGGTGTGGGTGTTGATGGAACCGAGCCCGCTCTTGCTCCCTCCCCCTGGGAGGGGGGAGGGTGGGGGTGGGGGTCGCTTGAGTGGTGAAGCCTTCACCCCCCACCCCAACCCTCCCCCGCAAGGGGGGAGGGGACCAAATGGGCGGAACTGGCTGATCTGGCCCGCGATTCCGTGCGGGCTCGCGGTGCTGACGAAAGGCCCGGTCGGACTCGCGGTGCCGGGGATGATCGTGCTCGCGTACCTGGCGTGGAACCGCGAACTGTGGCGGGCGTGGGACCGAAAATTGATTTGGGGCGGGCTGCTGTGGGCGGCCGTCGCGGTGCCGTGGTACGTACTCGTCACGTCCGAGACGCGCGGGGCGTATGCGTCGGCGTTCTTCGGGAACGAGAACGTCGGCCGGTTCATGGCCCCGATGGAGAACCACCGCGGGCCGGTGGTGTATTACCTCGGCGCGATCATGGTGCTGTTCGCGCCGTGGTGTTGTTTCATCGGGGCGGCGACGTGGTACGGGGTCGCAGCGGCGCGGGTTAGCCGCGAGGCGCAGCCGAGCGCGGGCGCTTCCTGCCAGACCCGCTCGCTGAATGGGGTGGAAGCGCCCGCGCTCGGCTCCGCCTCGCGGCTAACCGAAACCTCGGCCCACCGCTTCCTCCTCTGTTGGATCGGCGTCTACCTCGTTTTCTTCAGCATCGCTGCGACGAAACTGCCGAACTACATCGCGCCGCTGTACCCGCCGCTGGCGATCCTCACGGCGCGGTTCCTCGTCCGCTGGCGGGAAGGCACAATCACCCCGCCGAAGTGGGTCATGCCCACGGGAATCGTAGGCGTCGGACTCGTCGGCGTCGTCACGATTCTCGCCCTGCAAGCGGCCGGCGGGGTCATCCCCGTCGCGAAGATGCGGACGTTCCCCGGCCTCGGCGAATGGGCGGTCGTCGGGCTGATCCCGCTGACCGCGGCCGGCGTGATGGCGTGGCAGTTTCGCGCCGGCAACCGCACCGGCGTCGTGGCCACGGTCACGGTCGCCGCCCTTGCGTTCGTCGGCGTGATGGCGGCCGGGCCGGTGCTGGTGGTCGACCGCTACAAGGCCGCGAAGGACCTCGTCCGCGAGTCCGGGGCGAACCAGCCCGACCGCGACGTCCGCCTCGCCGGGATGGGGTACTTCCAGGAAAGTCTCGTGTTTTACGCGCACCGCCGGGTCGAGCGGCTGTTCTCGCCCGAGTCCGCCGCCGCGTTCCTGGCGATGCCGCACCCGTCGTACCTGTTCGTGCCGGAAGCGGAGTGGGCCGCGGCCGTGGCGGGCAAGGTGACGGTCCCCCACCGCGTCGCGGCCCGGCGGTACGACTTCTACCGGAACGCGGTCATCCTCGTCGTGACGAACGAGCCGGGTCAGTAGCGCCAGTCAACACCCATCGTGATGCCCTGAATCCAGACGTCCGTCGCCTGGTCGCGGTAGCCCGGCCGGCCGGGGGCGAGGACGGTCAAGTCGATCTGCTCCGGAGCCCGGCGGACGCGGCTCCAGTAGACGAGCGAGTACCCGAAGCTCACGCGGAAGTGGTCCGTCACGTCGTACCCGACCTTGAGGCCCGCCTCCGGGACGACCGCGAAATCCGTGGACGAGTACGACCCGGCGTTCGTCGGCCCGGCGAGGAGCCCGACCGGGAGGGACGTCGCCCGGACGCCGCCCACGAAGGTCGAGGTCGAGCCGCTCGCGTCCGCGTCGGTGACGGTCACGCCGAGGGCGACTTTTGCGAGCAGGTCCAGGCTGAACCCGCCGCCGAGCTTGCGGGACGACGCGAAGCCGAGTTGCGGGCCGTAGAAGTTGTTGCGGGTCCGGAACGAGTCGACGGTGAGCACGCTCGCCGCCAGCGGCAGCGCCCCCGCCCCGGCCCCCGCGGCCGTAACCGCGGACGTCGTCGCGACGGTCACGTCGTCCCCGAGGTAGACGTACCGGAACCCGACCAACAGGTCGAGTCGGTGGCAGTCGCTCCGGACGAGGGCGCGGCGGTAGTTCGAGTTCGCGCCGATGGTTTCGGTCGAGAACGACGCCGAGACCCCGCCCGGAACGAGGGAGCCGACCGTCGCCCCGAAGTTCGCCCCGGTCAGACCGTTCACCACGGGTTGGGCCAGGACCACGCCGCCGGGGGCCGTGATGCCGAGGTAGGACTCGTTCAGGTCGCCGAGGAACGACAGCCCGGCGTCGAACCCGCGGGTCTGGGCGTCGTCGAACCAGTACCCGACGCGGATCTGCCCGCCGGGGCGGGTGGCGTTCCCCTCCCGCCGGCCGCCGAACTGGACGAGCGTCGTCGGGGTGCCGAGCCCGCCCGACAGCGGCGGCGACCCTGGCGGTGCGAGCGTCACCAGCGGCGGCAGATAGGTTCCCTGCGTCGCCCCGTAGAAGAAGTCCGCGGACGCCCAGAACTTCCCGGTCGGACACGCCGGCGCAGCACAGTCGGCCGGAACGGTCGTCGGAATCGGAGTTTCGACCGAAGTGGGCGGAACGGTCGTCGGAATGAGGGCCGGCACCGTGTTCTGATAGAGGTCGACCGGTGCCGCGGTCGGCGACCCGACGGGGAGCAGCACCGGCGCGACCATCGGCCCGGCGTTCGTGGGGAGCGGTACGGTGCCCGGGCCGGGGTGAATCGGTGCCGCGAAGACCGGACCGGCGAACGGGTTCGCCCCGGACGGGGGGGCGAAGAACCCGGACGGCCCGCCGGCGGAAGCGGTCAGGCTGGACGCGGCGACGCCAGCCGCGACCGCGGAGAGTTTCTTCCACATGCGACGATTCCTCCGACAGCGAAACGCAACGGCAGTCCGGACCGGTGCGATCCGTCCCGCCGTTTCGCGTGTGTCCGCAGGATGAATCGACGTGGCCGGCACGGACCGGCGAACCGATGCCGTTGTCAGAACTGGGATTGCGGCGTGGCACGGTGGGGATACGCGGGACGCACCCGGCTTGCCGGAAACGACGAGAGGAACGGCCAGACCCGAGAAAGTGAAAGTGTCTTCTTGTCCGGCTTGACAGGCACGAATTTTCGCAACATTCTATATCGAGCTCAAGACGGGCGAACCTTCGCCAGATAGCGACCGCGGGGGAAAACGCGGCTGTTATCCTCTCCCAACCGAACAGCGGCAGTACGGGGGGCGGGCTACGGCCCGAAATCCCGGTTGCTCAAGCTGTTAGGGGATGAAACTTCCGGGTCTGTCGCGGCACCCACCTGGGGCGGCGATGGGGTCGGGTTCCCGCCTTGTCTGTACTTGGAGAGGACTGCCGCCGAACGGGGGCAGTCCGGACTGCGGTTGCCCCCCGCGTCCGATCGGTGCCGCGAACTTGAAGAATTCCTGTTAGATGGCACTGGGCTTGCAAGTATTATTCACCAAGGAACCCGCGGCATTCAGCCGCCGACCCGTTCCCCGAGCCCCACTTCACTGGGTTCGGCCGACGGGCGCTCCAGGAGGGACGTCTCATGTTGGTCCTCACCCGCAAAATCGGCGAACAAATCGTCATCGGCGACAACATCAAGGTGTCGATCGTGAGCATCGGCCCCGGTCGCGTGAAGGTGGGAATCGAAGCGCCGCCGTGGGTAGAAGTGAACCGCCAGGAAGTCTTCGAAAAGAAACTCGCCGAAAAAGCGCCGTCGCCGGCCGATGTGGTCGTCGACACGGACAGCGTATTGCAACCGACCCCGCCCCCGATGGCCGGGTTGCCGCTCGACCCGGACATGGCCCCCATCGGCCCGGTGTCGGAAACGCTGACCGGCGCGCTTCACAACCGAATTGCCGACAAACTGACGGCGGAGGCGGAAGCCGTGACCGTGCCGCCGTCTCCCAAGCAGACGGACGCCCGTAAACCGCGGCTGCCCCGGAAGCCGCGGTGAATCAGGGCGGCTGAGCCGTCAATGGAATATCAACGAGATCAACGAGACAGGCCGGGTCAACTTGACCCGGCCTGTCTCGTTGCTGCGACGGGGTGAAAACTTTACCCGCCGACGACCGGCAGTTGCATCGCTTGCAGAATTTCCCCGCTGTCGTCGTCCTGCACCAGCACGACCACCTTCAACCCCTTCAGCGCGAGCGGCCGCTCGGCGGACGGGAACGGCTGGTCCTTCGCGAAGTCGGCCAGGTAGTCCGCGAGCTTCTTCTTCGTCGCGGCGAGGTCGAGCTTCGCGGTGTACTTGCCGTCTTCCAGTTTTTTCACCGGGACGCCGTCCGGCAGGTCGAACTGCGACCGGACGAGGTGGTGGTGGAACCGCACGCCGTTGCCGCCGACGTAGCGGACGTTGTCTTCGACCAGCAGGAACCGCAGCTTCACGCTTGCGGCCGGGTCTTTCAGACCGGTCACGGACACGGTCGTCGTGATCGCGTCGCCGTCCTTCTTGGCCGCCCCGTCCAGCGTGATCGGGGATTTTTCTTCCAGCAGCGGGTCGATGAGCCCGCGGTACTGCTCGAACTTCTTTTCCGAGTTGTCCATCCCGCCGCCGCCGCCCGCGTTCGGGGTGCCGTTGAACAGGGTCGTCGGGGTGCCGCGGATCTTGCCGGGGTGCTTCTCGCCATAGAAGTCCCAGCGGGCGATCGAGGTCGGGTTCGTCAGCGGGTCGGGGCCGGGGATGTGCATGTGGTACTGGAGCAGCACCACGTCTTTCGAGTCGTACGCCTTCAGCAGCCCGTCGAACCCGACGTCCGCAGCGACGCACGGCGGGCACTGCGCCCCGGTGAAGAGTTCGACCACGACGACGCGGTTGGCCTTCTCGTCCTTGCGGCCCTTGAACTTCTCGGGCTTGTAAGGCGGCACTTTCTGGTTGTACTCGTCGTCGAGTTTCGTCTCCATCTCTTCGAGAATCACGAGCGTCTTCTTGGCGGCGTCGGCGGCCCCGCTCTTCTCCTGGGCGGTGGCGAGGGCCTTCAGCGCCCGGATGCGGCGGGCCGGCGGGGCGGCCTCGTCCTTGGCGGCGATCTCCGCGAACGGCAGGGCGTTCGCCTCGAACCCCTTCTGGCCGAGGTACGCTTCCGCGAGCGCGGCGAGGGTCTGGTTCGAGTAGCGGCTCCCGTGTTTCGCGGCGAACCCGAGCACCTCCTTGCCCCAGGCGGTGGCGTCGTCCGGGGACGCCTTGATGCGGGCCGCCCGGTTGACGAGTTCGAGGGCGGCGTTCGCGGACGCCACCGTGCCGGGGTGGTCCTTGACGACCGCCTTGAGCAGGTCCGGGCCTTTCTCGTCCGCGTCCTTGGCGGCGGCCTCGGCCTCGTCGAGCAACTTCTTCTTTTCGTCTGCGTCCTTCGTCTGGCGGGCGCGGAACTTCAGTTGTGCCGCCTTCCCCGCGAGCTTCTGGTACTCCTGGTAGCCCTCCGGCATCTTCACGGGGACGTTCATGGTGTCCTGCCCGAGCTTTTCGAGGTCCGTGGCGGTGAGGGCGGCGCGGAAGATCCGCGCGTCGTCGCCGAAGCTGCCGAGGATCGTCTTCGGGTCCTTCGCGTCGAGGACCCCTTCGAAGCTCAGCTTGTTCGACCCCAGGTTGACCGGCAGGGCCACCTTGCCGTTCTCGACGGCGAGTGGGCCGAGGGTGAGGTCCCCGGCCCGCGGCGGGCCGCTGACGAGTTCCGCGGTGGGCTTGCCGTCCTTCTCGCCGATCTTGACGAGGAGGAACCGCTGCTCGAACGACGGGGCCGGGCTGTAGCTCAGGGCGTAATTCCCGGCCGGGATCGCGGGTTTTTCGTCCGCGGCAGGGGCAACCCCCACCGCCACGGCGGCCACGGCGACCGCAAGGAATCGGACGGCGAACATCGGGACTCCGGTGAGGGCGAACGAAAAACGTCCGCCCCCGTGAGGACGGGTCGGACGGGTGGGATCGGTTATGACGACCGCCGGCGGGAAACCTAACGCCGGGGACTCGGCCGCGGTCCTGTGGTAAGCTGAGCGACACGACACAAGCCCCGATCCGGAGCGTCCGCGGTGGTTCTCGGCACCCTGATCCTGCTCGCCCTGCCGGCCGCCGGCCTGCGGTCGACGCTGGAATTCGAGCCGAAAACGGTGCGGCTGTCGGACGCCGTGACGGTCACGCTCACCGTCGAGGGGGACGCCCCGCTGACCGTGGACGTTCCGAAGCAGGTGCTCGACGACACGTCCGAGGCGGTCTGGCAGGTCCGCCCGGCCGGCCCGCCGTCGGTGCGGGACGGCCCCCAGCCCGGCCGGCAGACGTGGCGGCAGGTGTACGTTGCGAAGCCGTTCGTGCCGGGGAACCCGACGCTGGAGTTCGCCCCGTTCGTGGCCACCGCGGACGGCGTCCGGCGGGACGTCGTCTGGGGGCCGCGCCAGATCCCGGTGCAAACGTCCCTCGCCGCGGCGACCCCGGACGACGCCCGCCCGCCGACCGACATCCTCGACGCGGTCGACCCGCCGCCGGACGGGACGAACTGGGTCCTGCCCGCGGCCGCGGTCGGAATCGTGGCGCTGTTCGCCGCGGCGGTCGGGGTCGCCGCCCTGAGGAAGCGGCCCCCGCAGGCACTTTCCCCGGCCCTGTGGGTCGACCGCGAACTCGCCCGGCTCGGCGACCCGAACCTGCCCGCGGATGCGTTCGCCGCGGGACTGGGGGACGCCGTTCGGGGCTACGCGGAGCGGCGGTCCGGCGTCGCGGCCGGCCAGCGGACGACAGCGGAAGTGCTGGCCGAACTCGCGCCGACGGGAATCTGGACGGCCGAGCAACTCGCCGACCTCGGAACCGTGCTCGACCGCTGCGACCGGGCCAAGTTCGCCGGGCAGTTACCCGACCCGGCCGGGCGACAGGCGATGCTCGCGGCGACGCGCGGATTCGTCACGGGCCGCGAACCCGAGTAGGCAGCTGGCTTCCGGGGGCGGAAGCGGGCCGCTCACGGCCGTCGGCCCGAAATTCGCTAAACTACCGGCGTGAACCATCTCGCGCACGCCCTGCTTGCCGATGAGTCGCCGGAGTGCGTGCTCGGGGCACTCGCGGCCGACTTCATCCGCCCGCCGGTCGTCCCGCTGCTCCCCGCCGCCGTCCAGCGCGGCGTGTTCCAGCACCGCCACGTGGACGGCTTCACGGACCGGCACCCGGTCGTCCAGCGGAGCATCGGCCGCATCAGCAAGAACTGGGGCTGGTTCTCGGGCATCATCATCGACGTGTACTACGACCACCTGCTCGGGCTGGCGTGGGCCGAGTACACGCCCGAACCCCTCGGCCCGTTCGTGGAACGGGTCGCGGGGTTCGTGCGGGCCACGATCGTCCACCTCCCGGAGCCGCACCGGCCGGACGTGATGCGCTTCGCGAACCCGGAACGCCTCGCGAGCTACGCCGTACCGGACCTGTCGGGCATCGAACTGGCGTTCGGCCGCATCTCGGACGTGATCGCGCAGCGGATGCCGAGCCGGGCGGTCCGCCTCGAACGGGCCGTGCCGGAACTCCGCGGCCTGCACCCGGAACTGGCGAGCGACTTCGCGGAGTTCTTCCCGGACCTGCGCCGGTTCGCGGCGGACTGGCTGCGGTCGCACCCGCTCGGATTTCCAGAACCCCTCCCCCCAACCCCCTCCCCGAAGCGGAGAGGGGTGGAAGAGAGGAGCTCTGACTCCCCCTCTCCGCTTCGGGGAGGGGGTTGGGGGGAGGGGTTGCCTCCCCTTACATGATCCCGCCGTGGATCCGTTCCGGCGTCATGTGCGAGGGCTGGTCGTTGAACCAGAACCGCCGCCAGAACTCGCCGATCTGGCGGTAGTCTTCGGACTGGTTGAGGTACTGGTCCATCCGGACGTTCGGATCGGACGCGTACTGGTTGATGCAGCCGGTGGTCGACAGACCCGCCGCCGCGATCACGCCGAGGATGATGCGCTTGAGCATTGCCCCGCCTCCCTGCGGTAGACCCGGACCCGGAACGGTCTCCGGGGACACGTCCGGATTATCGGCAGTCCCGGCACAGGGCTTGAATCCGATTCCCGCAGAAAGTTCGGCGCGGCGGTGCCGACCGATGAGACTCGGACGACGTCCGAGGGTGTGACGGGTCGCCACCGGGATCGGACGCGGGCTCGCCCGCAGTAGCCAAGGTGGGACTCGAACCCACAAGCCTTTCGGCGCTCGATTTTGAGTCGAGTGCGTATGCCATTCCGCCACTTGGCCCGGTGTCGTTACCTTACGCGGCCCCCCGGCCCGGTGCAAGAGAACCGCCGCCGGCGGTACCCACTTCGACGGCCATCGCTATCCCTACCCTGACCTTTTCCCCGAAGGAGCGACCGGTGAGCGAACCCGCAGCCCAACTCGAACGCCTGGACGTCGTCGCCGTCGCCCCGCACCCGGACGACCTGGAGATCGTGTGCGGCGGGACGCTCGCCAAGCTCGTCCGCCAGGGCTACCGGGTGGGCATCTTCGACCTGACCACCGGGGAGCCGACCCCGCGCGGGAGCCTCGAAACCCGGGCCGAAGAAGCGGAGGAGGCCCGAAAAATCCTGGGGGTCCACGTCCGCGTGAACCTCGGGCTGCCGAACCGCGTGCTGATGGACGGCCCAGAGGCGCGGTTCCGCCTCGGGACGGAACTGCGGCGGTACCGGCCGTCGATCGTCCTGACCGTGGCCGGCCGCACCCCGGCCGCGTCCCCGGACCACTACCAGGGCCACCTGATCGCGGAGGCCGCCCGGTTTTACTCGCAACTCACGAAGTGGGACGACCGGTTCGCCCACACCCACCCGTACCGCGTGCCGCACCTCGTGTACGCCCCGTTCCCGACGGACGCCGAGCAGCGGCACTGGCACAGCCAGTTCGTCGTCGACATCACCGACACGGTCGAGCAAAAGCTCGCGGCGATCCAGTGCTACCAGTCCCAGTTCGACGACGAGCGGTTCGCCAAGGTGAAGCACTTCATCACCTGTGCGGCGGGGACCGCCGGCTCGCGGTGCGGCTTCCTGTACGGGGAAGCGTTCGCCCTGCCGCACCCGGTCGGGGCCGACGATCTGGTGAAGTTGATCCACGGCGGGAAGGGGTCGCTGGCGGCGGTCCAACTGCCCGGCCAGCACATCCCGATGGGGTGAGTGGCGGAGGGTTGAACGCAAGTCGTTGCTGGTCAATCGCTTTGGGCTGCAACGCTCCGGAAACATGACCACTCCGACCACGATAATCACTACTCCCGTGGTCGAGTAAGAGCATTTGACAAAGACGGCGCACCCGGCGCGAATGGGGTTAGACAACGGACTCCGGACGGGTTAACATCCTCCACGTCTCTCCGACTTCAGACCCCAGCACGGAGTTTGTCATGGTGAACATGATGACGGAACGGATGCCGACCGCTGCGATGACCGGCATGACGGGCATGGGCATGGGCACGAACCCGATGATGGGCTCGACCCCGGCGATGGCCCCGAACATGATGATGGTCCCGCGCTGCACCTTCAAGGTCGAGAAGTGCGCCGGCGGCATGAAGATCATGTGCGACTGCACCGACCCGACCGCCTGTGCCATGATGCAGAACCTCTGCACCATGATGGCCGGCGGCATGTGTACCATGTGCTGCATGATGAACGGCATGATGGTCTGCTGCTGCAACCTGACGATGGGCATGTGCAAG
>CAYUHJ010000199.1:0-11335 GCA_964444365.1 uncultured Alcaligenaceae bacterium | reverse complement strand
TCCGCGGCCTTCAGCAGTTCGGCGTCCGGGGCGCGGTCGGTCAGCGCATAGGCCAGGGCGAACGCGATCTCGCGCGGGGCGAGCATCCGCTTCCCGCCGGCCGGGGCACCCCCTCCGAGTTCGCTGCGGAAGCTCGCCTCGGGTTGGAGCAGGACAGCCACCAGGACCGCCCGCGCCCCGCCCTCGGACCCGCCGGCCTTCGCCGCGGTCGCGTACAACTCGGCGAACCGCTTCAACTCGTCTGCCGAGGGAGCCCGCTTCAGCGCGAACTCGAACTGGTACTTCACCGCCGCGTCGATCTGACTCCGCGTCGGCGACGCCTCCAGGAGCGGGGCGAGGTCCTTGTGCGGCTTCTTGTTCCCCGTTTTCTTCAGCGTCAGCCCGAGCTGTTCGTCCGCGAGCGTCTCGGCGTTCCGCATGAGTTGGGCGGTCGTGGACTCGTCCAGCCCGCCGACCGCGGCCTTGTCCTTGAACCCGTCCCCCGGCGGCAGCGCGAACGGCTGGGCCAGGGTGAGGCTCTTGAACGCCTTCGCCGCCTCCGCGTAGATGAACGGGCTGATCCGCCACAGCCGGGGCGGGTTGTCGAGCGGCAGCTTGCCAGCATCTGGGCCGAACAGCAGGTGGTGCGGGACGTGGTTGCCGGTTCGCAGGCTACCGGCCGCGACCGCCCCCGTCTTGCCCGCCTTCGCGAGTTCCCGTTCGACCCAGCCGGTCACGGCCTTGACCGCCGCGGGGTCCGGTTGCTTCGCCCCCTCGGGCGGCATCTCCCCGGCGGTCATCCGGTCCGCGACGGCCTGCCACACGTCCGCCGACTTCCCGGCGGCGAGGTCGCCCCCGAGCTTCGTCAGGTCGAGCTTGCCCTCAGTCTTCTTCCCGCCGTGGCAGTTCACGCAGTGGGCGGCGAAGAACGGCTGCACGGTTTCGCGGAAACCGGCCGCGTCCGGTACGGCGGCGGGCTTCGCGGCCGGGTCCGCCGAGCGAACGGGAGCAGTCAGGATGACGGCCGTCAGAGCGAACGGAATGGCCGTGAAGAGTCGGATGGTGGCCACGCTTCACCGGGGAGCGAGGTGGGGAATAGGCGATCAGTAGAATACAGCGTGTCTAAACTGAATGCAATCACTCAATTCAGAAACTCAGTCCAGAGGACTTCGCTGCATTCACCGAGAGAATCCCCGCGAAGCACGGAAGCAGACAGGTGGAGGACGAAAAAGAGTTACGATCCTGGCTGTGAGGCCGCTACTCCGCCTTCGGGGTCGCTGCTGCGTTCAATAACCCGGCGAAATCCGTCTCGGCCACGGCGGGCGTCCGGGCTTTCAGCACGCGGCGCATCAGGGCCAGGGCGGCGTCGCGGTCCTCGGCGGTGTTCGACGCCACCCCGTCGGCCGGGACGACAATTTCGAGGTCGCGCATGTAGGCGTCGTTCGCCGTGAACAGGACGCAGATGTCGGCCGCGAACCCGCCGATGACGACGGTCCGGGTGCCGAGGTAGCGGAGCAGGGTGTCGAGCGTGGTGGCGAAGAACGCGGAGTGCTTGGGCTTCAGGACGAAGTAATCGTCCGGGTCCGGCCGGAGCCGGGCGGCGAGTTCCCGGCCCCGGCACCCCGGCTCGTCGCACCGCGTCACGACCGCGGACAGGTCCGACCGCCACCGGCCGAAGTTGTCGTTGGCGTAGATGACCGGGACGCCGGCCGCCCTCGCCCGAACTTTCAGGGCTGCCAGCCGGTCGGCGGCGGGAACGGCGTACCGCAGCAGTTGATCGCCCTCGGGGAAGTCCAGCGGGTTGATCACGTCCACCAGCAGCAGCGCGACCGGGCAGGAATCCGGGGCGCTACCGTGGAGGCTGTCAGATGAACCGGACACGGGCACTCCCTCCGCTACTTCATCCGCTTGAGAAGGTCGGCCATCGTGTCCGGGTCGAGCGGGGCGTTCAGCTGGGGCTCGGCCGCGAGGTCCGGGACCGGTGCGCCGAAGTCCTTCGGCAGGTGCTCGAACTGCAGCGCCTTCCCGTCTTCCGGGTGCGGACCGTTCCAGATCTGGCCCGCCTGGGTGTAGTCCGTCGGGCTGAACTGGTACAGTTTCGTGTGGAGTCCGCGGTCCTCGTGGGCCTTCGCCTCCGGGAATTTTTTGTTACTCACGTCCGGGATGGGCAGCAGTTTGCCGACGTCGACGCCGGTCAGCTTCTCAAGGGCCTTGGCGTAGGCGACGATGTGGACCCCGCCCCGGACCAGGAGGTAGCCGACCATCGCGCGGGCGCACGGGTCTTTGACCGTCTCGTAGGCGCGGATCTTGTTCGCCCGGGCCTGACACTCCAGGTTGAAGTTGAACAGCAGGTCCGCCTTGAGGTTGCCCGTGCAGGTGACGTAACTCCCGTTCCACCAATTCCCCTGGGAGTCCGACGGCACCGCCGCCTGGCCGGCAGCCAGGTAGTGGTAGCTGTTCCGGGCGTCCTTCGCCGATTCGAGCGGGGCGGCCACCGGGTCCGAGTCGCGTTTCGTCGTGCCCGTGAGGAGCATGTTGATCGCGTAGCTGACCAGTTCGATGTGCCCGTACTCCTCGGTCGCGATGTTCGCGATCAGGTCGTAAAACGGGCGGATCTCCTTGCGGCCCCTCATGTTGAACGATTGGAACGTGTAGTTCATCAGGGTCGACATTTCGCCGTACTTTCCGCCCAGGAGTTCCTGAATGGCGGCGGCGTCGTTCGGCGAGGGGTTCTTCGGGGCGGGCAGTTCCACCAACAGGCGGTCCATGCGGAGGATCATTGCGGGCTCGGGATAAGGCAGTCGGAAGGGTCAGGGGCGGACCCTTCGGAGCAACATGCGAGCCGAAGGGCGCGAGCAGCCGAGAAATGATTCCCTGGTCCCCCTGCCGCGAAGCGAGATGGATTCCCGCCGATGTCCGGTATAATCCCGGGGGGTCTGAGGGTTCGGACCAGGAGGATTCATGCGAGGCTTTATCCCTTCGGCCGCCGCCCGGTCGCGGTCGATGATGGTGGCGGTGGTGATCGGCACCGCGTTGACGGCGGGCGGGGCCGAGGCGCAAACCCAGGCGAGCACACCCGTTAGCACCGGGGATCACGACGCCGTCCGGGACATCTCCCGGTACTGCCAGGCCTGCTGGCGGAACGCCCGGCTGCCGGCCGACCGCTGGGACGACTGCACCCAGCAGGTCTTCTCCCGGCTGCTGGAAACGGTCGACGCGAACAAGTGGGCGACCCTGCTGAAAACCGAGGACGACGACCGCCGCGAGTTCTTTCGGGCGATCGACGCGGTCAAGAAGCGGACCCAGCGCGCCCGGCGGTACGCCGACCTGACGCCGGACGTCGCCGACGTGCGCGGCCGGTTCGACGACCGCCTCCGCGACCAGCGGGAAGTCCTGAACCGGGCCGCCAACGAGGTGCTGAGCCCCCGGCAACAGCGGATCGTCGAACTGACCGCCGGCGGCTGGGCCGTGCCGGACATCGCCCAGGAACTCGGGACCACCACCGAGCGCGTCAGCGACGAAAAGTACAAGGCGATCCGCAAACTGCGGAACCACCTGCGGGTCGACGACGCGGTCTGAATCTCCGAACGCTGCCACCTCGACGCCGGGCGTGCCGTGCGGTACGCTCGGCGTGCCCGTTTCACCCAGGATGCCCGCCATGTCCCGCCTGACCCTCCCCGCGCTCGCGGTTGCCGCGTCGACCGCCTTCACCACCGCCGGCGACGTCACTTACCCCAAGTCGCAGTACGACAACGGCTACTACGGCAACGCCTCCCCCGGCGACTTCGTCCTGTTCGTGGACGAGGCGGAAGGCTACCCGTCGTCGCAGGTTCAGGTCTACCGGATTGACACCCCGAACCGCGCGGTGACGGTCAGCACCACGAAGTGGCCGAAGCCCGTCGGCAGCGCCAAGTTCGTCACGACCGAACGGCGGGTGTTCGACGGGGCGGAACCCGCCGGCGGCGGCGGCAACCTCGTCGCGACCAGCCGGGCGGACACGATCCGGGTGATGAACCAGGAGTGGAAGTGTACTCTCTGGGAGTACACCTACAAGGACGGCCCGAAGAAGGGGCAGGTCTACGAGCGGGCTTGGTTCTCGCCGAAAGCCCCGTTCGACGGCTGCGTGAAGGCCCAGACGCCGACCGGGACGTACGTCCTCAGCGAGTACATCTACGCGAAGGCCCCGCGGTGAGTACGGCCGGAATCACTTCACCGCCGCGAGGCGTTCCTGCTTGTCGTGCTCGCGGAGCGGTTCGATGACGTGGTCGAGCCCGCCGCCGAGGATTTCGGGGAGCTTGTACACGCTCAGGCCGATGCGGTGGTCCGTGACCCGGCCGTCCGGGAAGTTGTAGGTGCGGATGCGTTCGCTGCGGTCGCCGCCGCCGATGAGGGTGCGGCGCATCTCGGACCGTTCCTTGTGCAGCTTCGCGCGCTGGGCCTCGAACACCCGGCTCCGGAGCACCCGCATCGCCTGTTCCTTGTTCTTCGTCTGGCTGCGGCCGTCCTGGCACTTCACCTCGATCTCGTCCGGCGTCCCCTTCTTGTACCAGATGCGAACCGCGGACTCCGTCTTGTTGACGTGCTGTCCGCCCGCGCCGCCGGCCCGCATCACCTCGATGTCCAGGTCCGCGGGGTTGATCGTGACGTTGACCTCGTCCGGTTCCGGCAGCACCCCGACCGTGGCGAGCGACGTGTGAATCCGCCCCTGCGTTTCCGTCTTCGGCACCCGCTGGACCCGGTGGCCGCCGCTCTCGAACCGGAGGGCGGTGTAGACGCCCTCGCCCTTGACGCTGAAGACGACTTCCTTGTAGCCGCCCGCCTCGCCGGGGCTGTGTTCGATCACGTCGACGGCCCACCCCTTTTCGCGGGCGTAGCGGGTGTACATCTCGTACAGGTCGCCGGCGAAGAGGGCGGCCTCGTCGCCGCCGGTGCCGCCGCGGATTTCGATGATGAGCTTGTCGAAGTCTTCGGACGGGTCGACGAGGAGCTGGTCCTCGATCTTGTCCTTCAGCGCGGCCGCACGCGGGCGCAGTTCCGCGAGTTCCTCCTCGGCCATCGCCTTCATTTCGGGGTCGGACTCGGTCGCGAGCAGTTCCTCGGACGCCTTGATGGATGCTTCCAAGGTCTGAAACTCGAGGTACGGCTTCACCAACTTCCCGAGGCTGGCGTGCTCCTTCGCGGCGGCGGTGAACTTGGCGTGGTCCCCCGCGACGGCCGGGTCCGAGAGGTTCGCTTCGAGTTCGCGGAAGCGGGCGAGTTTCGCGTCGAGGGCGGGCCACATGGGAAGGGCATCCGAAGGTGAGCCGCGAGGCAACGCCGAGCGCGGGGACACGGGCGCGAAAAAGCCCACGGACGCACGTCCGTGGGCTCACCGGGTTGCCCGAGGCTACTTCTTCTCGCCGGCGTCCTTCTTCTTGCCGTAGTTCGCGTTCGCGAACTTTTTCTGGAACCGCTCGATGCGGCCGGCGGTGTCCACGAGCTTCATCTTGCCGGTGAAGAACGGGTGGCTCGCGGACGAAATTTCGACGCGGTACAGCGGGTACTCCTGGCCGTCAGTCCACTTCGTCGTTTCGGTCGTGGCCACGGTGGACGACGACAGGAATGAGTAGTTGGCGGCGGCGTCCATGAACACGACCGGACGGTAGTTCGGGTGAATGCCCTTCTTCATCGGACGAATCCTGCGAATGGTCGAGATCGATCGAAAGCGAAATTGTAGGAGCGCGGCCCCGCCGCGCCAAGGCGTCAACGCGGGCCGAGCCGCCCTCTCCGGTTGTCGCTGCGGGAGCGGGCTGATACTGTGCCAGTTCCCGAAGGAAGGCAGACTCATGAGCGACGCGACCCCCCCGGCCGACCCGACCCCGACCCCCGTCCCGGCCCCACCCGCGGCCCCCGCACCGAAGTTTCAGGGGCCGCCCCCCGGCGGCTACCGGGGCGGGCCGCCGCGTCCGGGTCAGCCGGGCGAGCCCCGCGGCCGGGACCGCTTCCCCCGCGGCGACCGGCCCAAGGTGGACGGCACGAAGCCGCAAGACCTCGCCCCGCGGGACTTCTTCGCGGCCAAGCCGAACGCCCGCGACCTGGACCAGTCCATCGAGGCGGAACTGAACGCCGCCCTCGCCGGGTTCGACGTGACCGGTACCGTGGCGGCGGAAGAGGCGAAGCCGCGCACGCCCGGTGCCGCCCCCGCGAAGAAGAAGGGCGTCGTCGTCGGCGTCCACGGCAAGGACGTGTTCGTCGAGGTGCCCGGCGGCCGCAGCCAGGGCGTCCTGTCGCTGCTGCAGTTCGAGAACCGCACGCCGCAAGTCGGGGAAACCGTCGAGTTCGACATCGAAGGGTACGACGGTGCGAACGGCCTGCTCCGCCTGACGATGACCGGCGCGACGGTGGCCGTCGCCAACTGGTCGAGCGTCACCCGCGGCATGGTCGTCGAGGCCAAGGTCACGGGCGCGAACCAGAACAAGACGGGACTCCACGTCGAGGTCAACGGCATCAAAGGGTTCCTGCCCGCCGGGCAGGTGGACCTGTACCGCACGGAAAACATCGAAGCCCTGATCGGCCAGAAGCTCAAGTGCGAGGTGATCGAACTCGACCCGGCCGAGCGGAACCTTGTCGTGAGCCGGAAGATCCTGCTCGAACGCGAAAAGATGGTCCTTGCCGAGCAGTTCTGGAAGACCGTCGAGCAGGGGCAGGTCCGCACCGGGATCGTCCGCAGCGTCAAGCCGTTCGGCGCGTTCGTGGACCTCGGCGGCGCGGACGGGCTCATCCCCGTGTCCGAAATGAGCTGGTCGCGCATCGGCGACCCGTCCGAGGTCGTGAAGATCGGCCAGAAGGTGGAGGTGCTCATCAACCGGCTCGACCCGGACGCCCGCAAGATCGGCCTCAGCCTGCGGGCACTGGTCCGCAGCCCGTGGTCGGACTTCGCGGACGCGCACAAGCCCGGGGCCCGCGTGTCCGGGAAGGTGACCCGGCTGATGGACTTCGGCGCGTTCGTCGAGGTCGCGCCCGGCATCGAGGGGCTGGTCCACGTCTCGGAGCTGTCGACCCAGCGGGTCCGCCGGGCGAGCGACGTGGTCAAGGTCGGCGACGTGGTCGACGTGCAAATTCAGAGCATCGACGTGGCCGCCCGGCGGATGTCGCTGTCGCTGAAGGCGATCAAGGAAGCCCACGAGGCGGCCGAGTGGGAGAAGGAAGCCGAGGATGAGGAAGCCGCCCGGAAGGAGGCCGAGGAGCGGATGGAGAACCGGCCGATCAACCCCAACCTCCGCGGCGGGATCGGGAGCCGGGGGTGAGCCCGTGTAGCCGCGACGCGGGAGCGGAGCGCGGTGGTTCGCGCTCCGCTGTCGCGTCGCGGCTACACTTTGCACTGCGTACTTTGCGTGACCCGTGATCGTTTCCCACCGCCACCGGTTCGTCTTCGTCAAGACTCGCAAGACGGCCGGGACGAGCCTGGAAGTCTTCCTCTCCGGCGTCTGCGGGGAGGACGACATCGTCACGCCGATCTTGCCGCACGTCGAGCCGCACCGGGCGCGGAACCACGACGGGTTCTACAACCACATACCGGCCCGTGACATCCGCGACCGCATCGGGCAGAACGTGTGGGACGGCTACTTCACGTTTTGCGTCGAGCGGAACCCGTGGGACAAGACGCTGTCGTACTACCACATGCAGCGCGTCCGCGGCGGCGGAACCCTTTCGTTCGACGAGTACCTCCGGGGCGGTGACTTCCCCGTCGACTTTCCCGCCTACACGGAGAACGGGAAGCTGATCGTCGACCGCGTGCTCCGGTACGAGCGGTTGGATGCGGACCTCTCGGACGTGTTCGCGCAGCTCGGCGTGCCGTTTCCCGGCCACCTGCAACCGCGTGCGAAGTCCGAGTACCGCACGGACCGGCGGCCGTATCGGGAGGTGTACTCTCCCCACCAGGCGGACATCGTCCGGCGGGCGTTCGCCGCGGAGATCGCTCACTTCGGGTACGACTTTTAGAAAAGTGCATTTTGTTTGTCAGAGTTGCCCTCCACCGCCGTTTCGGTGGCAGGGACTCGCAGCCCTTCACCCGATTCCGCTCGTTTCCTGGGGTCGTCCGTGACTCCCCGGAGGTCGTTGATGCGCCGGACCCTTCCGCGTGCGTTCACGCTGATTGAACTGTTGGTCGTCATTGCCATTATTGCCATCTTGATCGGGATGCTGTTGCCGGCCGTGCAAAAGGCTCGAGAGGCGGCCGCCCGGATCAAGTGCCAGAACAACTTCAAGCAGATCGGGATTGCGTTTCACGGCTTTCACGACACCGTCGGGTACTTCCCCACGGGCGGCGGGAGGGGCGTCTGCTACGCCACCCGGATCGACGGCAACGCCATGAGCAGTTCCGGGGACGCGCCCGCCAGCCCGAACGGTCCGGCGTTCGTCCCTGACCCGAACGGAACCCTGTTTCCCGGCACCGCCGGGGACTTCGTCCCGGGCTTCCAGTTGGCGGGTCCCCTGTACCAGATCCTACCGTACATCGAGCAGTCGAACGTGACCCGGCTGGCGTCGTGGCAAAGCCGGTCCACCCCCATCGCGCTGTACTTCTGCCCGTCCCGTCGCAATCCGCGGTTGCGGGGGAACATGGCCCTGACCGATTACGCCTGGCCGGACAGCTCGCTCTACGGGGTCGGGTCCGCCGGCCAGGGGTCCCAGACCCTGGCTTCCTGGGAAGGCTACCCTTCGACTCTGAGTGCGAGCGCGATTCGGCCGAGCATTGTGATGCGAGGGGGAATCGAACTTCAGACGTTCGACTTCGCCGGCGGCGCGTACCCGCCCGAGATCGCTGCCAACGCCTCCCGGAGGTTCGTCCGGTTCCCCGTCACCAAAATGGCCGCCGTGACCGACGGGCTCACGAACACCGTGATGTACACGGAAAAGTACCTGCCGGCCCAGTTCTGGACCCCGCCGGCGACGCCGGACGCCTGGTGGGACTCGGGCTACGACTTCGGGGCGCACCTGTCATCGTGCCGGACACCGGGGCAGTCCTGGCGGTACGCCCCGAGCCTACCGGGAGTGACCATCCTCCAGTTCGACGGCAACGCCAAGCCGGACCGGGACGGAGACGGGGCGGTCGACGCCAACGACGTGTACGGGTTCGGTTCGGCCCACCCGAGCGGGGTCAACGCCGTC
The DNA here is from genome assembly GCA_964444365.1 of uncultured Alcaligenaceae bacterium. Taxonomy (GTDB): domain Bacteria; phylum Planctomycetota; class Planctomycetia; order Gemmatales; family Gemmataceae; genus CAYUHJ01. The sequence continues at coordinate 2,209 of CAYUHJ010000199.1, read as the reverse complement.
CTGGGCGACGGGTCGGTCCGGTCGTTCGCCTACACCACTCCGATGAGTCTGTGGCAACTCCTGTGTCAGCGCGACGACGGCGTCGTGATCCCTACGTTGGACTAACTCGCCGAGGACTCCTGATGACGACCGCTCGCCCGTCCCGGCTGGTGGCGGGGCGATTGCTCTTCTGCTGACCGGTTGCGGGGGCCAGCTGACCGGCCCGGATGTGGACGCGCTCAAGGGGATCGTGGACCTGCACGGGCAGTACGCGGCGACGCACAAGGGGAAGCCGCCCGCGAACGAGGCGGAGTTCAAGGCGTTCGTCGCGACCCTGGAAGCCGAGGCCCGGGCCGCGGGACTCCCCCCGGAGAACCCCGCCAACCCGAAGGCGACCCGATACGACAAGTTCCTCGTCTCCACGCGGGACGGTCGGCCGTTCGTGATCCGCTACGGCACGCCGGTGTCCTACGCGAAGGCCCCGGACCAGATTTTGGCCCTGGAGGCGGTCGGGGTCGGCGGGAACAAACTGGCGGTGTACTCGAACGGCTTCGTGGTCGAGCGGCCGGCGTCCGAAGAGCCGTGAGCGGATGGCGGTGTTCGGCAGGGCGGCCGTCCTTTCGCAATTGCCCCAGACTTCCCCGTCGCCCCAGACGGCACGACTCGGATCCACCTGCTCGACCTGCCCATTCGATTCTTTCCCCGCACTTCACGCCTCTCCTGAAAGCCGTCGATAACGCTCGTAGCTGATTCATCGGTCGTAGCTCGCGTACCGTGCGCGGGCGTCCTCGGCTTCGGAGACTCCCATGCGTTCCCGTCTTCTTGGGCTCGGCGTGACGTTGAGCCTGGCGTCCGTCGCGGCGGCTCAGGTGCCCACTCCCGTCCCGGCGTACCCGCTGCCGACCGCCATCCCGACGCCGAGTGTGGCGCAGCCTCCGGCCGCTCCACCCCAGCCCGTCCCTCCCCACGCGGCGGTTCCTGCCGCTCCTCACACGATTCCGGCTGCGCCCGTCAATGCCTACCCGACCTACGGCAGCACCCTGTATGGGTGCGGCGATGCGTGCGCTCCGGCGTGCTGCGACCCGTGCGGCCCGCCTGGCCGGGTGTGGGTGTCCGCCGAGTGGCTGTACTGGGTGGCGGCCGGGAACCCGATGCCCGTGCTGGCGACGGCGTCCGTCCCCGGCACCGCCCTGCCCGCGGCCGGCGTGCTCGGGCAGCCGGGCACGTCCACGCTGATCGGCGGGTCGCGGTTCAACGGCGGCGACTTCCGCAACGGCTTCCGCCTGAACGCCGGCATGTGGCTCGACGAGTGCAACACCTGGGGGATCGAGGGGGACTTCTTCTTCCTCGGGCAGAGCGGCCAGAGCCCGGTCGCGTCGTCGCCCGGCACCGGGATCATCTCCCGGCCGTTCTTCAACGCGAACACCGGCCTGAACGACGCCCAGCTCGTGTCGTTCCCCGGCATCGTGTCCGGCGGCGTCACCGTCAACTCGACGAGCGACGTGATCGGCGGCGGGATCAGCGGCGTGTGCAACATCTGCTGCGACCCGTGCGGCCGGGTCGACTTCGTCGGCGGGTACCGCTACCTGAACCTGTCGGACGACCTGACCATCACGGAAAACCTGACGTCCCTCGGCGGGACCGGGGTCGCCGCGGGGACGCGGATCATCGTGCAGGACCGGTTCCAGACCAGCAACGACTTCCACGGCCCGGTGTTCGGGCTGCGGGCCGAGAAGCGGTACGGGATGGTCTACCTGATGGCCCGCGGGTCGATCGCGATGGGCGTGTCGCACGAGACCGTGACGATCAGCGGGTCGACGACGACGGTCCCCCCCGGCGGGGTGCCGACGACGCAGCCGGGCGGGTTGTACGCCCAGCCGTCGAACATCGGGACGTACACCACCGACAAGTTCGCGGTCATCCCGGAGATCGGGTTCCGGCTCGGGGTTCACGTGACGGACCAGACCCGGGTGTTCGTCGGGTACAACTGGCTGTACTGGTCGAACGTGGCCCGGTCCGGGGACCAGATCGACCAGCGGGTGAACCCGAACCTGATCCCCCCCGCGGTGCCCGGCGGCCCGGCCCTGCCCGCGGCCCCGTTCCGGACGACCGACTTCTGGCTCCAGGGCGTCAGCGTCGGGGGCGAGGTGCGGTTCTAACCGCCGGCCGCACACTTCGCTCGTTGCGGCACGGGGACCGAGCCATCTGACCCTCTCCCCTTGGGGGAGAG
>CAYUHJ010000198.1:0-11359 GCA_964444365.1 uncultured Alcaligenaceae bacterium | reverse complement strand
CCTCGGGCGACTGGGACGGGATCATCGTCACCCACTCCAGCTTCGAGCGGATCGGGATGAGCAAGGACTACCAGGAAGAATTCCTGCGCGAGCAGATCCACGAGTACGACCAGCTCCTGCTCGAACACGCGGCGAGCAAGGGCACCAACCGCAACCTCATCAAGACCATCGAAAAGCAGAAGGCCGCCCGCGAGGAGAAGCTGAAAAACCTGCTCGCCGAGGACAAGAAGGACGACGGGCTGGTCTTCGACGAACTGGGCGTCGATCACGTCTTCGTCGACGAGGCCCACTACTTCAAAAACCTGGAGACGCCGACCAAGATGGACCGCGTCGCCGGCATTCAGACCGGGGGCAGCGAGCGGGCCTTCGACCTGTACATGAAGGCCCGCTACCTGGGCCAGGAACACCCCGGCCACGGCGTTACCTTTGCCACCGGCACGCCGATTTCCAACACGATGGTCGAGATGTACACCATGCAGCGGTTCCTCGACCCGGAAGGGCTGAGGAGCCGCGGGATCGACCATTTCGACGCCTGGGCCGCGACGTTCGGAGAGGTCGTGGACACGATGGAGATCGCCCCGGACGGGGCGGGGCTGCGGCCGCGCTCGCGCTTTGCCAAGTTCACCAACCTGCCGGAACTCCAGCAGATGTTCCGCGCCTTCTCGGACGTGCAGACCGCCGAGATGCTGAACCTGCCCCGGCCGACGCTGGCCGGCGGCAAGCCGGTCGTCGTCGCCTCGCCCATGTCGGACGAGCAGCAGGCCCTCCAGCAGGAACTGGTGGAGCGGTACGAGAAGCTGCGGTCCCAGAAGGTCGATCCCCGCATCGACAACGCCCTGGCGATTACCACGGACGGGCGCAAGCTCGCCACCGACGCCCGGATGCTGGACGCGACCGCCCCCGACTTCCCCGACTCCAAAATCAACAAGCTGGTGGACAACGTCGTTGCCGTCTGGCAGCGGACCGCGCCCACCCGCGGCACGCAGCTCATCTTCTCCGACATCGGGGTGAACCCAACTCCCTGGGGTTACTCGCCCTACGCGGAGATCGTGGACAAGCTCGTCTCGCGGGGCGTACCCACCGATCAGATCGCCACCATCGGCGATGCCGAATCCGACGCCAAGAAGCAGGCTTTGTTCGAGAAGGTACGAAACGGGTCGGTCCGCGTGTTGCTCGGTAGCACCCAGAAAATGGGCACCGGCACCAACGTGCAGAAGCGGCTGGCGGCCCTGCACCACCTGGACGCCCCGTGGAAGCCGGCCGAGGTCGAGCAGCGCGACGGCCGCATCCTGCGCCAGGGCAACGAGAACAAGGAGGTGGCGATCTACCGCTACGTCACCGAAGGCTCGTTCGACGCCTACATGTGGCAGGCCCTGGAGACCAAGGCCCGGTTCATCGGGCAGGTGATGACCGGCGACAACGCCGCCCGCCGGGCCGAAGACATCGGCGGGCAGGAACTCTCCTACGCCGAGGTCAAGGCGATCGCGTCCGGCAACCCGGCGGTGCTGACACTCGCGGAGGCCGACGCCGAGCTACAGCGGCTCTCGCTGCTGAAAAAGAACCATCTCGACGAGCAGTACGTCGCCCGCCGCAGCGTCCGCGATCTGCCGAGCCGCATCGCCGCCATCAATGACCGCATCGAAAAGCTGGCCACCGACGAGAAAACGGCCGCCGACCACGCCCACGAACCTGTGACCGTCGGCAGGCACGCGCTGTCCCGCGAAGACGCCCCGGCCGTGCTCGGCCGCAAGCTCGAATCCCTGCCCCGGGACGTGCGCGATACCACCCGAATGCCCGTCGGCACCTACCGGGGGCTGGCGTTCGGCCTGGTCCTGCACCCGAGTTTCCCGCCGGACGTGTACCTCGAAGGGGAAACGACCAGAACCTACGGCCTGTCCCGCGAACACCAGGGGCCGCGGGCGGTCCTCAACGCCGCCGAGCGGATCGCCGTCTCCTACGGCTCGGAGATCGTCCGCATCCGGCAGGACGCCGGCATTGCCGAGGGGCAACTGCGCGACTACCAGGAGCGGCTCGGAAAGCCCTTTGCTCACGAGGCGTACCTCAACGAGTTGGCCGGCTTACGAGACGCCTTGAAGACGGCGCTGACCGGGCGGGGCGACGAGCCGAAACCGGACGGCGGGCCGACGACCGGCGAGCTGGCCGCAAGTATCAAGGCACTGAAGGCCGCAAACACCGTCGAATCGGCCGCCCCGCGCGGCGACCGCAAGGCAGTAGCCGCCGAGGAGCCGATCGCCGCACGCATCCGCCGCAGGCAGGAAGAAGCCAGTGCGACGAGCGAATCGGCGGCAGACACACCGCAAGATCAAGACCCGCAGCCGGCAACCACGAGCTTTGCCGAGCGCATCCGCCGCGAACGCGAGCAGAAGGCCGAAGGCGAAGGGCAAAGCCCGCCCTAGCGAAAGGCGCAGGCAGCCCGGCGGAAGAAAACCCCCGCTCGGAATCCTCCTCAGGCTCTAGTGAACCGCTTGAAGGCCCGCCGCCTCTGTCGCGTTCCGTCGCGGGGGCGGGTTCTTGCGAACCCCCGCGACGAAACACTCCGACGGCGACGGTGAACCAGCAAGCCAGGGGAAAATCCGCAGAAAAACCGCGAAAACGCTACACTCGGACACCGCGGGTGAACCAGCCACGTGTCGTTTCGAGCGTTTCGAGTATTGCGTCTGCTTCGAGATCGTGGTAGACTACACCACAGCAACGAGAGGAGGAACCCATGTCCACGCTGATCCCCGAGAACTTTGAAACGGTCGCCCCGAGCGAAGCCGACGCGGTCCTCGCGCGCGAATCGAGCCGCCTGCTAGCCACCCGCAAGCTGAACCGGCAGCCAAGCGCCCGCATCCGATTCGTAGACGACGGGGGCGGCGAGGCCGAGACGGTGTCCGTGCCGACATCCGCCCTGCGGCTGTTCCTTCACCTGCTGACCGAAATGTCGCAGGGCCACTCCGTCGCCCTGATCCCGACCCACGCCGAACTGACGACCCAGCAAGCCGCCGACATCCTCAACGTGTCGCGGCCTTACGTCGTCAAGTTGCTCGACGAAGGCAAAATCCCATCCCGCGCCGTCGGCAAATACCGCCGGGTTCGCTTCGACGACCTAATGGCGTACAAGCGCAAGGACGACGACGCCCGAGCGAAAATCCTCGACCAGCTCACCGCCGAGGCCCAGGAGCTGGGGATGGGCTACTGATGGACCACCCGGTCACGGCCGTCTACGACGCCAACGTCCTCTACCCGGCCCCGCTCCGCGACCTCTTCATGCGTCTCGCGCTCGCCGGGTTGGTGCGAGCGCGGTGGACGGACTCGATCCACGACGAGTGGGTCCGCAGCGTCCTGCGAGACAACCCGGAACTATCCCCCGACCGCTTGGCACGTACCCGGTCGCTGATGAACGACGCCATCCCTGACTGCCTTGTGACCGGGTACGAAGACCTGATCGAATCCTTGATCCTGCCCGACCCTGACGACCGCCACGTCCTCGCGGCGGCGATCCGCTCTGCCGCCGAGGTGATCGTCACCTTCAACCTGAAGGACTTCCCGAGCGGCACGCTGGCAAGTTTCAACTTGGGGGCGATGCACCCGGACGACTTCCTCGCGTCCCTTCTCGATGCGGCTCCCGGGCCGGTCTGCGCGGCGGTGAAGCGTCAGCGGGAAGGTCTCCGCAACCCGCCGAAAACCGCCGAGGAGTTGCTGGCCACGCTCGAAGGCCAGGGACTGACTCAAAGCGTTTCCAGGCTGCGTCAATTCGTGGAACTGCTATGAACAAACGCGGTAACGACCCGTCTCCGCGCTCAAGAAAAAAGCCCCGTTCCGAAGACCTACTCTTCACCGAACAACGGGCGCGACCGCTATCCGACCGTGACCGTGACTGCTTTCTGAAGTTGCTGGCTAACCCGCCCGCCCCAACGAAAGACCTCGTCATGGCCGCCGCCCGCCATAAAGGCACGCCAAAATTGAACAAGTAGCCGCGTCACTACATCGTAACAATGTGGTTGATATCTGAACGCCTCTACTTTCTTGGGTGCGGCATAGGAACTGTCGGCCACTGGTCTTCGAGCATCAGCCCGGCGATCTCGCTCGCGGCCCGCCACATCTCTCCGAGGGAACGAAGGTATTCCAACCGTGCTTCCGCCACGGCCCGCTGCGCTTGCAGCACCCGCAGGTACTCGAACTGGCCGCCCTGGTACGCCTTGAGCGACAAGCGGTAGCTCTCTTCCGCTTTCGGCAGGATCGCCGACTTGTACTTCTCTGCCCGCGTGCGTGCGGCCGTGTAGGAGCCGAACGCCACGGACAGCCGGCCGGTCAGGTCGTTCTGGACCCGGCCGACTTCGGCGACGGCCTCGCCGATCTGGGCCTTGGCCGCGAGGATGTTACCCTGATTCCGGTTCCACAGCGGGACCGGGATACTGGCCGCGACCACCCAATCGTTCGATTGGTTCTGGTTCTGGCGGACGTAGCCCGCCCCGACGGTCACGTTCGGGACCGGCTCCACCGTCGCCCGCCGCAACGCAAGTTGGGCACGCTCGACGCCGACCTGGGCCGCCCGCAAGTCCGGGTGAACGCCCAGGACGTAAGCCTTCACCCGCTCCAGGTCGTACTCGGGCAAGGGAATCTCAAGGTCGCCGGCGACGGCGACGTTCGGCATGTCGCTGACGCCGATACTCGCGGCCAACCGGCGGAACGCGGCAGGCAGCGAGCGGTTCGTGGCGTCGAGGTCGGCCCGGTAGCGTTCCAGATCGACTTCCAGTTGCACCACGTCGAGGCGACTGCCCTCCTTCGCCTTCAACAGACTCTCCGCGTTCTCGACGGACTTCTCGGCCAGCCCGATCAGTTCCCCGAGGATGGCCACCCGGCGCTGGAGTGTGACGACTTCCCAGTAGTTCTGCCGCACGTCGGTGAAGATGCGGTAGCGCTCCGAGGCGACGGTCAGGGCCGCTTGGTCAACCTCCTTGAGGGCCGTAGCCCGCGACAGCCCGAGTTTGTTCGCGGTGACGATTTCCTGCTGGAAGTACGGGGCCGTCCAGATGCCCCCCGGCCCGAAGCGGTCCCCGAGTTCGTCGCCGGTGACGCTCAGGGTCGGGTTCGGGTACAAGCCGGCTTGCACGGCCCGCCCCCGGGCGGTCTCGACGGCCCACGCGACCTGGGCCAGCCGGGGGTTACGCTCGACGGTCAGGCTGATGAGTTCCGCGAGTCCGACGCTTGCGGCTGGCGCGACCCGCGGATCGGGACCGTTCGCGGTTTCGCCGGCCCGCCGAGGGGTCGGCAGGGTTTCCGCACCGGGTTCCTTTCCACCGCGTTCGGGGGGCGGCTCGGCCGCGCCCGCGGCGATGGGTGCGGGTTCGGAGAAGTTGGCCCGTTTGATGGTCGTTTCATCCGGCCGCGCACCAGCGGGCGGGCTTTGGCTTCTGGGGGCGTAGAGCGGAGGCGAGGTCGTACAGCCCATCATGGCGATGAGCGGAGCGAGTGCGGCGAGTCGCCGGATAACCTGTTCCATAACGCCCTTCCGATAATCCGCGATATGATCCAGAAAGCGACGGCCGCGACGCAACAGCGCGTCTCGCCAGCGAGAGCATGTGACTGCCTCGGTTACTGATGCCCGAGCGAACCCGGATCGTGCAACACGAAGGCGGGAATGAAGATGATGGCCGAGTCCAGGTCGGCCGTCTGGCCGGCGGCTAGATGAGAAGGATTTGCGTCAGCAGATGGAAACGGACGGGGGGCGGGGCTGCGGGACTAGCGATGGACCGCCCTGAATACCGAGTGCCGTTGAACAGATGGCAGAGTCCCGGCGTCAGGTACAAGACCTGGGCATGACCGGCTTCATCCTCACCTTCAATGCTGGCGGATCGGAGGGACACGCCGATCTCGTAGGGTAGGCTCAGAACGTCCTCGCAGCACCCCTTTCGGGGACCGGGCTGCTCTAGCCATTCCGGGGACGATTCGCCGCAGCTTGCGCCAGCCGCACGAGCCGATTCCTGCTTTTCCCCCTTCAGGGACAGCCCACAGCAACACCGCCCCTGTGGCTGGCCGACTGCGAGCATTTCCCGCAGGTGAACGTGCGGTGCGGGCGGCCGGCCGCAGGCCGTGCAACCGTTCTCGCGGCGGAAGCATTGCGCCCACTGCGAGAGCAGTACCGCGATCAACAGGATTAGGGATGCCGCGCGACGCATAGCAGCCTTATCGGTTCCTGGAGCCGGAAAGTTGAGTCGTAGCGATCACGCGGCTCGATTCGGCTGCGTTCCCGAAATACGAGCTATTATTGTCGAGCCGTCACCATTGTGCGTTCGTGGGTGAAGTAGCGCGGCTTAGTGCCCAGTATGCAAGTAAGGGCCACCGACCAACAGCGTCACAAGCATCGCCGCCGCCATGCCGGCCATAAGCAGGTCTTCGACCAGCGTGACGTAGCTCATCGGCAGGTTGAACACGGCCCCCAGGCAGGCGCAGCGGATTTTCCGCCGGGCGAGCAGGCTCTGCACCACCCCGACCGTGCTGACGCCCATGACGGCCAGTGTCGCCGCGTTCGTCAGCACGGGCCGGAAGTCGGCGAGGTACGCCGCCCCCAGGCCGAGTTCGAGGAACGGGTAGACGTACCCGTACCCCAGCCAGCGGCGGGCGAGGATGTCGTAGCTGCTGTAGGACAGGGCGAAGGCCGGCACGTCGAGCAGCTTGAAGAAGCTGAACACCAGGAAGAACCCGGCCATGAAGTGCCGCATGGCCCGCATCGCGTCGAACCCGCCGGCCGCCACCTCGGCCAATCCCACCGCCCCGAGCAGGTAGATCAGGATCAGGACGAGCGGGTAGTAGCTGGTTTTCGGTGGATCGCCGCCCGGCGTTTTAGCGGGCGGGGCTGGAGTGTCGGCCAACACTTCGCCGACGACCTGATACCCCTTCCGACCCAGGAGTTCACCCACCCGGGCGACGGAGACATCCACCCCCTCGACGGTCAGCACCTTGTCCGGCGTGGACACGTCGGCGGACCACCGCTCGACGCCCGGCTCGGCGTCGAGGAGCGGTTGGATCGATTTCACGCACGCCCCGCATCGGAGGTTGGTTTTTACTTTCACCGTGGTCATGCTTTCGCTCCCGTAATCTTTGTGCGGTCGTGGGCCTCGAATGCCGTGATGATCGGGCATCCCGAGGCCGGGCCGTCCCCCTCGCAGGATTCCAGGAGGCTGACCAACGACTCCCGCATCGCCAGCAGGTCGCGGACCTTCGCGTCGATGTCGTCGATCTTGCCCGCGGCCCGGTCGCGGACGTCCGCCCGGCGAGCGTCCGGGTCGTCCCGCAGTCCGATCAGCACGGCGATGATGGCGATCACGACCAGCAACTCGATCAGCGTGAACCCGCGGCGACGGCGCGACATGGTGTGGAACCCCGAAGGATGGAATGGCACCTCCACTCGTACTATGTATAACGAAGTAATTCCGCAGCTTCAAGGGTGTCGCCCAGCAATTGCTTCCCAGGCGTCGAGTGTCAGCGCGACCACCTCCTCGGGACGAACCCGGCAGGTCACGACAGCTTCGCGGCCCGCAGCCTCAGGGCGTTGGCCACGACCGAGACGGAACTGAGGCTCATGGCCGCCGCCGCGACCATCGGGTTCAGCAGGAGGTGTTCCGAGATGGGGTAGAGGACGCCCGCCGCGACCGGCACCCCCAGGGCGTTGTAGACGAAGGCGAAGAACAAGTTCTGGCGGATATTCCGCATCGTCCGGCGGCCGAGGTTGATCGCCCGCACGATCCCCCGCAGGTCGCCCTTCACCAGCGTGACGCCGGACGACTCAATCGCCACGTCGGTGCCGGTGCCCATTGCGATCCCGACATCGGCCAGGGCAAGGGCCGGGGCGTCGTTGATGCCGTCGCCCGCCATCGCCACCCGGCGGCCCTCGGCCCGCAGCGCCTTCACCCGCTCGTGCTTGTCCTCGGGGCGGACACCGGCCTGGAACTCTGTGATTCCGAGCGTCTCGGCGACGGTTCGGGCCGTCCGCTCGTTGTCGCCGGTCAGCATGATGACCCGCAGCCCGAGGGCGCGGAGCGAACGCAGTGCCTCGGGGGTCGATTCCTTGACCGGGTCGGACACGGCCACCAGCCCGGCGAGCCGCCCGCCGGCCGCGACGAACATCACCGTGCGGCCCTGCCGCTGCAATTCCTCGGCACGTCCGTCCAGCGAGCCGAAGTCTGCGACCCCGTCTTTTTCGAGCAATGACCGCTGCCCTACCAAGACGGGTTGGCCTTCGACCGTGCCGCGGACCCCGCCGCCGGTCACGGACTCGAACCCCTCGACGGCCGGGATGGCGACGCCCCGGTCCTTCGCCCCCTGGAGGACGGAGCGGGCGAGCGGGTGTTCGCTGTGTTGCTCGACCCCGGCGGCGAAGCGGAGGACATCGACCTCGGTGAACGACGGGGCGGGCGCGCACTCGGTCAGTTTCGGCCGGCCTTCCGTCAGCGTTCCGGTCTTATCGACCACGACGGTGTCGACCTTCTCCAACCTTTCCAGCACCTCGGCGTTCCTGACGAGGATGCCTTCTCTGGCCCCGCGGCCCACGCCGACCATGATCGACATCGGGGTGGCGAGGCCCAGGGCGCACGGGCAAGCGATGATGAGGACCGCGACCGCGTTGACGAAAGCCCAGGCGAGCGCGGGTTCCTCCGGTCGGAGGACGGCCCAGGCCACGAACGTGATGACGGCGACGATCACGACGGCGGGGACGAAGTAGCCCGAAACCGTGTCCACCAACTTCTGAATCGGGGCGCGACTCCGCTGCGCGTCGGCCACCATGCCCACGATCCGGGCCAGCACCGTGTCCCCGCCGACCTTCTCGGCCGCCATCAGGAACGTGCCGGTCTGGTTGACGGTGCCGCCGATCACCCGGTCGCCCTCGGCCTTCACGGCCGGCAGCGGTTCGCCCGTCACCATCGACTCATCGACGGGACTCGTCCCGTCCGTCAGTCGGCCGTCCACCGGAACCTTCTCGCCTGGGCGGACCCGAAGGGTGTCGCCGGCCCGGACCTCTTCGAGCGGCACTTCTTGCTCGTTGCCGTCCCGTACGACGCGGGCGGTGGGCGGGGTCAGTGACAGCAGTTCCCGGATCGCGGCCCCGGTGCGGCTCCTGGCCCGCAGCTCCAGCACCTGACCGAGCAGCACCAGGGTGACGATCACCGCCGCCGCCTCGAAGTAGACTTCGACCTGACCGTGCCGCCGGAAACTGTCGGGGAACAGGCCGGGGGCGAGGACGGCGACGAGGCTGTAGAGGAGCGCCGCCCCGACGCCGAGGGCGATCAGGGTGAACATGTTGAGTTTGCGGGTGACGACGGACCGCCAGCCCCGCTCGAAGAACGGCCACCCGGCCCACAGCACGACCGGCGCACTCAGGAGCAGTTGCAGCCACGGGTAGTTTCCGCCCAGCCAGCGGTCCACCGGCACCCCGATCATCGGGAGCATGGCCAGCAGTAGCAACGGGACGGTCAGCAGTATGGCGACCCGGAATCGCCGGGTCATGTCGGTGAGTTCCGGGTCGTCGGCGTCACCGGCTTGCACCGACTTCGGCTCCAGAGCCATGCCGCAGATCGGACACGTCCCCGGCCCAATCTGCTCGACCTGCGGGTGCATCGGGCAGGTGTAGATGACCGGCTGCGCGGGGGTTGCCGGGGAGGCGGGCGTCTCGGCCCCCGCCATTGCCCCGTGGTCGGCGTGGGCGTCGTGACGGGGCAGCGGGGCGGCAAGAAACGTCCGGCGGCAGTGGTCGCTGCAAAAGTAGTAGGTCTGCGCGTCCCAATTGGCACTCAAGGCCTTCGCCGGATCGACGGTCATCCCGCAGACGGGGTCGGTTGCCATGACGAGTCTCCTCTCGGTTCGGCCGCGGGTCCGCCGTCCGGGTTGCCGGACTGATGGGCGACACGTGTGAAAAGGCCAACGCCCTGCGGGTCGGTGATCGAGCCACGGCTACTGGGGATGTTGTCGCATCCCCAGGCCCGAGGAGCCGGGTTACTTCTTCTCCTCGACCATGACGTGGAAGCCGGCTCGTTGAGTAACACTTTGCGCTCGTAGAATCGGACCGTCTAGACACCGCCGCCCGCCGCCTTCGCCACCTGAGAGATGCTGATCGTCCGCATGGTCGTCGCCTCCGTCCGCAGTTTACGGCCCGTACCGTAGTACGGAGTCAAGGGCCGATATTTCACCTTGACTTTTCGGATGGGTTCCTTGATGTCCGAACTGCTCGAACAAGACAATTTGGACAAGCCATTCACTCTCGGAGGACGTGCGATGCGGTTCTTTATCCGATTCGCGGTGTTGGTGGCCGTCGTCACGGCACTGGTCACAGGGGCCGGCGGTTGTCAATCAACCGGCGGCTCCGGTAGTGACGGTCACGCGGGACACAGCCACTGATTGCCCCGCGGCCCGGCCCTCGGCCGGGCCGCGGGTGACCCTCGTTGCTACTTCTTCGCGTACTCGACCTTCGACGGTTTGACCCACTTCTTGCCGTCCTTCTCCGACACCACCCCGACGACCGTGCCCTCCTTCATCTCGCCGCCGCAGACGGCTTCGTGGTACTCCTCGTTGGTCCCCTTGTCGTCGAAGTAGTAGGTGACGGTCTTGCCCGCGTCCTTCACCCGGATGACGGTGGCACACTTGCCGGGTTCCTTCAGGGCGCACTTGGCGCACTGGACGGTGCCCATCAAGGTCGTCTCCTTCTTGTCGTCGGCCCGCACGCCGGTGGCGACCCACCCGCCGAGAACCAGCCCGGCCAGAGCGAACAGCATCGAACGCATCGTCCTACCTCCCGTTTGGTGGTCGGAATCGGTACGGCCACGCGGCCGCGACCCGCCTTCCGACCTCTCCCGCACGCGGTTCGTCCGCGTGCGTGTTCTGATGCCGGCGAGCCGCGCTAGCGGGCGGGTTTGCCGGTCCCGTTTACCTCGGCCGGCGGAGCGGGCGGCATCGGTAAGGTCCCGGCGTCCAGTCGGTTGACCGGCACCGCCGCCGCTTCGTGCAGCCACGCATCGTCCCATAGCGCCCCGGACTTGCCGTCCGCCGCGAGATCGGGCTTCTTGTAGACGGACCGGCCGAACAGCTTGAACGCCGCCGGGGTGACGATCTGATCCATGATCGTCGCGGTGACGAGCCCGCCGATCACGACGACGGCGAGCGGGTGCAAAATCTCCTTACCCGTCTGCCCGGCCCCCATCGCCAGCGGGATCAGGCCGATGATCGCCGTCAGGGCGGTCATCAGCACCGGGGCCAGCCGCTCCAGAGTGCCGCGGACAATCATCGCTTCTCCGAACGCCTCCCCCTCTTCCTTCATCAGGTGGATGTAGTGGGCGAGCATCATGATCCCGTTGCGGCTGACGAT
>CAYUHJ010000197.1:0-11386 GCA_964444365.1 uncultured Alcaligenaceae bacterium | reverse complement strand
GGGGAGAGGGGCTGGGGGTGAGGGGAGAACCTCAGACCCGTACCGGCAATTCCGAACGGGTGAAGCCAATCCCCTCACCCCTCACCCCTCTCCCCAACGGGGAGAGGGGAACAAAAGCACTTCATACTATACGCCCCGGCAGGACGCGATAGAACACTCGTCACCGGGCACGCCGTTCCACTTCTGCGTCGGCGAGCCGCGGACGCCTGTTGCGTCGGCGAGCCGCGGACGCCAGTCCGCGGGTCGGGCGCTCCCACCCGCGGACTGGCGTCCGCGGCTCGCCAAGAAATTGAGGCCGGCTCCTCGGCACCAGCCCGTTCCCAGGTACTCTCCATGTCGACCCCTCTCGGCTTCGCGCTCGTCGGCTGCGGGATGATCGCCCGGTTCCACGCGAAGGCGATTCTCGAAATCCCCGGTGCCCGCGTGGCCGCCCTCGTGAGCCGGACGCCGAAGAACGCCGAGTCGCTGATCGCGGAAACGGGAATCCCGCCGTGTCCGGTCTTCGCCACGCTCGACGAAGCCCTCGCCGCGCCGGGGGTGGACGCGGTCGTCATCACCACCCCGAGCGGGGCGCACCTGGAACCGGCGGTGGCGGCCGCCAAGGCGGGCAAGCACGTCGTCGTCGAGAAGCCGCTCGAAATCTCCGCCGAGCGGTGCGACCGGATCATCGAGGCGTGCGACGAGTTCGGCGTCAAGCTCTGCACGATCTTCCCGAGCCGGTTTGCCGACGCGAACGTGACGCTCAAGGCCGCCGTCGACGCCGGGCGGTTCGGCCGGCTGACGCTCGGCGAGACGACCTGCAAGTGGTGGCGGTCGCAGGCCTACTACGACGAGGGCGGGTGGAAGGGGACGCAGGCCCTCGACGGCGGCGGGGCGATGATGAACCAGGCGATCCACAACGTCGACCTGCTGCTGTGGATGATGGGCGACGTGGCGTCCGCGTGCGGGTTCGCCGCGACGCTGGCCCACGAGCGGATCGAGGTCGAGGACACCGCCGCCGCCGTCCTGCGGTTCCAGAGCGGGGCGATCGGCGTCATCCAGGCGACGACGTCCGTCCACCCCGGCTACCCGAAGACCATCGCCGTCCACGGCGACCGCGGGAGTGCCGTCATCGAGCAGGAAGACGTTCTCCGGTGGGACTTCGCCCCGGAAACGCCCGACGACGCCGCGGTCCGGGCGAAGTTCGCGGCGAAGGTCGGGGCGAGCGGCGGGGCGGCGGACCCCAAGGCGATCAGCCACGAGTACCACCGCCGGCAACTCGCGGACTTCGTGGAAGCGGTGCGGGACAACCGCCCGCCCCGGGTGGACGGCCGCGAGGGGCGGAAGGCGGTCGCGGTCATCCGGGCGGTCTACGAGTCGAACCGCACGGGCCGGGCGGTCGAGGTGCGGGATTAAGGCCCGGTGAGGGGATCCTGCCCCACCCCCGCGGTTTGGTTCGTCGGCAAACTCGGACCGTGCGGCGGGGCCAATCTCGGGAAAATTGTTCAAGTTCCGCGCGCAAGTGAGCCGGGTCTGGCCGTAATATCCCATGCTCGGCCCGGCCGCGTAGGAAACGCAGCGGCACACTGGCCGGCCGCCGAGCGGTTCGCTATCACCCCCATAACGCCGCCGCCCTCCCTCCCATCTCTGAACTATGACCGGCCTCACCCTCCTGAGCGTCAGCGCCCTCCGCGGGCCGAACATCTGGGCCCGCTTCCCGGTCCTGGAAGTCTGGGTCGACCTCCACGACCTGGCGGACTCCTCCTCGGACGAGATCCCGGGGTTCAACGACCGCCTGAAGGGCTACCTGCCGGGGCTCGTCGAGCACCGGTGTTCCGTCGGCGAGCGCGGCGGGTTCTTCCAGCGGCTCGCCCGCGGCACCTACATGGCCCACATCTTCGAGCACGTCGTGCTCGAACTCCAGTGGCTCGCCGGCGTCAGCGTCGGGTACGGCAAGACGCGGATGACCTCGAAGGACGGCGTCTACAAGATCGGGATCGAGTACGAGAACGAGGAACTCGGCCGGGCCGCCTGCGAGTTCGGCCGGGACGTCTGCATGGCCGCGGTCCACGGCACGCCGATCGACATCGCGGCGGGCGTCGCCAAGCTGAAGGCCGTGTACGCCGCCAACCGGCCGAGCCCGCTCGTCGAGAACCTGCTCGCCGCCGCGAAACGGCACGGCGTCCCCGCCGCGGTCGTGGCGGCCGACGACGGCCCCGGCAAGCTCGTCCGCCTCGGGTGGGGGGCGAACCAGCGGCGCGTCCTGGACGGCCAGACCGACCGAACCAGCGGCGTCGGCGCGTCCGCGGCCGGCGACCGCGAACTGACCCGTCTGTTCCTGCAAGCGGCCGGGGTCCCGGTTCCGGGCGGCCGCTCCGCGAAGACCGCCGACGAGGCGTGGTCCGCCGCCGAGTCGGTCGGCCTCCCCGTCGTGTTGCGGCCGAAGTACACCTCGACGACCGCGCCGGCGACCGCCCCCCTCCACACCGAAGAAGAAGTCCGCGCCGCCTTCGACACGGTCTACACCGCGCCCGGCGGCTGGACGCCGGTCGTCGACCCGGTCACGCCGGGGGAGAGCTACCGTGTCCTCGCGGTGGGGGGCCAGGTCGCCGCCGCGATGGATTCGAGCGGCAACCCCGTCGACGTGTCCCCCGGGATCGCCGAGCGCGTCGCCGACGCCGTGGCCGCCTTGAAGCTCGACGTGGCGGCCGTCGAGGTCGTGACCCCGGACGTCGCGAAATCTCTCGAAGAAACCCGCGGCACGGTGATCGGCGTCGACGCCGCCCCGGACCTGACCGCGTTCCCCACGACCGTCGCCGATGCGATCGTGAAAGCCCTCTTCCCGGACCCGCGGGCGTCCCGCATTCCGACGGTCGGCGTCACGGGCACGAACGGGAAGACGACGACCACCCGACTCGTCGCCCACCTGATGGGGCAGGTTCACGAGCCCGTCGGGTTCACCTGCACGGAAGGCATCTTCGTCGCCGGCAAGCGGGTGGAAACGGGCGACTGCAGCGGGCCGAAGTCCGCGAAGTTCGTGCTCCGCCACCCGGACGTGCGGGCCGCGGTGCTCGAAACCGCCCGCGGCGGGATCCTCCGGGAAGGGCTCGGGTTCGACCGGTGCGACGTGGCGGTCGTCACGAACCTGGACGCCGGCGACCACCTGGGGTCCGCGGACATCGAAACGGTCGAGCAACTCGCCGACGTGAAGGGGACGCTGGTCTGGGGCGTCGCGAAGTGGGGCACGGCCGTCCTGAACGCGGCCGACCCGCTCGTCGTCGGGATGCGGGCGTACTGCGACGGGACCGTGACGTTCTTCGCCCGCGACCCGGCCAACGCCGTGATCCGGGAGCACCTCGCGACGGGCGGCCGCGCCGTCTACGTCCGCGACAACGCGGTGATTCTGGCGGCCGGCGACGCCGAGACCGTGCTCGTCTCCCTGGAGAATGTGCCGCTGACGCACGGCGGGCTGGTCCCATTCCAGGTGGAGAACGTCCTCGCCGCGTCCGCGGCGGCGTGGGCGGCCGGCGTGCCGCTCGAACGCATCGCCGCGGGGCTCGAATCCTTTCGCGGCGGCGTCGACCACGCCCCCGGCCGGTTCAACCTGTTCGCCATCGACGGGCTGACCATCGTCGCGGACTACGGCCACAACGTCTCCGCGTTGCACCGGCTCCTGAGCGTGCTGGCCGCGTTCCCCCACGAGAAGCGCAGCATCGTCTACTCCGCCGCCGGCGACCGCCGGGACGTGGACATCATCGCCCAGGGCGAGATGCTCGGCCGGCACTTCGACCGCGTGTTCCTGTACGAGGACACCTACCTGCGCGGCCGAAAGGACTGGGAGATCGCGAACCTGTTCAAGCAGGGCATCTCGCTCGGCGACCGCACCAAGGAGGTGTACCCGATCAAGGGCAGCCTCGCCGCGATCCTGCGGGCCACTGAGACGGCCACGCCGGGCGAACTGCTCGTCGTTCAGCCGGACACGATCGACGACGGAATTGCGTTCTGGAACGTCATCCAATCCAGGGGAGGCCGCGAGATCACGATGAGCGAAGCAGTCGCGTGCGACGTGGAGATCCGCGAGTCCCGGTTCGGCCGGGCGGCCCACGCCGGCCGGGCGTTCGCCCCCGGCGACGTGGTCGTCAAGGGCCGCGGCCCGGTCATCCGGGAGCGGACCAAGTACACCATCCAGGTCGACCGGGACCTCCACGTCGACACCCCGGACCCGATCCGCCTGCTCAACCACTCGTGCGACCCGAACTGCGGCATCCTCGTCCCCCTCGGCACCGGCGAACTCGAGGTCCACGCCCTGCGGGACATCGAGGACGGCGAGGAACTGACGCTCGACTACGAGACCTTCGAGACCGAGTTCCGCGTCCTGACCGGCCCGTGCCTGTGCCTCGCCCCGAACTGCCGCGGGAAGTTGCGGGGGTACGCCTACCTGCCGCAAGACCGCCGCGAGTACTTCGGCAAGTACGTCGCCGAGTACCTGCGGGAGGCGGACATCCCGGTGATCGTGCGGGCGGACGTGGTGGCGGGGAGCTGACACGACCCGCGCGGCGGTACCACCCCGGAGGGACACACATGCGACCCCGACGACCGACCGGGTGCCCCCGCCGCGCGTTCACGCTCATTGAGTTGCTGGTCGTGATCGCCATCATCGCGATCCTGATCGGGCTGCTGCTCCCCGCGGTCCAGAAGGTCCGCGAGGCCGCGGCCCGGTCGCAGTGCGCGAACAACCTGAAGCAGATCGGCCTGGCCCTGCACGGCTACCACGACGCCAACAAGGTGTTCCCGCCCGGCTACCTGTCCGGGGTCGACGGGTCCGGGACCGACACCGGGCCGGGGTGGGGGTGGGCCGCCTACGTCCTGCCCCAGATGGAGCAAGAGGGCGTGTTCCGGCAGCTGGACTTCAAGCAGCCGATCCAGGCCTCGGCGTTCGCCGCCGGGCGCGGCGCGGCGGTGAAGTCCTACCTGTGCCCGTCCGACACCCCGCCCGCCCAGGCGTTCCCGGTCGGCCCGCGGTCGGGGTCCGGGGCCCTGGTCGCCACGACCTGCACGGTCGCCCCGGCGAACTACGTCGGCTGCTTCGGCGTCGGCGAGCCGGGCGTCGACGGGGACGGCCTGTTCTTCCGCAACAGCACCGTCCGGATCGGGGACGTGACGGACGGCACCAGTAGCACCCTGGCGGCCGGCGAGCGGTCGTTCCGGGACGCCGAGTCCACCTGGGTCGGGGCCGTCACCGGGGCGAACCAGGTGCCGACCCCGAACTCCCCGCTCCCGCTCCAGGTGAACAACGCCTCGAACTTCGTGCTCGCCCACACCGGCGAGGCCTACACCGGGCCGGCGAACCCGACCGAGATCAACCACTACACCGCCCGGCACCCCGGCGGCGGCAACTACCTGTTCGCGGACGGCCACGTCGGCCCCCTGAGCGGGGCCACCACCTACGCGACGTTCAAGGCCCTGTCCACCCGCGCCGGCGGGGAACCGATTTCGTCCGGAGACTTCTGATGCGAGCGATCCTGTGCGCGGTCGTGCTCGGGTTGCCGGTCGTGGCCGGGTGCGGCGGCACCCCGCCGGAAGCCAAGACGACCCTGGACCTCAAGGACGTGCCCCCGGAGATCATGAAGGTGGCGAAGGAAAAGCTCCCCGACGTGACCTTCGACACGGCCTGGAAGAAGGCGAACGGCAGCTACGAGGTCCGCGGCAAGGCCAAGAACGGGAAGGTCCGGGAGATCGACATCCGGCCGGACGGGTCCGTCGAAGAGATCGAGTAGCCGCATTCCCGAACCAGAGCTGCCGGCGTCGCCACCGGGTGTCGCGGACGGACATTGACCCGGCCCACCGAGACGGGAAAGATGAACTGCCGGATCGGGGGGCGGTCCGATGCCTCGCAAGATTCGCGAGTTGATCTCCGACCTGGAGCGGGCCGGTTTCGTCAACCGCGGCGGGAAAGGCGCACACCGCAACTTCGAGCACGAGAAGGGGATCCGTGTGACGCTTTCCGGGAAACCCGGTGACGATGCGAAGAAGTATCAGGAGAAGGAAGTCGAGCAGGCGATCGAGGAGGCGAAGTCATGACCGACTCGGCACGCTATGTCAAAATCGTCGAGTGGTCCGACGAAGACGGGGTGTTCGTCGGCCGGTGCCCCGGCGTGATCGGGCCGTGCTGCCACGGCGAGGACGAAGTCGAGGTCTACCGCGAATTAGTCGAGATCGTGGAAGAGTGGCTGGAGCTGGCCAAGCAGGACGGCCGAGCGTTACCACCCCCGACCGCGGGCACGAACGTCGCGGCCTCGATGACATGACGGGAGCGGCCGCCGGTTCGCATCCGCGCCTCTCCAACGAATCCTGCCGATCTTGACCCGCCGAGCCGGCCGCTCCCGCGCGGCCGTGGCCTTCGGAGATTCCCATGCACTTCGGTCGTATCTGGACGCTCCGCGGGCCGAACCGCTGGGCCGCCGTTCCCGTCATCGAGGCCGACCTCGGCGGCGGCGACGCCCCGGCCGGGCCGGTCGCCGACACGCTCCGCACCGCCCTCGGCATCGAACTCCCGCCGACCGCGACGCTCGCGGACGCGCTCCTGGCCGCGACCCGCGAGTTCCAGCGCCGCAGCGACTTCGCCGGCACCGTCGCGTTCGTCCGGCCGCCCGGAACCGACGGCCGCGGCCGGCTCGTCTTCGACTACGACGACGCGACCGTCGCCCACGCCTGCCTCGACGCCGCGTTCGCGCTCGTCACCGGGGCGGCCGGCGACGTGCCCGCACGGATCGCCGAGCTTCGATCCGTCGCCCTCGATTCCCGGCTCGGGCCGAGCACCGGGGGGATCGTGGCGGCCGCCCTGCGGCGCGGGATTCCGGCCCGCCGACTGAACGAGGGGAGCCTCGTTCAGCTGGGGTGGGGGGCGAAGCAAAAGCGCATCTGGACCGCGGAAACGGACGACACCCCGACCGTCGCGGAGGCGATCGCCCAGGACAAGCAACTCACCCGCAAGCTGCTCGCGGAGGTCGGCGTGCCCGCGCCGTGGGGCCGCCCGGCGCGGGACGAAGACGAGGCGTGGACGGTCGCGCTGGAATGCGAACTCCCGGTCGTCGTCAAGCCGCGGTACGGCAACCAGGGCCGCGGGGTCGCCACGAACTTGACCGCCCGCGAACAGGTCGCCGCCGCGTTCCGGGCCGCCCGCGCGGAAGGGGCCGAGGTCGTCGTCGAGACGTTCGCCCCCGGCCGGGATTACCGCGTGCTGGTGGTCGGCGGCAAGGTGGTCGCGGCGTCGTGTCGCGAACCCGCTCACGTCATCGGCGACGGGACATCGACGGTGCGGGAACTGATCGCGGTCGTGAACACCGACCCCCGCCGGTCGGACGGCCACTCGACGCCCCTCAGCTTCCTCAAGATCGACGCGGTGGCGGAAGCGGTCCTCGCGGACCAGGGGTTCACTCCCGACTCGGTCCCCCCCGCCGGGGTGCGGGTGCTCATCCGCCGGAACGCGAACCTGTCCACCGGCGGCACCGCGACCGACGTGACCGACGACGTTCACCCCGACGTCGCCGCGGACGCGGTGCTCGCGGCGAAGGCGGTCGGGCTCGACGTCGCCGGCATCGACATCGTGTGCGAGGACATTTCCCGGCCGCTGAAGCCGCAGCGCGGGGCGATCGTCGAGGTGAACGCCGGGCCGGGGCTGCGGATGCACCTGGATCCGTCCGCAGGCAAGCCGCGGGACGTGGGGGCGGCGGTCGTCGACGCCTTGTTCCCGGCCGGGGAAACCGGCCGCATCCCGGTGGTGGCCGTCACGGGCACGAACGGGAAGACGACGACCTCGCGGCTGATCGCACACCTCGTCGCGGGGGCGGGCCGGTCGGTCGGGCTGACCTGCACGGACGGGATTTACCTTTCTTCCCCCTCCCCCCTTGGGGGGGAGGGTGGGGGTGGGGGGAACCAGCCAGCCCGAAGCAACCCCCACCCTAACCCTCCCCCCTCCCAGGGGGAGGGAACAAGAGTGAATTGGCGGCGGACCGAAACCCGCGACTGCTCCGGCCCGCAGTCCGCGAAGCAGGTGCTGCTCAACGCCCGCGTCGACGTCGCCGTCCTCGAAACCGCCCGCGGCGGCATCCTCCGGGAAGGGCTCGGGTTCGACCGGTGCGACGTGGCGGTCGTCACGAACCTCGGCAAGGGCGACCACCTCGGGCTCCGCGGCGTCGAGACGCTCGACCAACTCGCGGACGTGAAGCGGGTCGTCCCCGCCGCGACTGCGCCCACCGGGACCGCGGTGTTGAACGCCGCCGACCCGCACGTCGCCGCGATGGCTTCCTCGGTTTCGGGCCGGGTGCTGTTCTTCGCGCGGGACGAACACGAGCCGACGCTGGCGGCGCACCGCGCGGCGGGCGGGCTCGCCGCGTTCGTCCGCGGCGGGGACCTGATCCTGGCGGACGGACCCCGCGAAATCCGGGTCGTGCCCCTCGCGGACGTGCCGTTCACCCGCGGCGGGAAGGTGCCGTTCCAGGTGGAGAACGTGCTCGCCGCCGCGGCCGCCGCGTGGCGACTCGGGCTGCCGCCCGAGGCGGTCGCGGCCGGGCTGCGGTCGTTCGCCGGGGCCCCGCGGGAGACGCCGGGGCGGTTCAACGTCCTGGACGCCAACGGCGCGACGGTCATCGTGGACTACGCCCACAACCCGTCCGCGGTGTCGGCCCTGGTCGCGGGGCTGGACGCCTTCCCGCACCCGCACCGGACGCTCGTGTTCGCCGGGTGCGACCGCCGGGACGAAGACCTGCTGGACATGGGCCGCAGCGCCGGCGACGCCTTCGACGACGTGGTCCTGTACGCCGACTGGGGCCACGCCGGCCGCACCGACGGCGAGTTGAACGCCGTCCTCCGCCGCGGGCTGGCGGACGGCACGCGGGTGCGGAGCGTGTCCGAGGAACCGACCGAACGCGCCGCCCTCGAACGGGTGCTCGCCGGGTTGCGGCCGGGGCAACTGGTGGTGCTGGGGGTGGAAGCGATCGAAGAGTCGCTGGCGTTCGTGCAGGACCGGCTCCAACCCGCCCGGGCGGCGGGTTCGTGAACCGCCCGCCGTCCGATCACGCCTTCGCCTTCGCCCACACGCCGGCGAGTTCCCCCGCGGGGAGGTCCGGCTTCGCGACGAACAGGCTTCCCAGCACCCCGACGACGAACAGCAGCGACCCGCCGGCCAGGACGCACCGCACGGCGAACGCCGCGTCGCGCGGCACCCACAGCGTCCAGGCGCACGCCCCGACCAGCACGGCGCAACTCATCGGCAGGAAGTACTTCAGGCAGGTCATCATCACCTGATCGATCCGCAGCCGCGGCAGGCTCCACCGCATCCACATCATCACGAGCACCAGCAGCGTCCCCTTCGCGACGAACACCGCCGCGTTGAGCAGGTTCCCGAGCCACAGCCCGAAGCGGTCGGACGGCTCGAACGCAAGAACGCCCGTGTGCCAGCCGCCGAGGTAGAGCAGGCTCGCGAGGCCGGACACGGCGAACATGCTCCCGTACTCGGCCATGAAGAAGTACGACCACCGGATGCCGCTGTACTCCGTGTGGAACCCGGCGACGAGTTCGCTCTCCGCCTCCGCGAGGTCGAACGGGGCCCGCTTGCAACTGGCCGTCGCCGTGATGAAGAAGAGGAAGAACGCGACGAACGTGAACGGGTCGTGGAACAGGTTCCACTGCCAGAACCCGCCGACCTGCTGCCGCCCGATTTCCGTCAGGCTCAACGTCCCCGCGAGTGCCACCGGCACGACGACGCACAGCGACCGCGGCACCTCGTAGCTGACGACCTGTGCCGCCTCCCGGACGCCGCCGAACAGGGACCACTTGTTCGCGGACGCGTACCCGGCCAGCAGCACGCCGAACACCTCGCTGGACAGCACCGCCAGCATGAAGAACGCGGCGACGGACAGGTCCTGCGCCACCAGCGCCGGCGCGAACGGCAGCGCGATGAACCCGCAAAACGCCGCACAGAACGCGAGGTACGGGGCGAGCCGGAACAGGACCGCGTCCGCCCCGGCCGGCGTGCTGTCTTCCTTCGTGACGAGCTTGATGCCGTCCGCGAGGGACTGGAGCAGCCCGAACGGCCCGGTCCGGGTCGGCCCGAGCCGGTCCTGCATCCGCCCGGAAACCTTGCGTTCCGCCCAGATGAACATCAGCGCGGAGACGCCGATGAAGCCGACGATCACCCCGGCCGCGACGACGGCGGCCAGGACCACGGCGGCCCACGCGGGGACGTAGTCGGCGAGGAACTCGGTCACGGCGAACCTCGGGATAGGGCCGGGGCGGTGCTCGAAGTGTATCCGCCCGCCTCGGTTTTCGTAGGCCGCGCCTCCGGCCGGTGAACCCGGCACCGGCCGGAGGCCGGTGCCACAAGGCGGAACCCGCTGCGACAGGGGTGTGTCACTCTTCTGTGTCCTCTGCCTCCGGCCCCCCGGCCCGCCTCGCTTCCGCGACGAGGGCGAACATCACGTGCGGGTTCGGCACGTCGTGCAGGTCGAGCACCGCCCACGGCACCCACCCCGCCGGCCGCGTCACGCTGACCATCTTCTGCGACACGGACACCGACTTGACTTCGGACCACGGCAGGGTCGGCTGGTCCCGGAACGTCAGCCCGGCCCGGCCGACGGCGAACTCGCCGAACCGGACGGTGCCCCCGGCGCGGTACGTCGCCCACGCGGCCGGCCACTGTTCCGCGAACGTCGCCCGCATGACCCGCTCCGCGAGCGCGGCGTAGTCCGCCAGGGCCGGCGTCAGCGTGACCGCGGCCCCGTCCGCCCGGCGGAGGGTGACGCCCGCCTTCCAGATCTGGAAGTGCGGCGGCTCGACGACCAGCCAGCACGCCGTCACGCCCCCCGCGTCGTCGGCCTCCGTCGCGACCTCCGCCGCGTCCGCCCGCACCCGCACCTCCTCGACCTCCGCCCAGGGGTACGACTCGACCTCGCCGCCGCGGACGCGGAGCAGCCCGGTCGGGTAGACGAGGACGTGCAACCCCCGCGTGCGGAGGACGTGCCACAGGAGGGAGACGCCGGACAGCGGCGGCGCGAACAGCACCGCCAGCGCGAGGTGGTCGAACCGCGCCGGCCCCGGCCCCCACCAGAGATAGTTGGCGACGACCCCGTACAGGACGAGCCCGAGCCCGACGGCGACCTTGGCCGCGAACCGGCCGGGGCTGACGTGGTGGACCGCGTCCGGCGGGCCGAGCCGGTCGGACGCGAGTTCGAGCGGGTTATCGGCGTCGGTCACCCGGCGGTTCCTGGGGTACGAGGTCTGACCCTCTCCCCGTGGGGGAGAGGGTGGCCGAAGGCCGGGGGTGAGGGGACGGCCCCACGGGGAGGATGGGTTCATCCCACGGCAAGCAGCCTCTTCCCCTGTGAAGTCCGTCCCCTCACCCCCAACC
>CAYUHJ010000196.1:3807-11404 GCA_964444365.1 uncultured Alcaligenaceae bacterium | reverse complement strand
ACATGGCCCCGAGCGCCCCGAGGACGACCCCGACGGCGACGGCACCCAGGTGTCCCGAGTAACGCATCGAATGCCCCCTGACGGTCAATGTGCGGACCCCACCGAGCGGCGGACGATACCGGCGACCGCGGGCCTGTCCAGCCGAGTTTTCGGAAGGTGGAGTCCGGCGGCCCGAAAAACCGATACGAGAATCTTGTCCGGCCGGCGGTCGCGCTGATATGATGCGGGGAGTCTGCAGACCGCTCGTCGGTGGGGTTACCTTCAACCTCCTCCCGTTTGGTTCGTGTCGTCCCGCCTATTCACGGGGAGGATTGTGTATGTTCGGCTCCTTCGGCATGCAGGAAATGATCCTGCTGCTCCTGCTCGGCGTGCTCCTGTTCGGCCGGAAGCTCCCGGAACTGGCCCGGTCGCTGGGCAAGTCCGTGGTGGAATTCAAGTCCGGGATGCAGGGCTTGGGGGAAGAAATCTCCAACCCGTCGACCGTGACCCGCCCGATCGAACCCGAGGCGGTGAAGCCGCCCCAACGGGTGACGGCCGCGACGGCTCCGAAGTTCGACGACGCCCCCTCGCCGAACCTGCCGCCGAAAGTATAACAGCCAACGACTGAACCTCCCGGCCACCCTCGGTGTCCGGGATTCCGGGCGATTAACTCAGTGGCTAGAGTGCGTTCTTCACACGGACGAAGTCACAGGTTCAAATCCTGTATCGCCCACTAGACTGTGCGGACTAGAACGAACAGCAACGGACACGAAGTGACGGAAGCCTTTGGGAATAATGGTTTCCGTCGCTTCTGTCGTTTCCGGGGTTCTCCCGTTGTCCCCTGACCGCACCGGCTTTTGCACCACGTCTGCACCGGATTCTGCACCGCTTCCGACGGCTCGCTCGAAGTCCGATTCCACCACTTGCAAGTAGTGCCGCAGCGCGACCGCCGGTGTGTTGCCCAGCCATGCACAGACACAGTGGATGGGGTGGTTTTTCATCAGGTCGGTTTCACAACTCGCCCGGAGGTTGTGGAACAGACGCGGCCACGGTTGCAACCCGGCACGGCGGACGATCTTCAAGAACGTGGTCCGCATGTTGGCGTTCATCCACCCTCCCGGCCGGTTCGCCGCCGCTCGGAACCCATCCCCGGTCGGCCCGCCGACGACGTACACCGCCCCTTCATCGGTCAACTCGAACGCTTCGTCCAGGATCGGTCGAAGTTCGGGAAACAAGGGCACGGTGCGGTAGGCTTTCCCGGCGTGGTGTTCCGTTTTCGGGCTGGGCACTGTCATTCGGTTCGTCTCAAAATTGACGTGCTCCCATTTGAGCGACAGCACTTCGGATGGGTTCCTTAAACCGGCGAACCGCGACAGCGCGATGACGATCCGCCACACCGGGTTTGCGGTGGCAAGCAACTTGGCCGTACTTTCGGACGAAATGTAATACTGCCGCTCTGCCGGTTGCCCGCCCGGTGCGGTCACGTCCGCGAACGGGTTGACGGTGATGAGCTTCATTCGGAGAGCGTGCTTGAAGAACAGCCGCACCGTTTTCAGCCGGCGGGCGATGGTGGCATCCGCGAGCTTCGGTTCGCGGGTCAGGTAGTGGGTGCGGAATTCGTCGGCCCGTCGTTCGGTGATGTTGCGGAGATCGGTGTCGGCCCCGAAAAAGTTCACCACGTCGTTCCGCACCGTATGCAGGTTGGTGACGGTGCCGCCCTTCGAGTCGGCCCGGCGGCGGGCAACGTACTCTTCGAGGAACGCGCCCAACCGGGCCGACAGGCGTTCCGGCAGCAACCCGACGGAGCTGAGTTTCGCGACCAAATCGTCGCCGATGTCGGCCACCCATCGAGCGGTGTCCGTGTCCATCGGCATCCGCGTGATGACGAGGGCGTTCAAGGTTTCGATTCGCAACTTCACAGCGTCGGCGAGCTTCCGGTTCACCTTCCCGAGCCGGACGGACCGCCGCCGCTTGTCGGCGGCCACGAATTGAATGGTGACGTTGCCGGCTGCGTCTTTCGAGATGCTTGCCATGTCGTTCCTTGTCGAAGTTGGTGGGTGCGAGAGTACGCGCATTTATCGAGTTTCGCAATGACGTTCGGTGTCTTTGAGGGCGGGATCGTCCGACGCCTTGTGACACTTGCTCCCGGTGCATTGAGTCGTGTCTGCGGATTGGGGGCACGAGGGAATCGCCCGACGCCCGACACTCGCCGACAGTCGTTCCCTTTTCCCCACAAATCTCAGGGAATCGGTTCACCTCCCCGAGCGACTGTCGGGCGGGTCGGTTCCGGCGGTTTCGCCCGCGTCGGTTCCGAGCGTCGGCGAGTGTCGGGCGTCGGGCGATTCATTCGGGTCGAGAACGAGAACCCGGCCCGCCCACCCTCCGTTCGTCGGTGAGGGCAGGTCTTCCCATCGGCCCACGCCCGCCGAAACCAGTGCTTCCAAGGCGACTTCGGCACTGTCCGCCGACGGGTACTTCCGCGGGTTACTGCGCTGCAAGTCGCGGTGTGACACTCGCCCTCCCTTTCGTTTGACCCAGTCGGCCAGCATCCGCAACGCCCGGTCTTCCGGCTTCTCGGAGAGCATCGCGTAGACGCGACCGGCTTCGGTCTCGAACCACTTGGCGAGTGCGATCCCGGCGAGCATCGACCCGTGTGGAATGCTCCCTTTTCCGGGGTCGCGGCCGGCAGCGGACTCGGTGGCACAGAAATGGATTGTCGCGAGCCGGAGCGCGATCCGTACCAGTTTCGGGACGGCGGCCGCCATGCCGCCCCCGTCGTACCCTTCCGCGGCGGCCGCCATGTCGTCGTGGAACCGGGTGAACGCGGCCAGCGCGTCCGCGGTCAAGCGCACCCACGGCGTGGCGGCCGACTTGGGGTCGAACGGCATCCGACGGAGGAACCCGATCACCGCCCGGAAGCGGTCGTCGGCTTCCGCGTCCGGCTCGGCGTCGGTCCACCGCACGCACTGTTTCGGCGGCATGGCGAACACGAGCCGCGCGGCGAGTCCGGAGTTCAGATAGGCCGGGTTACTGAGGGCGTCGGCCAGAATCGCCGGCTGGATGCCGCCGGACACCGACACCACGGCACGCTTCACCCGGACCTCGCGGGGCACGCCGGGGCTCGCCGACTTCCGCTGGTAGGCGACGGGCCGGCCGTCGAACATGCCGAGCCACTTGGCGGCATCGGTCCCCGCGTTCTTCCCCTTGTACCGGGCGAAGCTGCCGAACCAGTTCGCGAGTTCGTCCTGGACCAGAAGAATGCCCCGCGGCGACCCCTGCAAGTTCTCCACGAGTCGTTCAATCGTCACGTCGTCGGCCGTGAAATACTCTCGGGCCGGCGGGACCGGCTTCGCCGGCCGTTCGCTGCCGTCGCCCGGTTCCGCGTCGGCCTTCTTGTCCTTGTACATGGCCAGTTCGTCGTGATACTTGGCCATCGCCCGAGCGTATTCGCTTTCCAACTCGTCTTCGACGCCGTGCGCGACGGCCGAGACGGGATCGGCGGCGGGCGACTTCGCGGTGCCGGAGTCGCCGACCACGGCCGCCCACAGGATCGGGACTTCGGTCCACCCGCGCTTCGGCCGGGCGACCAGTGCCCCACCGACCGCGGCCCCGACGAGCGCGAGGGCGGGCAACGCGACGAAACACGGATCGCACCCCACGGACGCGGCGACCGACTCGACGAACGCCCGGACCACGTCGGGCAAACAACCGACCGGGAACGGTCGGTACGGCGGAACCACGACCGCCCCGCCCGACGGGTTGCCGCCGTCCGGGGGTGGCGGGTACGAGCGCAGGTCGGACTCCGCGAACTCGACGTCCGCCTCCCCGTTGTCCCCGACGAAATGCACGACGTACCGCCGACCCGGTAACACCTCATCCACGGTGCCGACGTTGTCACGGTCGGACGGCGACACCCGTTCGCCGACGCGAAACCTTGCCCGCTCCGTCGGGTCGGGCATCGGTTCCCGCGGGGTCACTGTTTCGGCACACGAGGCGAGTAATCCGGCGAGTTCAACGCCCCGCTCGGTCCACGTCGTGGACTGGCGTTTGGCGCAATTCAACCAGTTCCGCACGTCCTTCGATCCGGCCGGGGGGAGCGTCCACCGGATCGGCCGACCGAGCGCTGCGGCGAGTTTCTTCGCCACGCGAACGGCCGCGTCTCGTCCATCGAGACGACCGTCCGGTGCAGGCGGGTCGTTCTCGCCAACGACGACGATGTCCCGCTCCGACGGCCAGCCGGCGAACAGCTCGCACAATAGTTCCCCGCCGCCATCTTTTGACGGACGACCGACCGCAGACAGCCCGGCGGCGGTGAGCGCGGCGGCATCGGTCGGCCCTTCGACCACGAACGCGGGGCCGGCCCGGTCCCGCCACCCGGCCGGCAACGTGAGCCCCCGTCGGCCCCCGGCCCGGACTTTCTTCGTGTCCGTCCGCTCGCCCGGCGTGCGTTCGTTGATGCCGATCACCGCCCCGGCCGCATCCACTTCCGGCCACGTCGTGATGACGCCGTGCATGTTCGCTCCGGAACTCCCGACCAATGGGAAGGCGTCAAGCGAACCGGGCGGCAGTCCGAGCCGGCGAAGGAGCCATTCCCGGTCCGCCGGGGTCATTCGCTCGGCGGACCGCTTCGCTTCAGCCGTCCAGTCTGACGGGGTTTTGACTCTAGACTTCTTCGCCTGTTCCCGACTAGGGGCACGGGTGTCGGTGAGTCGGTGCAACCAGCCGGCGTCTCCGGACCGTTTGATGCTTCCGACTTCGACGCGGGCGCAGATGGCGGCCTCGCGGTCGGGTGCGACCAGGCACCAGTCCGGCTTGTCGCACACGGGACAGGGGTTCGACGGCGAAACACGGCGGAATCCATTGTCCGAATCATGGTCGGAGCGTACAGTTCGCATGATGATTTCCCCGGTGTTGTCCGGCTGTCACCCGCGCGGGCCGCCCCGTTTCACGGAAGGGTCGGCCCGTCGGCGTGGGCGGGTGGAACACGCCGGCTCGGTGTGGAGTGGGTCAGTTGCCGGCGGCTCGGGCGTCTTCGGCGGACAGGAACTTGCGGAGCGTGTCGACGTGGAACAGAACCCGCCGGCCGCGCTTGCGGAGCCCGGTGTCGTGGCCTTCGCGGTGGCGGCGCTTGAGGGTGGCGTAGGACTGCCGGGCGAACTGCTCGACTTCACGGGTGTCGAGGAATTCGCCGTTCGGGACGGGGCTTGGAGTAGCGGGTTGCATCGAATCTCCTCGGAAGGGCGGCGACGTGCCGCCGACGAGGGGATTGATGCACGTAGCGGTCACTACTGCCGGCGAGATAGTCCCCGGTAGTGGACTTTCCCGGTGACGGCTCGCGGCCGACCTTGTCCGGACAGCCCCGGACACCCGGCGAGTTTTTTCACTACTCCGGTCCGGTAGTGGACCGCGGTAGCAACGGGTTCGACATGTGGCGTCTCGAACGGTCCTTGAACAGTTTGGCGAGCGCTGCCCGGACCACGCTCCGCGGGCTCCGCACCTGGGAACGTTTTCCCCTGGTCGGACGCTTCAACTCCCACTGAACTTCACTCCGGAGGTCTCTACCTTCGGGGGTTTCCAAGTGGGCGAGAATGGCTTTCTCTTTCGACCCGTTCCGATACAGACTCCGAATCGCTTCGTACAAAGCTTCCCGGCGCGTCCCCTCGGGTGTGACCCGCGACGATTTCGGAGCGGACTTGGTGCCCCCTTCTGCGGGCGGTAGCAAAAGTGCGGCCGGTAAGATACGCCACCGATTCACTGTTCCGGCAAACATCGCATTGTACAGGGCATCCGACCCGCGGTTGCCGGTGTTCCGGTTCGGCGTCGGCACCGGCGACAACACGCCGCGTCCTTCCAGGATCAGACCAATGGTTGAAGCCAGACGAGAGGGTCCGAACGGTCGGAGCATGTCGTCGAGGGCGGACCGCGTCACCATCAACTGGCCGCGTAAGGCGAGTTGGCGGATGCCGTCCCAGACGTGGCGAATCACGGCTTCGCTCGGCGGAACCGAGTCCGTGGCGTGAGGTGTCGGAGTGGGGGGTGTCACGAGTTGGCTCGACGCAGGTGTACTTTCGCCCGCCGACGGGCGACGGGTCCAGAAGGTGGAAAGACCAACCACGAGCGTACACAATCGGCCACCACTCCGACAGCACGGTAGCCCATCTCGTCTTTCACATTGACCGTTGCCAAACTCGGCACGAGTGGACCGTAAACGGTTGCGGTCGACGGTTTCGGCTTAAGGCAAGGCGAACGGAATCGCCGGGAGACGGAGGGAGCGATTGCCGCAGCATCCGTGGAGGACGGTTGCGGAACGCGAAACCGGCGTCGTCACCCGAACCGGTTGGCCCGCCGGATGATGGGGTTGGGGTCGGGGGAAGTTCTGACGGAGGCCGGGGGAATTCGGTCAGCCGGCCCGGTCGAACGTCGAGTGCGTTGAACGGGCTTGGCACGCGGAACCGGTCCGGGTGCCCATCCCGGAACCGGTGCCCGGCATGTTCGTCGCCGGCGACTGCACGCTGCCCGGCATGGCGTTCGTGATGGGCCTGGTCAACGACCGGCTCGGCGGGAAGAGCGGGCGGACTCAGGTCGCCCCGTGCGTGGTGTTCGAGGACGGCGACCGGCGTCCGGTCCTGGTCATCCGGCCGGGCAACCTGCTCGCCGCGATGTGGCTGCAACTGGCCGACACGGTCACGGGCAAACGGCGGCAGCGGGCGTGCGGCTACTGCGGCGAGTTCTTCGAGGTGAAGCGGGAGCGAGGGGTGTACTGCGGGGACCGCTGCCGGGTGGCCGAAAACCGGCGGCGGAACAAGGAGTGTTGACCATGCACGGGGAGTGGGCGACGGTGCCAATCCGGACGACATTCCGGGAACGGGATAACGTGGCACACAGCCGCCCCGTTCGGGCTGATGAACGCCAACGAACGGTGCGGCCGCCGTTCGCGGCGTCCGTCGTGGGGGCGTCGGCGGCGGAGGCGCACCGGGCGAACGCCGAACCCTTCTTGGTCGAAAAGAAGCCATCGTGAGTTGCCAACGGCCAGCCCGTATGCGACGATAGTCGGGAATTCGATACATTCGTACCGCCTCATGATGATTCTCGACCCGGCCCAGGTTACGTGGCGACCACGGTGAGCGGTGGACCGGGTGACGGAACGCCGGCGGCGGAACCCGATCCTGGCTCGATGACCGCGGAGGGCGGGAGCGGAAGTAAAACTGGCTGCGTCGCTCGAAGCGGCTGTCGAGGTCTCAACTGGCTGAGGCGGTTCGGTGGTTGCCCGCAAGATGTCGCCCGACTTTTCCTTCGGAGGCGAGAAATGGCAGTTCGCGTAACGGCCCTGTTGGTCATCGTCGGGGGAGCGTTGATCGGATGCACGGACGGTTCCGTCGATCATGCGGCACCGAAACCGACCGAGGCTGCACCCGCCGAGAAGAAGTCCGTGGCCGAAGACTTCGCGAGCGTGCCGAAGGTGCCGGCGGAAGACCTGAAGGCGCTGGTCGACGGGAACAACGCCTTCGCCATCGACCTGTACAAGAAGTTGGCGGAGAAGGAAACCGGCGACATCGTCATTTCGCCGTACCGCATCTCCTCGGCACTCGCCATGACCTACGCCGGGGCACGGGGCAAG
>CAYUHJ010000196.1:0-3797 GCA_964444365.1 uncultured Alcaligenaceae bacterium | reverse complement strand
GCGGAGGAGATGCGAAAGGTTCTCCACTTCGATCTGCCCGATGATCGCTTGCACCCGGCAATGGCCGATTCGGCTCGAATAATGACTCCCACCGGGCCTACCGCAGTTTACAAATTAGGTGTTGCGAATGCCCTTTGGGGACGAACCGGAGAGCGGTTTCAAGCCGATTTTCTATTACTGTCGAATCGGGTGTACGGCGGTGGGTTCCGGGAGGTGGACTTCGCACGAGATCGCGAAGCCTGTCGTGCGACGATCAACGGGTGGGTCGCTGAGAAGACGGAGAACCGCATACCTGAATTGCTACTCAAGAATGACATCACTTCAGGCACCGTGTTAGTGCTGACCAACGCGATCTATTTCAAGGGAGAGTGGGAACAGCCGTTCCCTGTAGGA
Organism: uncultured Alcaligenaceae bacterium; assembly: GCA_964444365.1. Lineage (GTDB taxonomy): Bacteria > Planctomycetota > Planctomycetia > Gemmatales > Gemmataceae > CAYUHJ01. The sequence goes on along the minus strand of CAYUHJ010000196.1, from coordinate 3,404 downwards.
GAAACCCATGAGGGAGATTTCGAGCCAGTCCCAGGTGAGAAAGTGAGATTGCCATTCATGCATGTGACCGCCAAGTTTGGCTACCGCGCCAGTTAGGACGCTAGGGCAGTCGAGTTGGCCTACCGCGGCAGTCGGTTATCAATGGTCGTCATACTTCCACCTCGGCGGCACGAATTGGCAAATGTTGAGAAGTCGCTCACAGCTGAGTTATTGATGAAACTCCTCTCGTCTTTAGATCAGCAAGTTGGTGATGTAGTACTGCCACGGTTCAAATCGAAAACCCGATATGACTTGAAGAAACCGATGGTCGAGCTTGGGATGCCCACGGCCTTTTCTGGCGGGGCAGACTTCACGGGCATCGTCCGACCGTCGGTTCAGATCGAGAAGGTGGTCCACTCTGCGGACATCGCAGTCGACGAGAAGGGGACGGAGGCCGCAGCGGCAACAGCAGTCACATTTGGTCGAAGCGGGAGTGAGCCATTCTCGTTCCAAGCGGACGAACCGTTCCTGTACCTGATTCGAGATCGTGTTAGTGGCAGCATCATGTTTCTTGGGCGAAAGAATAACTGACAAGTAATTCTTGCACGGAGATAGAACATGGCCGAGCCTTCGCTAAAATTCAAGTATACTCATGCACTTGAGCAATTTGAAGACCGCCTGGTCCCCGTTGTCGGTCAATACGCGCTACTCAATCCTGCTGGAGCTGTCGTTGTCGGGGAGTTCCTGGCCGCTCAGACAACCCCTGTCAGCAAAGGATTCGATGGTGTCGTGCGGTTCGACTCCACCAAGGGAACCGGTTCGCTGATCCATTTTGACGAAGGGGCCGGGTGGGGTCATCACATCCTCACCGCAGGTCACGTAACTGACCCTTCAGGCGGAGATGGCAAACTCACGTTTGAGGTGGCTCGTGGTGGAGTACGGGTGGCGGTTCCCGTACCTGTTCTTAAAGGTAGTGATTTTCAAGTCCGACCATTGGCGTATCTGAGAACTACCGTCACAGATATTGCGGTTGTTCGACTGGCTGACCCCGAAGGAGCGATAGCGGACAGGAGCCCGTCTCGACTGCTTGTCGCCCCCTTTGGGGCGGACATGTATACGATTGCTGCCAAAGGATCTTCTCACCTTGGGAAGACTATTGCTGTTGCTGGCTATGGTGCGAGCGGCGATGGCGAAGAGGGTGCAAGACCGACGTCGAGGTTCGTTCAAGGGTCTTGGTGTGAAAAGACACGGGGTCAACCAGATTGATGAGGAAACGGCGGACCAGCAATTCTTTGACTTTGACAGTGGTGAGGTTCAAGCGATTGCCGGCAAACCTCATCCCCACGACACCATCGGCAAAACCACCGGTGTGCCTGATTGGGGCCTGGCTGGGCCGGCAACTGCTAAAGGCGTTATCGTGCCTGGGCCAGGATTTCCACCTGGGCCAAACGTGGCATTAGCGGCGAACGGCTCCATAGACATCGGTACCGCTCCAGGGGACTCCGGAGCCCCTATGTTATCTGGGACTGTCATCACCGCCGTGGTGATTGATGGAGATCCGGCTCGAAACTCCACAACAATGTGGGGCGATGTCACCGTTGGAAACCGAACTGCGGCTCACTACGACTTCATCAAGTCTGTCGCGACGATGTCACCGACCGGTGACACGTCATATGATGTGGTCCTGGACATGAAGTACCAGGCATACGGCGTTGGCACGCCAGGCGAGAACATCACTATCGTTGCGAAAAAAGTCGGGGATATGCTGGAACTCTCGGTTACCGATGGACCAGAAGCCACACTAAATGGGAAGTACTATTCCGCGAAAGCTGCAAACATCAAGTCCCTTACTATTCGAGGCTCCGAAGATGACAACGAAACAATCAAAATCATAGGCGACTTGGGGATCAGCGGAGCTATTTTCGTCGAGGGCCGCGGAGGTAGCAACGCAATCATCTTCGACGACTCTGGTACGAATTCGGTCGATCACCACTATACGTTCGAAAACAGGGCCGGGTGGGATCTGCGAATGAGTCGGGGCGTCGCCCCCGCTGCTGGAATGCCGGTCGTTGGTATCCCCCAACTCGACTTCAAGGGCATCGACAAGTTTACTCTCGTCGGTAGTCCAGGAGTCGATACTGTTCGGATCGAACCTCCCCCAACTCTGATTCTATCCGATGGCTTGTTTGTGAACACCGGCCCCGGTATCGACGACATTTACGTCGGCTCGGTGTTGGGTTCAGGAATGTCAAACGTCACCGCGGCCATTACGCTCGACGGTGGTCTTAACGGTGCCAACCTCTATTTCGAGGACGCGGGCGGGGCAGACGTCGCCCACACCTACAAATTCGAGGCCCCTCCGGCTAACTTCGACCTCCGCTTGACTCGCGAGGCTCCGTTCAAGGCCATCGACGCGAAAGGGATGTCGAAATACACCTTGAACGCCGGCAAGGGAGCGGACGAGATCCGCGTCGAGGTGGCGCCGGGCGGAGCGACCGACGGCTTGTTCGTCAACGGCAACGGCGGCCTCGACAAGATTTATGTTGGGGCTGTCGCCGGGGACGGAATGAAGGCAATTGAGAGCCGTGTATTCGTGGACGGCGGCGGGGATTCGGACGAACTGTACTACGAAGACGCGAGCGGGTCGAACGGCGAGCATCAATACACGTTCGGCACCGCCCCGGCCGGGTGGGATCAGCGGCTGAACTTTGCGGTTCCGCCCGGCGGGTCGCGGGCGATCGACTCGAAGGGGGTCGCAAAGTACGTGCTCAACGGCAGCCCCGGCAAGGACATCGTCAAGCTGGAGCTGGTGTCCGCGGCGGCCAAGGGTGGCTTCATCGTCAACGGGAACGCCGGTGACGACGAGTTCTACATGGGCGGCGACGTTCAGAAGCTCGACGACGTGTTGGCGGGCAAGATCACGTTCGACGGCGGGGCCGGGTCCGACCTGCTCTTCATCGACGACCGCAAAGCCGCGGTGGGGAAGAACTACACGTTCACCAAGTCGGACCTCACCCGCGCCGGTGGTGTGGTCGTCGAGTACCAGTCGTTCGCGGAGGTGAGTTTCAAGGTCGGCGCGGGGCCGATGGGCGCGAAGTTGGAGGTCGAGAAGAAGAGCACCGCAGAGGGGACGAAGTACTTCGTCGAGCACGCGGGCGGTGCCCGGATCCTTCTCGGCAACGCGAATAACCTGTTGGACGACATCCGCGGCCCGATCACCGTGACCAGTCTCGACGGGACCGGAAACATCGAACTCTTCGATTCCGGTTTCGCCGGCGGCGGGTCGTATGTGTTTGCCGGGAACACCGTCACCGTCCCCCGCCTCCCCGACTTCAACCTCACCTATTCCAAAATCAATGAGTTGGACATCGCGACCGGCTCCGGGGCCGACGTCTTTGAGTTCGACGCGGACTTCACGGGCGTCG
>CAYUHJ010000195.1:0-11419 GCA_964444365.1 uncultured Alcaligenaceae bacterium | reverse complement strand
CCAGGCCGGTGAGCAGGTACTTGAGCGTCAGCCCGCGCCCCTGCGGCGCGATCAGTTTGGCCGGCTCGTCGGCGGCTGCGGCGGCCCGCAGCGCCCGGATGCGCTCCGACCGGGCGGTGCGCAGGCGCTCGACGCGGTCGAACACGTCGCGCTCGACCACCGGCGGGCAGAAGTCGGTGACGGTGACCCGCGGGCCGTCCGGGTTCTTTTCGATCACCCGCGTGTCGTTCACCACGTCGGTGCAGTTGGCCCCCCACTCCAGCGTGCCGACGTAGATCCGGTTCGACAGCACGTAGTCCATCGTGTACGGGCTGATCGGCTTGAACTCGTCCGGGACGTCGGGACAGGCGTTCCACCACCGCGCCAGGCGGAGGGAGCCGTGACCGGTCTCGTCGGCCCGAGCGAAGGCCCGCCGGACGGCGGCGATGGGGGCCGGGATCGGTTCGAGGACGCTGTACATCAGCGGCTTCGTGCCGGTCTCGACCACCACGGGCTTGAGCCGGAAACCCAGCGGCGGCGGGCCGCCCGGCCACCGCTTCAGCTTGGCCGCGTCCTCCTTGCCGCGGATCACCTCGTGCGCCTTGACCCGGTTGCTCTCGGTGGCGCGGACGTTCTCCACGAGCCCGAGCGCCTTGCCGGTCACCCCGGTCGGGTCGGCGAAGTTCGAGTCGGCGGTCACCACCAGGATGCCGTACTCGGTTAACAACTTGCGCCGCAACTCGGCGATCTCGTCGGCCCGGCCCAGGCGCTCGAGCGTGTCGACGGCGATGAGGTCGACGGTGACGACGCCGACCTCGATGGCCCGGAGCATGGCCTGGAGGCCCCCGCGCTTCTTCAGGTACCGGCCGCTGATCCCGTCGTCGCGGTACGTCTTGACGTGGACCCACGGGCACCCGAGCCGGGTGCGGGTGGTCTCGATGGTGTCGAACTGCTGGTCGGGGCTGCGCGGGTTCTGGCGCTCGCTGCTCATGCGCCCGTACCGGAGGTACCGGTACGGCTGTGTCGGGTCGTACGTGCGGGTCAACATGGCGTTCACTCCTGCGTGTCGGGCGCGTCCGCGCGCGCCAGTCGCACCGCGATCGCGCGGGCGACGAGCCGGACCAGCCGGTCCCGGAGTCGGCCCCGAACCGCGTCGGCCAGGGCGGCGCGGTCGGGCCCGCCGAGGTCGGCCGGGAACTCGTCCCGGCCGTCGGCGATCCGATCGGCCCACCGGGCGATCTGCTCCGACGTGAGGTCGGCTGCGGGTTCGGACTCGCGGGGCGTGGGGCGCGGTTGAGGATTCGGGTCGGGCATGCGTCGGCCCTCTGGAGGGTGCGCGTGCCGCCCGTGAGCCGCGACGTGCGGCCCGCTCGGTAGGCATTCGCGCCCGGGAAAGTTGGTGGGATTTGATACCGGGCCGTTGCGATCGGCTGGCATCGTCCGTCACGGAAGCGATTCGCTCGTAACGACTTCCGGGGTCGCTGACGGTACGAGCCGACGCGAGGTCGGCCTGCGAGAGGACAGATCATGGACGTTGGACGTTACGTTCGCGACGGTTGCGAGTGGTCTCGTCGTTCCGTTCCCGTTCGACGCGCTCGCCGGACCTCGGTCAAGCGCGATGGGGGTTGAGTACTCGATACTCGGACGGTGTCCGAGCCGCCGGATGTCGAGGGAATCGCGACCGACGCACCGAAGCGGCCGACTCGGTGTCACTCGGCGGAACTCAGCCAGTTGAGCAGGTCGTCGGTCGCCACCCGGTGCGTGACGGCCCGCCCACACGCTCGGCAGGCGAGGCGCGCGTCGAACGCGGCCGCCTCCGCGCCCACGGCTTCGGCCGATCGGAGTTCGACCTCGGCCCGGCAGTGCGGGCACTTGACACCCCGCGCCGACAGGAAGTCGCGGAGCAGGGCCAGATCGTCCCCGGCCTCGCCCGCGGCCGGCGGTGCCTGAACCTCCAGGGAGACGGCCGCCCGGGTTCCGCGCCCGCGCTCCTGCCGGTCGAGGGCGTTGCGGTACAGGTGCGCCGCCGTGACGATCGCACCGACCAGCTCCCAGTACGCCGCGGACGAGTTCGCTTTCCCTTGGATCAGTGCCCGGTCATGGGCCGCGGTGCCGAAGAACCGACCGGCCACGGCCCGGAGCGCCGGATCCTTCATGAAGAACCCGGACAGCGGGTGCAGGGCCAGCACCTGCCCGTTGAACGCGTCGCGGCCGTCCGCCCCCCCGGTGGAGACGTTCTGGTTGTGCCAGAACCGTAGGAACCGCTCGCTCACCGTGTCCAGCCCGCGGTGCTCGCGCAGCCACGGGATCAGGTCCACCCAGGCGTTCGCGTAGCAGGTGAAGAACGACACCTTGCACTCGTAACTGAACAGGTTGACGAAGTGGCGGACCCACGGGTTCCCGCCCTTCTTCCGGTACCGGGCGATCCACATATCGACCTCCTTCAGGAACGGCTCGAGGCCGTCGTTGCCGGCCCGGCGGTACTCGACCACGCCTCGCCCGACCCACCGCCGGAAGGCCTCCTGGAGCAGCGGCATCAGGCGCGCGGGCGGTTCGAACCGGCCGAGGACGTGGTCGAGTTCGGCACGCACCAGGCCCGCGTCGCGTTCCCGCACGACCCGCCGGATGCGCTTCCGCGCGTCGTCCGGCAGACTGTCCGCGGTCGGGTTCGTACTGCCGGGCTTCAGGTACGCGTCCTTGTACACGTCCTGGAGGCTCTTCGTCTCGGCGACCAGCGGGTAACACTGGGCCGCCACGAAGTGGATTTCGTTATCGAGGTCCCACGCTACGGCCGCACGCATCGTCGTCGTCCAGTGCCCGAGGACGGTCCGAAAGGCGGCGAACGAGGGCTCCGCCTTGAAGCGCCGGAACAGTGACGAGTCCATCCAGTAGTACCGCACCCGGACGCCGGGACCGAGGGCGAGCGGGCGGGTGTGGAGCCGGAACTCGAACGGTTGTCCGCGTCGGGAAACGGGCACGGTCACCGTTCGGGACCGGTTCGCGTCGGATTCGGCCATGCGGAAGCACCCCCGGCGGAAAAGGCGGTTGACCGCGGGACAGTGTACCCGAACACCGTCTCCCGGCACGACGCCAACGCGATGCGGTGACTTCGGCGCGAGCACCGCGACCGTGGCCATCCGCGTGCCCGACTTCTCGGGCGCGGAGGCTCGCCGCCGGGCGGAACCGCGGAACAGTTCCGCCCGGCCGGCTCGCCGGACTGCGCTCCGCGACCGTTCACCGGGTCAGCGAGACCCGGACGACGGCCAACTCCGGGAACGCCCGGAGCGCGGCCCGGACGGCCCGGCGCAGGCGGGTCATGAAGTCGTCCCCGGCGAGCGCCGTGCGAATCGCCGCCGCCTCGTCGTCGGGCAGGTCGCTCGAGATGCGGACGGTCAAGTGGATCTCGTCGATGATGATGCTCTTCGCCATGGTGCCTCCTCCGGCGAACGGGATTCCGGTTCGGGGTGCGGGGAATCGACTCACCACGCCAGGAGCCAGATCACGACGGCGGCGATCAGGTACGCCATATCGGCCTCCGGGTCATCGGTTGGGGTTCGGTGCCCGCGCAACTCACAGGACGCTCAAGACGCCGAGGACGACCAGCCGCGTGACCACCGACGCGGCGGCGAGGTAGCCCACGAGGACCGTGGCCCGACCGGCGGGCAGGGTGAGGAACCCGTACACGGCACCGGACCAGGCGATCAGCCCGGCGAAGTAGCCGAGCGGGAACGGGACGAAGCACGTCAGCGTGACCGCCGCGACGGCGCCCGCGGCGACGGCCGGGTAGTTCGGGTCGGCGCTCGGATCGGGTCCGGTCGTGTAAGTGGACTTGTAGCACGCGACCGAAACGACCCACGTCACCGCCGACAGCGCGACGAAGATCAACAGGGCAAAAATGACGACCACGGCTCACTCCGGTTCGGGATGGGGTCGAAAGCGAGATGACGGGCGGGATTCGATCGAGTCGCGATGTTCGATGCGGGGAACCGCACGGGCTGACGCACGCACCCGAAGGCACGTGCTCGACCGGCCGATTCCCTCTCATCGAACGCGCCCCTCGACCGAACCCCGCCCGCCGATTCCGGTCAGCTCACCAGGCCGAAGCGGCGGGCCGCCCGCTTCAACCAGCTCCCGGTCTGGACGGCGACGGTCGTGGCCGCCGCGCTCACCGCGCTGACCGCCGCCGCGGCCGTCTGCGGCATCACCAGGCACACCACGCCGACCACCAGCCCGACCACGGCGGCCCGGACCACGATCCGCCCCAGCGGCAGCGCCTCACCGGCGGCCGTGCCGACCGCGACGACCGTGTCGCTCGCGGCCTTGTACCGGGCGGCCACCGCCTCCTTCGCCTTCGCGGCCGCACCGGTCAGCGCGTCCCGCGCGGCGGCGACCTTCGCCTTCAACCGGGTCCACAGGCCGGGCTTCTTCGGCTCCGGCGTGACGGGCTCGGGCTGCGGGGTGACGGGGGCGGGCGTGGGCTCCGGGCGCGCCGGGGCGAGCATCGCGCGGAGCTCGGGGTTGGTCATGATCTCGACGATCGCGTCTTTCACGGCGAGCCGGGTGCCCTCGCGGGCGGCGTCGATCACCGCCTGGTTGAGCCCGTCGGCCAGGGCGTCGATGACCCCGTCCAGGCGGTCCAGTTGGTCCGCCAGTTGCTTGCGCTGCGGCTTCCCGTTCATGGTTGCTGTCGCGGTCATGGTCTGGTACTCCGGTCGTGGTGTTGAGGTCGGTTGCGGATGTTGAACACACGTCACCCGCTCGGGCCACGCGCGTGACATCCCCGGCTACGCGGTCCGGCACTTGGAACAGTGCCGGTCGGGTACGAGCGATGTCGCGTGGTGGAGCGGCCAGGTAACCGAAACGTGTTGCGTCAGGGCGGATCGAGGCGGGCGAGCGCGGACTCGGCGGTGAGGACGTCGGTCGCGGCGGCGAGGACGGCGAGTGCGGCCCGGGCGACGGGCCCGCCGGCCAGGCCCAGGGCCGCGGCCAGCAGGCCGAACCCGATCGCGCCGGGGACCGAGCCCTGACGGGCCAGCCACCACCGGCCGAGGTTCACGCCCACCGCGAGCGCCGCGGCCGTCGGCACCGCGGGCGCCGGCTCCGGTTCGTCGCGCTCGTCGCGCCGGTACCGCGCGGGCGCGGGGTCGAGGGTGTCGTCGTCGTCGGGGTCGGGCCACGGGTCGCGGGGCTCGCCCCAGCGGTGCCGGTCCCCGTACCCGTCCTCGCGCCACCCCCCGGAGTGGGGGGCCGGCGCCGGGGTGCGCGTCGGGGCGGCGAGCACCCGCTCGACCAGGGCGGCGACCAGCACGTCGCGGACCGCGAGCCCGACCGCGCCGGCCAGTTCGGTGGCCAGGGCCGCGCGGACCCGGACCTTCAGTTCGCCGAGCGAATCGGCCAGCCGCAGGGCGCGCTGTGTGACGAGGGCGGTCATCGCGGCTCCCCGGTGCCCAGGTTCAGCTGCTTCAGGTTGGCGAGCACGGACGCCAGCACCTTCTGCTCCTTCCGCGACGCCTTCAGCGCGGCCACCAGCCGGGCGGCCTTGGTCGCGGCGTCGGCCAGGGCCGCGCGCAGCTCCTCGGCGGCGACGAGCGGGTCGGGCGCGTCGCCCGCGGGCGGGTCGTGACGGCCGCCGGGCGCGGGGCCGTTGGTGTCGTGCGGTTTCACGGTCGTGCTCCTGTTGAGGTCGGGGTTGGGGTTGCGATCGGGGGTCGGGACGTCAGAGTCAGTACCGGGCGCGCGGGCGAAGGGCGCCGCGGCCAGTTCCGGGTCGAGTAGCGCGGCCAGTACGGTCACGCCGTCGGCCGTGCCGACCAGGGCCTTGCCGGGGGTGACGCGCAGGGCGGTGCAGCCGAGCGCGAGGATCCGGGCCAGCGCCCGCCGGTCGAGGGCCACCCGCGCCGCCGGCCCCGTGACCGGCGAGCGGGCCAGCACCACCTCCTTCACCGTTCCGGTGTCGTCGCTGGCCCGGACCGCGAGAACCGTGTCGGCGCACAGGGTGACCGGCCGCAGGTCGTGCCCCCGACCCGGCAGCCCCGGCAACTGCGGGAGCAGCCCGGCCGCGTCGCCGCGGTCGAGCGCCACGGTCGTCGGCGCGTGCCGGGGGACGACCGCGACGACGTCCGGGAACTTGCCGGCCGGCGCGACGCCGAGCCACACCGTCCAGTCCCCGGCGGACACGACCAGGTGCGCGGCGGTGCGGCCGATCCGCACCTCCCGCTCGTCGCACACCTCCGGCGAACCGAACAGCGGGACCGCGGGGACCAGCACGTCCCCGGTGAACCGGAACGCGAACGGGCCGAACACGACGGCCAGCTTCCCGTCGGTGGCGACCACCTGGCCCGTCGCGCCCCGCACCTGCACCCGGCTGAGGGCGTACCGCCCGTCCTCCCGGCCGGACGTGCGCCCGGCCTCATGCAGCGCGACGAGGAGCGCGGCCGGCACCGGCTTCAGCTCCGGTCGCGGGAGCGGGTCGTGGTGCCTGCCGGGCAGGACGAACGTGACCGGGACCGCGCCGGGGCCGCCGGGTCCGGCCCAACTCGCGACGCCCTCGAGCGTGTCCCCGGCGTCGAACTCGGCCGGCTCGTCGGACGCCGACGCGACGGCCTCGAGCGCGGTCATTGGCACCACCAGCACCTCGGACCGGCCCCGCGCGGGCGGAGCCGCGCAGGCCAGTTCCAGGGTCACCTCGGGGAACGTGGCGGTGAGCGTGACGCGGCCGGCGGCCCGCCGGATCACGACGCACGGGGCCGGGCCGCGCGGGCGCCCGGAGGTGCACTTCGCGCACGCGGCGCGGAACCGCTGGGCGGCCCGGCGGGGGAACGCGATCATGGGCTCTCCTTGAGATTGTGGGGGGATGAATCGCCCGAATTCAATCCACGAGCCACCCACCGTCCGCCAGTTCGTCCGCGCCGTCGAACGTTTCGTGCGGGAGCGCGAGGAACGTGGACAAGTCGGGCGGCAGCAGGAACAGGTTGGTCAGGTACACCGTGGTCGACCGCCCGGTCAGGCGCGCGGCGCGGGCGTCGAACACGACGCCCAGCTCCTCGGCCCGGCCGGGCCGCCGGCGCACCACGGGCAGGAACGGCCAGTGGGGCCAGAGCGCGGGGGCGCTCAGGAACAGCACCGTCCGGTCTCTCGCACGAACTGCACAACTCGCCATCGCGGCCTCCGTAACGTGGGTGAATGGCAACGAAGAGGGCCGGCCCACCGCGGACCGGCCCGACACGGGAACGACACGCGCTCACACGACGGCGGGCTCGGCGATTTCGGCGACCCTGGCGCGCAGCTCGCCCTCGGCGTCGGCGACCGCCCGGTCCAGCCGCTCCTTCTCGCCGGTGAGGTACTCGGCGTACGTCTGCAACTTGAACTTGGTGGTGCGGATCTTCTCGGCCGCGCGGTGGAGCGTGTCGGCCCGCGTGTCGGTCCCGAACTGCGCCACTGCGGCGCGGTGTTCGGCGACAACTGCGGCCAGCCCGTCGGCCACGGCCTGGGTCACCGAGCGGTCGCCCTCCGCGGTGCCCGCCGGGACCGGGAACCGGAGCAACCGCCCGCCCACGCGGATGAGCAGCTCCTGGATCTTGCCGATGAACGCGACGTGACAAGCCGGAGCGAAGTAGCACCCGCCCTGCGGGCGGATCGGGAACAGGTCCGCGTTCCGCTCGAACAGCTTCTGGATCACCCGGGTCACGTCCGACCCGGTGCGGACGGCGATGCACCGGTCCAGTTCCTCCTGCGCGAGGGTCGCGAGGCCGGGCAGCTCGCAGGACACGGCCCCGGTCTGCTTGTCGAGGCTCAAGGTGGTTTCGAGCCGGTACTCGTACCGGTCGCCCTCGCGCGACTCCTGGGTGAACTGGAACGTGACGGTCGCCGCGTCCTCGGCGACCGGGCGGATGATGCGCTGGTCGGACAGGCGCTTGCACGCGCGGCTGAACGCGTGCCGCGGGGCCAGCTCGCGGGCCACGCCGGGGTCAAGGCCGGCGTCCTCGAGGGCGCGCACCAGGTCCGAGTGGGTGACGCGGACGCCGGGGCACGCCCAGGCGATGACCTCGCCCAGGAGCCGGGTGCCGGCGCCCACGGGCACCGGTACGGGAACGGTCGGGGGCATGGGAGGAACTCCTTCGCACGAGTGGAAACGAACCGACCCGGCGGACGATCCGCCGGGTCGGGCATGGGCGAGCGTGACGCGCCGCGCGGGTCAGAGGGACAGGACCCGGCCGACGGCGGTGCCGGCGGGGTCGAGGGAGCGGACGGCGTGAACCTCGTCACTGACGGCGGCCAGGTCTCCCGCCGGATTGTCGATGACGAGGGCGACGACGCGGGCCTTCGCCGCCTGCTTCCAGGCGAGGAACCGGTCCCGCAGGTCGGCGGGGATGCGCGCCCGCGCGTCGGTCACCATCACGACGTCGGTGACGCCCGGCGGCGCGCCGATCTCCTTGTACATCCGGGGCATTTCCTCGATCGGCAGGTCGAGGTCCGAGCCGTGCCCGATGAACGCCGAGAGCCAGTCGCACAGCGCGGTCTCGTCCCACCGGCCGAGCGGCAGCGCCAGCAACCGCTCGCCGGACTTCCCACTGAAAGCGACGAGACCACACCACCGGCGCTGCTGACGAGCGACCCAGGCCAGTGCCAGCGCGAGCGCCTTCGCGGTGTGTGCCTTGGCCCCGTCCATGCTCCCGGACTCGTCGACCACGACCAAGATCGGCCCCTTGCCCACGGGTTCGACGGCGTGGTGCTGTTGAACTAAGCCGGGGTGTCGCCACCCCGACTCGTCTCCAGAACCGGACGTGAGAGTTTCCCCTCATCCGGCTCCTCAGTTACTCGGTGATTGTCATTCACACCTCGACGGCGATCCTCCGCCGTCTTCCCATGGTGACAGTGCAGATGTAAGAGCTGGATGTTCGACCGACCGGCCGCCCCTCCCTGGGACTTCGGCTGGATGTGATCGACGCACGTCTCGTCATCGTGCCTGAAGAACAGTCCGCACCGCGGGCACCGACCCTTCTGGTTCTTCAGCAGTCTCGCGACCGCCGGGAACACGTCCGGGTATCGCCCCAGTCGGCTGCCCCAGTAGACCCAGTCGCCATCGAACGGGCTGCGGGCGTCCTGGACCTTGGCATGGCGCACGATGTTCGTGTCCATGTGGCTGGCAAGTCGGACCGCCTTCCCAGGCGGTTTGAAGATCCAGCCGAGGCCGTCGCCGGCCCGCCAGTACTTCCGTCCGACCCACCGGCCGCCCTTGTTCGGGTGCCGCCGGTTGGCCCAGCCGCGGAGCATCTGGAACAGCACGTTGTGAACCTTCGAGAAGGTCCGGCTGCTGACCACCGTCGAGTAGTACATCGACCACCCGCGAATGACCGGGTTCAGGTGGCCGATGAGGGCCTCCTGCGGGGCATTCTTGTGGCGGTCGAGTATCTCGCGGAGTCGAGCCACGTGCCGCTTCACCGCTTCCGCGCTGGGTCGGATGAGGGTCTTGAAGCCGATCCGCTCCCCGTTGGACTTGCTACCGGATCGCGACGCCCCCACGGGGTACTGTCGGACGGAGAAGCCCAGGAAGTCGAACCCGGCGCGGCCGTCCACTTCTCGAAGTGTGTGGCCGACCCGGGTCTTGCTCGGTTTCAGTTCCAGCCCCATCCCCTTCAACCACTCCGCGATGACCTGTCGGGCCTCCCTCACGACCGCCTCGTCCCTGTGCAGGACGACGAAGTCGTCGGCGTACCGGATGACGTGCGGGGGTGCGATGTTCTGCTCCTTTCCGTTGACCCGCTCCCGTCGTCTCGGGAACCGCGCCTGGACCAGCTCCTCCAGCCCGTGCAGCGCGATGTTCGCCAGGAGCGGCGAGATGGCCCCGCCCTGCGGGGTGCCCTGTTCCGAGGGGAACAGCGTCTCGCCGTCGAGGATGCCGGCCTCGAGCCACGCCCGGAGTTGCCGGGTGATGGTCGGGCCGGCGTTGACCTTCTTGAGCAGCGCGTCGTGGTCGATGCGGTCGAAGCACTTCGCGATGTCGGCGTCGAGGACGTACTTGTCCAGCAACCTGACAGAGTCGAAGATCGCTCCGACCGCATCCCAGCAGGACCGCCCCGGGCGGAACCCGTAGCTGTTGGGCTCGAACCTGGCTTCCCATTCGGGTTCCAGGGCGAACCGCACCAGCGTCTGCAGCGCGCGGTCGTGCAGCGTCGGAATGCCCAGGGGCCGAAGCTCTTCACTCCCCGGCTTGGGAATGTAGACCCGGCGCACGGGCATGGCGTCGGCCCCGACCTTGAGGCCCTCGGCCAACTCCTGACGGTCTTCCGGGGCCAGCGCGCTGACCCCGTCAACCCCGGCGGTGTTCTTCCCCCGGTTGTCCTGAGTGACGCGACGAACGGCGAGCAGCTTGGCCGCCCGGTTGTTGATCATGAGTCTCTGGAGCGTGCGAACCGTCTGACTGTCGCCTCGGGCTGAGGCTCGGTAGATCCGCTTCTGGAGCTTGAAGACGTCCCGTTCGATTTGACGCCACGGGAGCGTCTCCCACCTATACATCGGATTGAGGTCCGTGTTCATAGTCTGTGTACTCCTGCTTCGCGACCCTACCTTCCGAGTAACCGTGCCCACGTCTGCGTATCCTCGGGCTTTCCCCGAGGCGTTGGCTTCTTGGGCAATCCTTCCCCCGCCGGGCGTGCGGTTGACACCTACTCCGGGCGTGTTGCGCCCGGAGAGCCCGACGTGGGTTACTTCGTTCCTCATTCCGGTCGTGTGCTGGGTGAAGGGCCTTGCTATTCGCCGGGTTACTTCGTGGATGCGTGTGGGTGTCGCCGTGAAGACCCCACCGTTCACCATGTCCGTTTTGGACCGAGCCCATAACTCGCGTAGGCTCGTAGCGCTTAACGGCGATTCGGACGCAAGTTCGTGTTCCTACCCATACCCAGCCGTGCTAGGCGGGATTCCCGGTCGAGTTCCGGGTAACCGCCGTTCAGGCCCGCTTCAGGGGTTGATGGTCAGTCGCGACCCTGGGGCCAGTGCGTCACCTCCGCATCAGGAGGGGCGGGAGTCGCACCCGCACCGGAATGAAGTTGTCACCGTGCCGAAGCACGGTGCCGCTGATCCCCGGCTGCTCACGCAGCCGTTTCCAGCGAACGAGTCACACCGCGGCACATCGCTTGTCGTTCGACGATCCGGCGCAGGGTGTCGAGTTCCAGTTCGGGCACCGCGAGCCGGACGAGTTCCGAGGGCAGCAGCCGACCGATGTCGCCGCCCGGCTCGACGCCGACCACGTCGTCGAGACCGTGCGCGACCTTCTGCCGTTGCTTCGACTGCGCGACGCGCCGGAACCGGCCCGCGAGTTCGCTGATCCGCCGCAGCCCGGGGTCGTTGCGGACCCGCCGGTACAGTTCCGCGGTCGCCCGCGGGTCGTTGCTCCCCGGCTCGCCCGGCCCGAGCCCCAGCGCGGCCGACGCCTCCCGCAGTT
>CAYUHJ010000194.1:5949-11441 GCA_964444365.1 uncultured Alcaligenaceae bacterium | reverse complement strand
GTCGTGCTCGCCGAGGAGTTCGACTGCGCCAAGAAGCCCCTGGGCCTGGAACTGAACCTGACCCCCGCCGTGTGGGCGACGGTGCCGCCGGGCAGCGACCTGACCATGCACGTCTCCGCGGTCGACCCGAAGACCGGGGCGAACACCTCGTTCTCCGAGACGATCCGCCTGCAAAAGCCGCAGTTCACGACGTACCTGACCACCGACAAGCCGATGTACCGGCCGGGCGAAGTCGTCCGGTTCCGGTCGCTGACCCTCGACCGCACCCGGTTCCTCCCGCCGGACCGCGAGATGGTACTTGCCTACGTCCTGACCGGGCCGTCCGGCGGGCAAATCGCCTCGAGCTTCGGGCTCGCCAAGCCGGTGACCCAGTACGCCGACGGCAGCGTCAGCGCCGTCCGCGGGCCGGACGGTAAGCCGCTCCGCGGCGTCGGGGCCGGCGAGTTCGGCCTCCCGTCCCACCTCGACGGCGGCGAGTACACCCTGGCCGTCAGCGAACTCCCGCCCCCCGGCGAGGCCGACCCGAACAAGGGCAAGCCGATCGCCACCCGCAAGTTCGTCGTCGACAAGTACACCCCGCACGTGCTCGACAAGACCATCGAGTTCGGCGGCCGCAGCTTCGGCCCCGGCGACGAAGTCACCGCGAAGATCGAAGTCCTCCACCAGGCCCAAAAGCTCGCCGGCGCGAAGCTCATCGTCTCCGCCCGGGCCGACAACGACGCCCTCCAGGTGACCGCCCCCGTCGAAACCGACGCCAACGGCACCGCCGTCGTCCGGTTCAAGCTGCCGGTCCGCGAGGAGATCGTGTCCGCCAGCGTGAGCTTCGACGTGAACGCCAAGGGCGTCAACGAAACCGTGAGCCGGCCGATCCCGCTCGCCACGCGAAAGCTGAACGTCGACTTCTTCCCCGAAGGCGGCACGCTGGTGGAAGGCATCCCGGGCCGCGTTTACTTCCGGGCCACGACCACCGTCGGCAAGCCAGCGGACATCGAAGGCACGCTGACCGACGGGACGAAGGACATCTGCCCGGTCAAGACTCTGACGGACGAACAGCACCCCGGCGTGAACCAGGGTCTGGGCTCGTTCGAGTTTACCCCGGAGGCCGGCAAGCGGTACTTCGTGAAGCTCGCCAAGCCGCTCGGGATCGTCCAACCGCTGGTCGCCGCCGACCCGTCCCAGCAAGCCCTCGCCGGGTTCGGCGGGTCCGCCCGTCGCGGGTACGCCGTCACCCCCGCCGCGACCAAGGGCGTGGTGCTGACCGCCCTCGACCCCGTCACGAAGCCCGGCGACCCGATCCGGGTCCGACTCGCGGTGGGCGGCAACGAGGCCCGCACCCTGCTCGTCGGGGCCTACGTCCGCGGCCAGTCGGTCGCCCACGCCAAGGTGAAGGTCGAACCGGGCAAGCCGGCCGACGTCGCCCTCGACGCCGGCACCGTCCAGACCGGCGGCGTCACCCGGGTCACCGTGTTCGCCGACGGCGAGGACGTCAACGGCGTCCGCCAGGACCTGGACCCCGTCGCCGAGCGGCTCGTCTACCGTCAGCCCGGCGAGGTGCTCAACCTCAAGTACGACGCGAAGAAGCTGGACGGCACGCCGAAGGTCGGGGCCTACGTCCCCGGCGAAGGCGCGAAGCTGGACATCACCGCCACCACCGAAAAGGGCACCCCCGCCCCGGCGATCCTGTGGACGGCCGTGGTGAACAAGAGCGTCATCACGATGGCCGACGAGAAGACCGCCCGGCTGCTGCCGACCCACTTCCTGCTCGCCGGCGAAACGGAGAAGCCGAACGACCTGGAGCACGCGGACTTCCTGCTAACCGCCCACCCGAAGGCGGCCCCCGCGCTCGACCTGCTGCTCGGCTCCCAGGGCTGGCGGCGGTTCGTCGAACAGGGCGGCGCGTTCTACCGCAAGGACGATGTCCGCGTCGAGGAACTCATGGTCGCCTACGGGGCCGGCCCGGTCCCGAGCACCTGGCGGGCCGGCGTCCGCAAGGTCTTCGACGAGTACTGGCCGAAGTACGAGTCCGCCCTGCTGAACCTCGAAAGCGCCGAGGACGAGAGCGACACCCTCGCCTCGACGGGCAACCTCGTGGCCGACCTGGAGAACGCCGAGAAGTCCTACGACGAGAAGCTGCACAAGTTCGGGGCGTCCGCCGCCGGGCTGCAGATGTTCGACGACGGCATGGCCGAGCGGAAGACCTGGCTGCCGGCCGCCGCGTTCGGGCTGGTCGCGGTCGGGCTGCTGCTGCTCGCCGCCCGGTTCACCCGGCCCGCCGACGCCGCCGAGCGGACGCCGCTGACGGCCGGGGCGCTGTCCCTGTTCGTGCTGACCGGGTTCCTGATGATCGCCGTCGGCGTGACGCAGTCGGGCGGCGGCCAGTGGCGGGCGGTCGCCGCCGTCGCGCCGAAGCCCCAGGCCGACCGGCTCGCCTACGGAACCCCTGCCGCCCGGGCCACCGGTGACGATGCCGTGGCGGACCCCGGACTGGATGTCGCCAACGAAGCCGTCGGTGGTGCGCCTGCGCCCGCCCCGGCGATGGGCGCGGACAAGGCCGAGATCGCCGCGATCAGAGCCAAGCGGCTCGACGAAGCCCGCAAGGATCCGAACGCCGCCTGGGACCAGAAGAAGGACGGCGGCATGCCGCAAAACGACTGGGCTGCCAACGCCCGCGCCCTGCAACTCTTGAAGGAACGCCGCGACGCCAAGCCGGGCTTCGGCGGCGGGGCCGCCTTCGCCCCGGGGGCCGGCCCGCGGCCCACCGGCCCGGTCCCTCCCGGCAAGTTCGCCCCCGCGGACGGTGTGGCGGAATTCGAAAAACTGGCCAAGGCGGGCGAGGCGAAAGGTATGGGCTTCGCCGACCGCCGCGGGGCGTGGCAACTCCGGCAGCGCTTTGAGCCCGCGGGCGGCAAGCACCAACAGGGGCAGTTCAAGAAGCTCGAAGAAGGGGGCTGGCGGAACGGGTTCGCCGACCGCGACGCCGACGTCGCCGCCGGGCAAGCGGTCAACCGGCTCAAGGGCACCATCTACCAGATGGCCCTGGAGCAGCAAACTGCGGAAAAAGCCAAGGGGGACAAACCGGGACCCGGCCTCACCGCTGCGGCGGCCAAGCCCACCCCGTCCGAGACCGCGATGACCGGCCAACTCGGGGAAGCCCAGCAGAAGCAGCGGGCCGCCGAGGACTTCGCCCTCAAGGCCTGGAACCTGATCCAGCGGGGCATGCCGAAGGCCGCGCCGCTCGTCGTCCGCGAGTACGCCCACGCCCCCCGGCCCGACGCCAAGGCGGACGAACGGACGGACTTCACCGAAACCGTCCAGTGGCACCCCGCCCTCGTGACCGGGGCCGACGGCAAGGCCAGCGTGTCCTTCGCCTTCTCCGACGCGGTCAACCCCTACCAGGTGCTCGTCGCCGGGCACACCCTCGACGGCCGGATCGGGGCGGTCAAGGGGACCCTCGAAGTCCGCAAGCCGTTCGCCGTCGACTTCCGCCTGCCGCAAGAAGTCGGGTCGGGCGACAGGATCGACCTGCCGCTCGGGGTCACGAACGCCACGGACACCGCCCTGTCCGCGGACATCAAGGCCCTGGCAACCGGGTTCCAGGTGGACGTCAAGGACATCACCGCGAACCTGAACGCGAGCACGGACGGCCGCAAGTTCGTCCGGCTCACCCCGGACGTGCTCAAGGGCTCCGCGTCGGTCCGGTTCGCCGGCACGACCACCCGCGGCCTGTCCGACACGGTCAGCCGGACGACGACGATCGTCACCGAAGGCTTCCCCGCGGAGGGCTCCCAGGGGGCGACGCTGGAGCAGGTCGGCCGGCTCGCGGTGAAGGTGCCGGACCTGCGGGTGCCGAACACCCTGACCGCGACCGTCACGGTGTTCCCGAGCACGCTGTCCGAACTGCAAGGCGGCCTCGACGGCCTCCTCCGCGAACCCCGCGGGTGCTTCGAGCAGTCGTCCACGTCGAACTACCCGAACGTGCTGATCTCCGAGTACATGCGGGACAACAAGCTCGCCAACCCGGACGTCACCCGCCGGGCGGACGACCTCATGGACCAGGGGTACCGCAAGCTGATCGGGTTCGAGTGCCGCAAGCCGACCCGCGGGCAGGAAGGCTACGAGTGGTTCGGCGGCACCGCCCCGCCCCACGAGGCCCTCACCGCCTACGGGCTGCTCCAGTTCACCGACATGGCGCGGGTCTACAAGGTCGACCCCGAGATGCTCAAGCGGACGAAGCAGTACCTCCTCGACGCCCGCGACGGCAAGGGCGGGTTCAAGCGGAACGCCCGGGCCATCGACACCTTCGGGGCCGCCCCGGCCCACCTGACGAACGCCTACATCGTCTGGGCGATCACCGAGTCCGAACTGAAGGGGGAAAAGTCCGACCTGACGAAGGAACTCGACGCGAACCTGGAACTCGCGAAGACCTCGAAAGACCCGTACTTCCTGTCCCTGACGGCGATCGCCGCCCTGAACGCGGACCGCCGCAAGGACGGCGTCGCCCTGCTGGAAAAGGTCGCCGGGATGCAGAAACCGGAGGGCAACATCCCCGGGGCCGAGACGAGCATCACCCGCTCCTACGGCCGCGACCTGGAGATCGAAACCACCGCCCTCGCGGTCCTCGGGTGGATCAAGGCCAACCGGCACGACCTGTTCCTGAAGCCGTCCCAGGCCGCGATGAAGTGGGTCGGCAAGCAGCGCAACGCCGGCGGCTCCTTCGGCTCCACGCAGTCGACGATCCTGGCCCTGAAGGCCCTGATCGAACACGCGAGGGCCAACCGCCGCAGCAAGGAAGAGGCCACCCTGACCGTGTACGTCAACGACGTGAAGGTCGGGGAGAAGAAGTTCACCACCGAAACGACCGACCCCGTCGCGGTCGAGATCCCGAACCCGGAAGGGACGTTCGCGAAGGGCACCGCCGAGGTCCGCGTCGAGTGCTCCGGGAAGAACGCCTACCCGTACACGGTGGCGTGGGCCTGCCGCAACCGCCAGCCGGCCGCGTCCGACAAGTGCGACGTGCGGCTGACCACCGCCATCGACCGGAAGGACGCGGTCGAAGGGGAAACCCTGCGGGTCAACGTCTCCGTGGAGAACCTGCGGAAGACCGACCACGGCATGGTGACGGCGATCGTCGGCCTCCCCGCGGGGGTCCGGCTGCCGGAGAACATGGAGCAACTCAAGCGGCTGACGGAGCGGCCGGTCGACGGGTCCGAACCGGTCCTCAGCTACTGGGAAACCCGCGGCCGGGAACTGGTTCTGTACTGGCGGGCGATGAAGCCGGAACAGAAGATCAACCTGACCCTCGACGTGATCGCGGAAACCCCCGGCGAGTACTACGGCCCCGCGAGCCGGGCGTACGTGTACTACAACGCGGACCACAAGCACTGGGTCGCGCCGCTCGACGTGAAGATCCAGTCCAAGGCGCAGCCGGACGCGACCGCCGCGAAGTAACTCGGTGAACTCGGACACCCGCGGCGGGGGGCTTTCTTCGGGAA
>CAYUHJ010000194.1:0-5939 GCA_964444365.1 uncultured Alcaligenaceae bacterium | reverse complement strand
CCCCCCGCCGATCGTTTATTCTGGAGGCATCGGTTCCGTCGCCCGACCACCCCGGATCACGCCATGTCCCGGCCGCTCGCCCTCGTCTCGCTCTTCCTCCCGCTGGCCGTTGCCGCCCTGCCGGCCGCCGAGCCGGACCTGCCGAAGGAGACGACCGCGAAGGTGCTCGATGCGGACGCGGCGTACCTGAAGGCGGCACTCGACAAGCCGGTGACGGCGAAGAAGTTGCCGTACCTGCGAGTCGCCACGGCAATGGTCGCGCTCTACGGCACGGACGAGGCCCGCGCCCAGGCCGCCAAGCTGTCCGCGGCCCTTTCCACGAACAAGGCCAAGGAGGCATTTGAGCAGCTGAAGCCCGCGGCGGGGCCGAAGGGCAACGCGGCCAGGCTCATCGTCACGCACAAATTGACCGGCGAGTCCGTGATGAACCACTACGGCCCGGCCGTCGGGGGCGGGTTGAACTTGTTCGCGGACCTGAAGGCCCTCGGCAGCGCCGACCCGAAGGCCGTCGACCCCGGCGCGGTCGAACTGATGGCCGCCCGCATCGCCGTGCTCGGCGAGTTCAACCGGTTGCTGCCGAGTTCGAAAGCCGACGCCAACGAGGACAAAAAGAAGGACTGGCAGAAGCTCAACGACGACATGACCACCCAGGCCCGCGGACTCGCGGCGGAAGCGGCAAAGGGGCCGAAGGCGGACAAGGCGTCCCTGAAGAAACAGGCGCTCGCTCTGGAAGGTGTGTGCGTCGAGTGCCACAACCGGCTGAAGTGAGCGTCACCCGACGCTGTCGAACCGGTGAACCAGGCGGCGGCTGTTGATGTCGAGGGCTTCGAGGATTTGCAGGACGGGTTCGAGCGGGATGTCGTAGGCGGTCGCCCAGGTGATGACGTCCAGGTTTTCTTCGCCGTCTTTGAGCCGGTCCAGGATGCGGTCGAGGAGGTCTTTCTGGTCTTGAAAGGCGCGTTGGAGGAGGCCGAAGTCGCCGCGGTCGAGTTCGATCCAGAACCGTCGGCCCTGCAGGTGTTCGAGCCACCGGGCCCGCAGATACCCCCACCAGTGTTCCTTCACCCACTTCCGGATCGCCGTCTCGCCGAGGTCGCGGCCCGCTTTTTCGCTCTCGATCCACTTGAACCGGTCGGCCTCGGCCTGACAGTCCAGGTAGATGCTCATGGTCGGGGCGGCCGGGGCATGCCCCCGGTTGCCGACGTCGGGATTCGCGGTGATCGTCAGCATGAGGTCGATCCCGTCGCGGTCCCCCGCCCGAATTGCGGCGAGAGATGAACTTACCCATTCTAGTGCGCCGGCCGCGGCAAGTACAATCTCTGTTCGGCAAACTGGCGCGAATCGGCCTCCGGTCCGCTACGGCAGCACCACCTGGATCGTGCCCGCCTTCCGCAACTCCGCGAGGATCTGCTGGCGGAGGTCTTCCGCGAAGCACTCCTTGACCAGATCCGCGATGCGGTCGAAACTCGCCGGCGAACCCGGACTCCTGTCCGTCACCCGGATCAGATGGACGCCGACGTCCGTGTCGACCGGCTCGCTGAGGTCGCCGACCTTCAGGGCGAACGCGGCCCGGAGGAACGGTTCGTCCTGGGACGGGTCTTTTCGGGTGAGGGGACCCATTTTGCCCCCGGACCGCGCGGACGGGCACACGGAGTGTCTGAGCGCGGCGTCCGCGAAGCCGACCTTGCCGGCGACGATGTCGTTCCGGAGGGCCAGCAGCGTCTGCCGGGCCGCCTGGCGTTCCCCGGCGGGGGCGTCGGCCGGCACCCGCAGCACGATGTGGCTGACCGTCACGGTCGCGCGGTCGAAGAAGTCCCGGTTCGCCTCGAAGTACTGCTTCAACTCGGCGTCGGTCGCCTTCGCGTCGGCGTACCGCTGGAACTGCAGCATCGTCGCCCACGCCTCGCGGACTTCGGCCTCGGTCCGGCCGACTTCGCGGAAGTAGTCGGCGAGGGATTTGCCCCGCTTCCGCTGCGCCGCGGCGAGCCCGCCCATGAGCCGGTCGACGTCCGCGGGCTCGACCTTCGGCCCGTTCTGTCGGAGGAATTGCTTCAACAGCAGGTCGTCGACGAGCCCGTCGAGCACGGCCCGGCGCAGCCGCCGCACCTGCTCGGCGGTCAACGGCGTGGACACGGGCGGCCGGCGGCGCAGCACGGCGTCGACTTCGTCGAGGCGGATCACCTCGCCGTTGACGTTCGCCGCGACGTTCTCCGGCGCGGCCGCGACCGCGACGATCCAGACGAGGAGCGTTGGCATAACGCGACTCCGCAAGGTTCGGGACCGCGGCGTATACCTCGGGCGAAGGGGCGCGGCAAGCTCGCTCTCGATTCGTGATTGAGTGCCATCGCGCTGGGGTGTAGTGTGGACGGAGGTCATGTTTTCACCCACCGGTTCGGGGCTCACCATGTCGCGAATCCCGTCACTTCTCGCCTTCGCAATGGCCATCGCCACGCCGGCCGCCGCGCTGGGGTGCTTGTGGGACTACGACACCCTCAAGCAAGAGCGCGAACGGTTTCCGACCGTTCTGGAACTTGTGACGGGCAAGTTTCTTCGCCACTCGAAGGAGTTCTACGAGTGGCGAATCCGCGACCGGCAGAAGAAGCTGGAGGCCGACCCGACGAACCTCGGGCACCTGGACGACCTCGCCGTGGCCTACGAAATGACCGGGCAGCACGCGAAGGCGATCGAGACCATCACCGCGAAAGACCGCCTCAAGCCGGGCGTCTACGAGACGTACTCCAACCTCGGCACCTTTCACATTCTGGCCGGCGATTTCGAGCTCGGCCTGCCGTACATCGACAAGGCGTTGGCCATCAACCCGGACGCCCACTTCGGCCGCGAAAAGTACCAGAAGTGGCTGGTCGAATACGCGATGACCCGGCGGGCGAGCGACGGGAAACTGGTCCTGCCACTGGAGCCCGCTTCGCCATCGGGGCGGGAGTCCGTGCCGTCGCTGGACTGGCGCGTCGGCGGGTTCGCACGATTTCTGCAAGATCGACAGGGGGAATCGCCGCTCACGCGGGATCAGATTCAGGCCGCGGTCACGGGCGTCCTCGGGATGATGCGGTTCGCCCGGCACGACAACCCGCTGTTGCTCGAAGCGCTCGCGGACCTCTTGAAAGCCGGCGAACCCCGGATCGACGCCAGTCGGTTGGCCGCGCGGTGCTACTTGAAGGCGGCCGGTTCGGTTCCCGATGCTGCCGCGAAGGCGGCCTATCGCACGCACGCCGAGAAGTGCCTGAAACTCCACCAGGGGCTGGAATTGTCCGCGATCGAAGCCGAGTTCGCGGTCGAACAGGCGGAGGCCGACGCCTGGTACGACGAACTTCGAGCGAAAGAGTTGACGTGGATTGCCGAAGGAAAGGACGCCGACGCGGAGTTCGACCGGCTCTACACCCGCGAGCCGGCGATCGAGGCGCAGTCCGGTTGGCGAGAAAAAGCGGTCCTGTTCAGCTTCGGGGTAGCCGTGCTTCTCCTCGTCGTCGCGGCGGGCTGGTCGGTCCGACGCCGGGCGCGGGCCGTTTCGCTTTCTTCCGAGTGACCGCGGCCGAGGTGCCTCGTCCGATGCTCCCGTTTCCCCCCGATGCCCGGCCGCCGCTGGCCGGGGTGCGCGTGCTCGAAGCGGCGCGCATCCTGGCGGGGCCGTTTTGCGGGCAGCTTCTCGCGGACTTCGGGGCAGAGGTCGTAAAGGTCGAACGGCCCGGCACCGGGGACGACACCCGCGGCTGGGGGCCGCCGTTCCACGGGCCGCTGTCGGCGTACTTCCTCAGTTGCAACCGGTCGAAGAAGTCCGTCACCCTCGACATCCAGACCCCCGGCGGGGCCGCGGTGCTGGACGGCCTGCTCGCGAAAGCGGACGTGCTCATCGAGAACTTCCGCACGGACAGCTTGCCGAAACTCGGGCTGACGCCGGACGCGGTTCTGGCCCGGCACCCCCGGCTGGTCGTGTGCTCGATCTCCGGGTACGGCCGCACGGGTCCGCGCAAGGACGACCCCGGCTACGATTTCGCCGCGCAGGCCCTCAGCGGGCTGATGGCGATCACCGGCCCGCCGGACGGCCCGCCGTACAAGGTCGGGGTCGCCCTTGCGGACGTGCTCACGGGGCTGTACGCCGCCGCCGCCATCCTCGCTTGCTTGCGCGCAAGAGACACCTCCGGCCACGGCTACGCGATCGACCTGGCACTCCAGGACTGTGCGGTCGCCGCACAGGTGAACGTGGCCCAGGCGTATCTGACGAGCGGAGCCGTGCCAGTCCGGCAGGGGAACGCCCACCTGCAAATCGTGCCGTACCAGTTGTTCGCGACGGCCGACGGGTTCCTCGTCCTGAACGTCGGCAACGACGGCCAGTGGCGGGCGTTCTGCGCCGCGGCCGGGGAACCGGAGCTCGGCGCGGACCCGCGGTTCGCCACGAACCGGCAGCGGGTCGAACGCCGGGCGGAGGTCGTGCCGAGGGTGGAAGCGGTGATGCGGACGAAGCCGACGGCCGAGTGGGAGCGACTGCTGCAAGCCGCGAACGTGCCGCACGCGGTGGTCCGGGACTACGCCGGCGTCTTCGCCGACGAGCAGACCGCGGCACGGGAAATGAAGGTGACGGTCCGCGACCCGGACGGGAACCCCGTCGACCTGGTCGGTTCGCCGCTGCACGTCGCGGGGACGGAACTGCCGCCGCTGGCGGTCGCGCCCGCACTCGGGGCGGACACGGCGGAGGTGCTGGCGGAGTGGGCGGGCGTGTCCGGGGAGCGACTGGAAGAGTTGCGGGCGGCCGGGGTGGTGTGACCGGCTACTTCCCGGACGTCAGCTCGAACACCACCGGGTTGCGGCCGGGTTTGACCTGCGTCTTCAACTGCGACTTCGTGTTGTAGCGGTCCGGCAGGAGTTCCACGGTGACCGGGGCTTCCGGGCTCGTCGGGGTGTTGTACAGCTTTTTGTGCCCGACCACCTTCGGGGCGGTGAACGTGACCTTCATCTCGCCGACCGGCACCCGGGACGCGAACGCCCCGTCCTTGATGACGGCCCCGGCCGTCGGGCTCTGGCCGTCGACCGGGGAGAACTGGACGGCCCCGGTTTCGAGCGGCTTGCCGTCCAGGGTGACGGTGCCGGTCACGTCGGCCGTCGTGTCGGCGGCGCACCCGGCGAGGGCCACGAGGGCCGCGACGCCGAGTGCTCGGCAGGCGAGTGGAAGCATGGGACAGTTCCGCGGGGAAGTTATTCGCCGACGAGGTCGTTGCCGTTCATCGTGCCCATCGCCTGCCAGGTCTGCAGCGGGATCGCGTTGCGGACGAACCGGATCGACCCGTCCGCCATCGCGACGTTCACCCCGCCGGTGTGGCGGCTGCGGGTGGCGTTGTGCATGTTCCCCGCGGTGGTCACCGGCGTGAGCGGGTCGGAGTCCGGGATCGCCCAGTTGACCACGTCCGCCGCGGACGAATTGGGGGTGTTGATGGTGTGGAACCGGAACACGCCCCCGTCGTTGTGGAAGTCCCCGCGCCAGTCGTTGTCGTCCGGGCTGACCGCCTTGATGATTTCCGCGAGCAGCAGGGTGTTCGACAACCCGTCCGTGATGCTGGTGAACTTTGTTCGGAGGGGAGTGCTGGCATTACCGCCGTCTTGCCCGAAGGGGGCCGCCCCGGTCGCGGGCGGACCCGCCCCGTAAGTGGCAGTGCCCCAGTTGACGGCGTAGTTCCCGCGGGTCCGCTGATACTGGTTCCCGGCGGTCGGGGAGTCCAGGTCCCGCCCCGTGTCCGACGGGCACGAGTACAGCGGCACCTTGACCCCGCACAGGCCGTTCATCGTGTAGTGGATGGTCCCGGGTGCATCGTGGAACGGCTTGCTCAGGTCGTTGCGGTCCGCGAGGGCGGTCTGCTCGATGTACGGCCACATCAGCATAACCCACGTCCGCCGCGGGTTGTTTTGGGCCCCGATCGGCAGCCGGCCCTCGC
>CAYUHJ010000193.1:0-11496 GCA_964444365.1 uncultured Alcaligenaceae bacterium | reverse complement strand
AGCGAACATTCGCATGGATGAAACTCCGGGTCGGAAAGTTTAGCCGCGACGCGGGGTTAGGGCAGCGGCGTCAGTTTCAGCGGGACTTTCTTGTCCTTCCGCTGGACGAGGACTTCGATCTCGGTGCCGGCTTTTTGCTGGCTCATGATCGTCATGTACCCGCCGATGTTCTTCACCGGCTTGCCCGCGATTTCGACGATGATGTCGCCCGCCTTCACGCCGCCCTTCTCGGCCGCGCCGCCGGGGGAGACATCGTCGACCAGCACGCCGCCGTCGGCGGACTCGTAGTTGCCGGGCATGATGCCGAGCTTCGGCATCGAAGGCCGCGTCGGCCGCGGGTTCGGGTCGGTCGGGTCTTCCCAGCCCCCCTTCGCGACGAGGTACTCGGGTTTGTCCGTGGATTCGGCGAAGTGCGTGGCCAGGGCTTCGACCATCCCGATGACCTTCTTCACGCCGGGCAGGTTGATCTTGTCGGGCGTGTCGCTCGGCTTGTGGTAGTCGCGGTGGGTGCCGCTGAAGAAGAACAGCACGGGGATTTTCTTGCGGTAGAACGAGTCGTGGTCGCTCGGCCCGGTGCCGGCCGCGATCTTCAGCAGCTTGAAGTCGTACTTCTTGTTTGTCGAATCGACGAGCGGTTCGAGCCCCTTCGCGGTGCCGAGGCCGTACACGACGAGCCGGTCGCGGGTCACCTTCGCGTCGGGCAGCGTGGACCCGGCGGGCACCCCCGCGACGGTCGCGAGCCGGACCAACGCGGCGTCGTCTTCCACCGGCACGACGCGGCCGATCATGTCCATGTTGATCATGAACACGGTCTTGTCGAGCGGGAACAGCGGGTCTTTCGCGTAGTGCTTCGAGCCGAGCAGGTTGATCTCCTCCCCGGAGAACGCGACGAACACGATCCGCCGGCCGATGCGGTCCTTCATCGCCCCGAACCGGCGGGCGAGTTCGATCAGCCCGGTGGTGCCCGAGCCGTTGTCGTCCGCCCCGTAGTGGGTCTTGCCCTTGCCGTCTTTCCCTCCGAGGCTGCCGCCCTGGTCGCCGTTCCCGAGGTGGTCGTAGTGGGCCCCGATGACGACGGTCTCGTCCGCGAGCGGGCCTTTGCCCTCGGAAACGCCGACGACGTTCCGGGCGGGGATCTTCGGGCGGACGACCGTGACCTCGCCGGCCGCGGTCCAGCCCTTCAGGTCGAACGACTGCGGCTTCAGGTCCGCGTCGATCGCCTTCTCGACCTCTTCGAGCTTCCTGTCCTCCGCGGTCAGCAGCTTTTGCAGGACCGTCCGGGTGACGTGGAACACCGGGATGCCGGCCGACTCGCCGCGGGCGTAGCCGAAGTCCATGAGGGCGTCTTCCTTGCCGTCGGCCGCGTGGTTGACGAAGATCACGCCGGCGGCCTTGTGCTTCGCCGCGTTCGCGACCTTGCTGCCGAGCGAGGCGTGCGGGCTGGCGTTCGGGTCGAACGGCGGCTTCTTCGCGTCCGCCTGCGGGGCCTTCCGCAGAATCACGACGAACTTGCCCTTCACGTCCAGGTCCGCGTAGTCGTCGTAGGCCGGCTTCTCGGACGTGATCCCGTACCCCGCGAAGACGAGGCCGGCGGCCGACTTGCCCGGCGCGCTCAGCCCGGTGGGGGTGAAGTCTTTGGCGTACTTCAGGTCCAGTTCGAGGTCCTTCGGCCCGGTGAACTTCAGGCTGTTCGGCGTCCCGAGCTTCGGCGGGCCTTCGATCTCGAACGGCTGGAAGTACGAGCCGTCCTTCGTGATCGGCTTGAGCCCGGCGTCCCGGAACTGTTTCGCGATGTAGTCGCCGGCCTTCTTGATGCCCTCGGTCTGGACGCCGCGGCCCTCGCACTCGTCGCCGGCGAGGTAGAAGATGTCCTTCTTCATCCGCTCGATGACGGGGTCGAGCTCGACGGCGGTCAGGCGGCCGGTGCCGGCCAGGGTGCCGACCGCGAGGAGGGTGAGGAAGAAACGATATGGGTGCATAGTTCGCGGCAGGTTGGGGGTTGAAGAGGGTTGCCCCATTGTAGCCGTCCGCGGGCGGAGGGGTACACTTCCGTCATGAACTCCGAGCCCTCTCATCAAATCGTCTGCCCCGGTTGCCGGAAGCCGCTGAACTTGCCCGCGGGCGCGGCCGGCCGGATGGGGACGTGTCCGCACTGTGCCGCCAGTTTCCTGATCGGGACGGCCGCGGACGGCACGACGACGGCCGAGTCCGTCCAGCGGTTCGCTTACGTCGGCGGAGTGCCGCGGGTGCTTGCGGGGCCAGGATTGGCGTTGCTGATGGTCGCGTTCGTCGGGCTGATCGTAAACGGCTACCTTTCGTGGGACCTGTTCGCGGTGCCGGACGGGGACGTGAAACTGGCCCGCGTCTGGGCGCGGAGCCTGTTCACCCCCGGCGAACTGGAGCAGATGCGCGAGGCGGCGAAGCGCAAGCCCGGCGACCCCGAACCCGACCCGAAGTTGATCGCCCGGGAGAACGAGCAGATCGAGGCGTTCGCTGTCGCGTGGGCCCCGTACATGCGGCCGGCCCACGCCGCCGGGTTCGTCACGAGCGCGGTCGCCGCCTTCGGGGCGATGTGCATGCTGCGGGGCCGGTTCTTCTGGCTCGCCGTCCTCGGGTGCGTCGCCGCCGGGCTGAACGTCAACTACCTGTGCTGTGTCCCCGGCGCGATGGCCGGCGTCTGGGCGTTCCTGTCCCTCGTCCGCGACGAGAGCCAAGCGTACTTCCAGGGGAAATCCGAGGGTTAGCCGCGAGGCGACGCCGCGCGGAAGCCGCTACCCGATGCCCAGTGCCGCCCGCTTCTCCGCGATGAAGGGCAGGTGGTGCGGGATGTGGTTCGTCGCCATCTGGATGATGCGCTCCAGCGTCACCGGACCCTTCTCGCTGTGGGTGCCCGTCCGCTTTAGCTGGTCCGGGGACAGCTTCCGGATGAGCCGGGCCGTCTTGCGGCGGACGGCTTCGATGACGGCGAGTTCCTCCTCCGCGTCGCGGTCGGCGTAGAAGAGGTGCTTGAGGAACGCGTTCTCGTCCGCGGCCATCACGGTCGGGTTGTCGAGCGCGATCAGCCGCTGGATGCGGTCCGCCAGGATCGGCTCGAAGTCCGCGATGTGGGCGACGACTTCGAGGGTGCTCATCTTCCCCGGAATCGGCTTCGCCGCGAGGTGCTCGGGGGTCATGCCGCGGACGGCGGCCCGGAGCTGGCCCGCTCCGGCGAGGTAGGCGTCGGCCAGTTCAATCGCGGTGGACATCGGCGGGTTCCTCGGACACGGGGACACGGTGGTTCGACCGGGCTACATCTTGATGACCTTCACCCGCCGCAGAATCTCCTCGACGGGGATGAGCTCCCCCTCGCCGGACCCGGGGCAGATTTCCGTCACCTGCCGCCATTTCTCCGGGGTTTCCACGTTGCTCTCCCAGAACGGCCACGTCCGGCACTGCCGGGGGCGGACCGGGTAGACGGTGCAGCCGCGGGCCTTGTCCCAGAAGACGCAGTCGCCGTTCGCCTTCTCGCGGAGCGTGACCTTCCCCCGGGCGGGCCGGGTGTAAACGGCCGCGAACTCGTTCACCTTCTCCCCGCGGAACTTCGCGAGGGCGGCGACCTCGGCGTCGTCGACCCAGACGTAGCCGGGCTCGCCGGTGCAGCACTTGCCGCACTGCGTGCAGGTGAAGTTCAACCCGTCCTGGAACCACGGCTCGGCGTCGGGCATGGGAGTCTCGGTGGAAAGCAACCCCTCCCCCGTCCCCTCCCCGAAGCGGAGAGGGGAGGAAGAAACGGGGTGTGCTCCCCTCCCCGAAACGGGGAGGGGGTTGGGGTTTCTTCCCCGTGGAATCTTACCGCGTGGCCGGGGGTGTGTCGCCCCGGTAGACCGTCCCGATGACCCCGCACGCCGCGTACACCGCCCGCCTCGCCGCCCGCCGGGCCGAGGTCGCCACGTTCGACCACCGCATCGACCGCCTGGGCCGGTGGCGGATCGCGGTGTTCGTCCTGGCGGCGGGGCTGGCCAACGTCGGCGCGATCACCGGGGCGTTCGCGTGGTGGTGGGCACTGGCCGCGGGCGGGCCGTTCGTCGTGCTGTTCGCGCGGGCCAAGGTCCTCGGGGCGCAGCGAAACCGCGTGCTGCGGGCGGTCCGGTTCTACGAGCAGGGGCTCGACCGGCTCGCCGGGAACTGGGCCGGCCGCGGGCCGGACGGGTCGCGGTTCGCCGGCCCCGACCACCCGTTCGCCGCCGACCTGGACCTGTTCGGCCGCGGCGGGCTGTTCCAGCGCGTCTGCACGGCCCGCACCGCCGACGGGGAGCAGTTGCTCGCGAACTGGTTCCTGACCCCCGCGACCCCGGACGAAATCTGCTCCCGTCAGGCCGCCGTCGCGGACCTGCGGGACCGGCTCGACCTGCGCGAATACCTCGCCGTCGCGGGGCCGGAGGTGCAGGCCGCCACCGACTTCGCCGTGCTGCGAGCCTGGGCCGCCGAGCCGCCGCGAGGCGTGCCGCCGGGGCGACGGTGGGCCGTCGTCGTGCTCGGGTGGTGTAACGCGGCCGCACTGCTCGGGTGGGTCGCGGCCGGGACCACCGGGGTGCCGCTGCTGCTGACGCTGGCCCTGTCCGCGGCCGCCGTGTCCCCCCTCGACCGCTGGGGCCGCACGACGATTGCCACCCTGGAGCGAGTCGCCAACGACCTGCCCTTGCTCGAATCCGCGTTGCTGCGGTTCGAGTCCGAGGCGTTCACCGCCGCCAGGCTGAAGCAGGTCTTCGCCGCGGACGCGAGCGGACCGCCGTCGCAGCAGATTCGCGACCTGCGGCAACTCGCGAACCGCATCGCCGGCCGGCGGAACCACGTCGCCGTCCCGTTCGCGCTGCTGACCCTCTGGGACGTGCGGACCGCGTTCCAGTTCGACGACTGGAAGCGCCGCTCCGGGGCGGGCGTCTCGAAGTGGCTCGCGGAAATCGCCGACCTGGAAGCCCTGTCGAGCCTCGCGGGGGCCAGCTTCGAGAACCCCGCCGACCCGTTCCCGACCGTGGTGGAAGACGCCGCCGCGGGGTTCGACGCGGTCGCCCTCGGCCACCCGTTGCTGCCCCCGGACAAGTGCGTTGCGAACGACGTGCGGCTCGGCGGCGACGTTCGGGTGCTGGTCGTCAGCGGCTCGAACATGTCCGGGAAGAGCACGCTGTTGCGGTCGATCGGGGCGAACGCGGTCCTCGGCCTCGCCGGTGGAACGGTTCGCGCCAAGTCCCTGACGCTGACCCCGCTCGCCGTCGGCGCGACGATCCGCGTGCAAGATTCGCTTCAGGACGGAAGGTCGCGGTTCTTCGCCGAGGTGACGCGCGTCCGGGCGGTGCTGCAGCTGGCGGCCGGCCCGCTTCCCGTGCTGTTCCTCTTTGACGAACTGTTCGCCGGCACCAACTCCGCCGACCGCGTGAAGGGGGCCGAAGCGGTCCTCCGCAAACTCCTCGGCGGCCGCGCGATCGGGCTCGTCACGACCCACGACCTCGCCCTGACGGACGCAACCGCGGCCCTCGGCGGGCGCGCGGTGAACGTCCACTTCGCGGACCAGGTCGCGAACGGCGAGATGACGTTCGACTACACGATGCGCCCCGGCGTCGTGTCCCACGGCAACGGCATCGCCCTGATGCGCGCCGTGGGGTTGGAGGTGTGACGGTCAGCGAATCACTTTTCCGTCCACGTCCAGAATCACCGACAGGGCCAGGCCGTTGCCGAAGGTTTTGAAGTCCTTGAACGTCCAGACGACCTTCTTGTCCCGCGTCACCTCGACGAGTTGCGGGTTGTCCGGGCCGGCGTGGCAGTTGCCGATGACGACGTTGCCGTTCGGTAAGGCGTGCAGCGTCGTCACCCACGCGAGCGTGATTCCCGGCAAGTCCTTTTGATCGACACTCCACACGATCTTGCCGTCCTTGTCCACCTCGATCACGCGGTTGTTGTTGCCGCCGGCGATGAGGGTGTTGCCGTTCGCGAGCCGCACCGCGCCGAAGACGTTGACGCCGTGCCCCTCCGGGCCGTGCCCGCCGCTGGCCTTGCGGCCGTTGAGGTCGAGCTTGTACTCCCACGCCGTCTTCCCGTCCCCGTCGTACTCGCGGACGACGCCGAGCCCTTCGTGGCAGACGAGGTAGTTCCCGGTCGCCAGCTTCCGCACCATCCGCGTGTCCCGGTGGGCGTCCGGCTTCGGCACGTTGAGCGCGACTTCCTTGACGATCTTCCCGGCGGCGTCGACCTCGATGATGCGGGCGTTCCCGGACTCGGCGATCATCGTCCGGCCGTCCTCGACGCGCTGGAAGGCGTGAACCTCGACGCGACCGGTGTAGCCCGCCTTCGGCTTCGACTCGTACTTCCAGACGACTTCCTTCTTCTTCGGGTCGATCTCGACGACCGTGGTCGCGTTCGTGTGCGTGAGGTAGTTGCCGTTGGGAAGGACGTGCAGGTCGTGAACGTCGTGCTTGATGGGCATCTGCCATTCGACGGTGCCGTCCGCGGCGACGACGGCGAGGGTGCCCTTGTCGGCGGCCAGGACGCGGTGCGAGACGGGTTCCGCGGCGGTCAGCCGCGAGGCGACGCCGAGCGCGAAAACGACTGCAAATAGGGGGAGTAGCTGTCGCATGGGAATGGCTCCGGGTGGGGGGAACCGTCACCCTACCCCGGCCTGGACCGCGCCACCATACCCGAACCCGTCGGCCGGCTACTCGAAACCGACTCGGCCCCTCGCGCAGGGCGACGCAACGATTCAAGTGCGGCCGATTCAGTCGGTCACTCGCTCCGCGAGTGACTGCGCTTCCGCCCTGAGACATGAATGGATACTTCACGCGCGGAGAATGGATCGTTCTCCCTCCCCCTGGAGGGGGGAGGGTTGGGGTGGGGGTGAAGGGTTCACGCCCCAGACCACCCCCACCCTCACCCTCCCCCCTCAAGGGGGAGGGGACCGGAACTCCCAACGAGATCCAATCAGCCCGCGTGGAGTAGACCTCTCTCGGGACACGAGCCCGCAACTCGCGGAGCGAGTTGCCTACTTTCACGCACGGCGTCGCCCTGGCCCCTCGCGGGCGGCTTGACGGAAACCGGGTTGCCGTTAAGATACGTTTCGTTCGAGCGGAAGTGGCGGAATTGGCAGACGCGCCAGATTCAGGTTCTGGTACTCGCAAGGGTGTGGAGGTTCAAGTCCTCTCTTCCGCATTCGCCAGAAACCCCCGGTAGACCGGGGGTTTCTTCGTTTTCCGGGCCGGCCCGCTCACTTCGCCTGGAACGACTTCAACACCCGCACGGTGGCGGCCGGGTCCTCCCCGTGTTTTGCGGTCCGCTTGATCTCGCCGACGTTGGGCGCGTACCACGAGGTGTACGTCACGCTCCCGCGCTCCCACACGACCCGGAGCGCCCGGAACTTGCCGGCGGGCACTTCGACCTCGTCCGGGCCGTACACGGTTCGCTTGCCCTCGCCGGCGTCCCACGAGTCCCCGGACTTCACGCGGGCCTTCAGGAGCCAGACCGGGTCGGCGTCCTCGTCGTAGCCCTGCGGCTGCCGCAGGCCGTCGGCGGAGACGTAGACCTTCCGGTACCCCGCCTCGTTCCCGTTCGGGTTCGCCCGGCTGACGACCAGTTCCCCCTTTTCCTTCTCCACCCCCGACACCGTCACGACCTCCTCGTCCCGGTCGGGCCGCTCGTACACCCACTTCGCGCCGGGGGTGGTCGGGTAGTAGAACACGACGTCCGGGTCCTTCGGGACGGGGGTGGCCAGGGCCACGGACCCGGCGAGCAGGGCCAGGCAGGCGGGGAATCGGCGGGCCATGATCGACCTCCCGGACGCGGGTGCCGGATTGAGCTTACCCGCTTTCCCCGCGGAGTTGGAACGGAATTTCGGCGCGGTCACGGCCCGGCGGTGACGCGGCCGGCCTGCTCGTCGCGGAGCGGCTGGCTGAGGTGGTCGGCCCGGACCTCGGCCTGGAACCGGGCCGCGCCGGGCTTGGCCGCCTCCAGGTCCACGGTGAAGACCGCCGACGCTCCGGCGGGAAGCTCCGCAATTGGGGGGAAGGTGACGCGGTCGCCGTCGACCCGGCCGGGCTCTCGGCTCGGGCCGCTGCCCCCGAGGACCGCGTGCTCGGCGGACACGGTGGCCGACACGTCCAGGTTCCTCGCCGGGCCGCTCCCGCGGTTGCGGACGGTCACCTTGAGCGTCGCCTTGCGGCCCACGACGACCGCCGCGGGCGGGTCCGTCAGTTCCAGCACGAGCGCGGGTTGGCCGGCCACGGCGACGGGCGTCTCGGCGGTGGCCCGGAGCCCCGGCCCGGACGAACTTTCGCCGACGGCGGACGCGGTGATGACGCCGTCGACGCCGATGCGGTCGGCGGACGCGCTGAGCCGGACCGTCTTCTTCTCTCCGGCCGCGAGGGGGCCGAGTTCCCACACGACCACGTCCGCGAGGGCGGCTTTCCCGCCGTTCGACCCGCCGCGGGCGGTCAGGCTCTTCGGCAGCGTCGCCCGCGCGGTCACGTTCGGAACCGCCACGTCCCCGGTGTTGGACACGCGGACCTCCCAGATCCCCTCCGTCCCGAGTGCGACCTTGTCCGGGCCGGTGACGGTCACGCCGAGCGCGGCCTTGCGGGCGTCGATCGCACCTTCGGCCCGGTCGGCGAGGCCGCCGTCGGCGGTGACGTTGGCGCGGACGGCGTATTTCCCGGCCTTCGACGGGGTCAGCACGAACTCGACCCGCTTCGTTTCCCCAGGGGGGACGGTGCCGACCGGCAACTCGGCCGGGTTCTTACCGGCGGCGGACGTCAGCCCGTCGTCGAAACTCAGCCACGCGGTCACGCCGTCGAGCGGCACCGCGCCGGGGTTGCGGACCGCGACCTTCACCGTCGCCGCGTCCCCGACCGGCACCGCCGGAGGCACTTCGAGCGACGCCTTCAACCCCGCGGTGTCGGCGGTCAGTTCGGCTCGCTGCTCCGCCCGCAGGCCGTCGTCCGTTTCGGCGGACGCGCGGAGGTCGTACCGCCCCTTCCTGGTGGGGCGAATCACCACGTCGATCGTCTGGGACTTCTCGGCGGCGACCGGGCCGAGCGACCACATCAGACTCCGGCCCTGTTCCACCGTGGGGGCGGGGTCGGCCCGCACGAACTCGGCCCCGTCCGGGAGCGACAGGCGTGCCGTCGCGGAGCGGCTGTCGGCCTTGCCCGTGTTCGCCAGCACCAGCGGGACCGTAACCTCCCGGCCGACCGCGACCGCCTTCGGGGCCTTTACGTCGAGCGCCAGATTCGCGGCCGCCCACTCGACGGTGGTCTCCTGCCGGCCGACGACGGTCCCCGCCCCGACGCCGCCGGGGTCCGGCTTGACGACCTCCACGGCGACCCGCGTCTTCCCCGGCGAGGCGGCCGACTCGATCACCTTGACCGTCGCCTTCCCGTCCGCATCCGTTGTGATTTCGGCTTCTTTTTGACCCGTCCCCGAGAACGTCGCGGTGGTGCCCGCCCCGGACTGTGACACGAGCGACGCGGGCGGGCCGTCGATGATGCGGTACCGCACCCGTAGCGGTTCGGCCGGCGTCACCGCGTTCGGGTTGCGGCTGACGACCGTGCTGAGGTTGACCTCCCCCCCGGACCGCGACGAGATCACCGGCGGCGGGAAGTTGAAGTTCGTGTCCGCCCACAGCACCTTCACGCTGACCCGGCCCGCGTCCCAGTTGTAGACGCCCGGCGCGTAGGCGGTGACGGTCGTCTGCCCTTCGACGGCGGACGTAATCACGCACCACGTCTGGCCGGGGCGGACGGTGAAGTCGTCCCGCGGGTCGTCGTTCCCGCGGGTGATGGTGTGCTCGAAGTAGTCCGTGTAGCTGACGCCGTACTTGTTGTCGACCTTGTACCCGCGGCCGGGCATGATCCCGGACTCGTCCAGTTCGACGATGTTCCCCGGCCCCTCGATGATCCATTCGACCCGGCGCTTCCGGCGGGGGACGCCGTCCTTGTCGTACACCGTGGCGACCAGCACCTGCTGCCCGCCGGGCCGGCAGCTCGCGTTCGTCGGGGTCAGTTCGAGCTTGCACGCCTTCGGGTCGAAGTTGCGGAAGTACGCGGACCCGCCGGGCTTGGCGTGCGTCTGGGTGGTGGTGCCGGGGAAACCCCACCACGGGAACGAGGTCGGGTTCGCGGTGTTGCAGCCGCACGCGAGGACGGCAGCGAGGACGAGGAATCGGCTCATGCGCGTGCTCCGGCGGACCGCGGACCGCCGGGGGCTATACGCGGGGGGTGCGGGGGAGTGCAAGCGGAGCTCGCGGGGCGGGGCTGAGGAAACGGGGCAAGCCGGGCGGAATTGGCGGGCTCGGGAAAGAAATCGGGTTTTGCTCGCCGGCAGGGGCAGTACAATAACTGCACCTCTCGAATTGCTGGTTGTTCTGGTTTTTGTGCCGAGGGTGTCGTGTTCTCATCTCGAACGGCGTTGGTCGGCTTGCTCTGCCCGCTCGTCCTCGCGGCCGTCGGGCAATCGGCCGCCGCACAGACAGTGTACACCTGGACGGGCAACGGAGGGAACAGTAACAACTGGAACACGCCGAGAAACTGGTCCAACGACACGAGGCCGGTGAGCGACATTTCCAATTCAACTGTCGAGTTCAGCCTTCTTTCTACAACCAACTTCTCAAACAATAACAACATTGGTGCTCTGAGTCTTCGCGGGATTCAAGTCTTCAGCCCCTCAGGTTCTATCAGCGTTTCGGGAACCGACACGATTACCCTCGGGGTCGGTGGCGTCGACTTGTCGACCGCGACTCAGAACCTCACACTTGCTACGCCTATCGCTCTAGGGGCGAATCAGACCTGGAGCGTGAACAGCGGCCGCACCCTCACCGTCAGCGGCGTCGTGTCCGGCTCGTCGAACCTCACGAAGTCCGGGGCCGGCACGCTCCTTCTGACTGGGGCGAACACCTACTCCGGGTCCACGACCGTCAACGCCGGCACGCTGACCCTCGGCAACGCCCCCAGTAACCCGATTGCCGGCTCGCTCACCTCCGCCGTCACCGTGAACACCGGCGGCACCCTCGGCGGGTCCGGGACCGTGAACGGCACGCTCGCGGTCGCCGGCGGCACGATCGCGCCGGGCACCAGCGGCACCGGCACCTTCTCCGCCGGAAACACGACCCTCGCCGGTGGCTCGCGGTATACCTTCGAGATCAATAACGCGACCGGCACCGCCGGGTCGAGCAGCGGCTGGGACTTGCTCACGGGCGTGAACGCGACACGAATGCTCGACATCACCGCCACCGCCGCGACCCCGATCCAGATCAACGTGTTCTCCCTGCAGGCCGATCAGACCCCTGGCCTCGCGGCCAACTTCGTCAACACGACCTCGTACACCTGGAAGATCGCCGACTTCGACGGCGGGATCACCGGCTACAGTGCGGACAAGTTCGTCATCAACACGAGCGGCCCCAACGGGAACTTCCAGAACGCGCTCGCCGGCGGGACGTTCAGCACCTCCCTCGGCGAGACGAACACGGCCCTGTATTTGAAC
>CAYUHJ010000192.1:0-11558 GCA_964444365.1 uncultured Alcaligenaceae bacterium | reverse complement strand
CCCTTCAGGGCGGTGGTCGCCGACGAATCACGTTGGCTTCGTCGGAATCATCGGCCGAACCGCCTTCGAGATTTCAGGAAACTCCGCCGGAAACGATTATGCCGGGTCCGGCACGGCGGCCGATAGGATTCGGGCCGGATGGCCCGAAGTGGCCCCGACTCAAGGACGAGCCGATGGACCTGTCAGCGATTCGTGTGCGGAAGCGGCGGCTCGTCGCCCGTGCGGCGGTCTGCGGGACGATTCTCGGCCTGTCCGCGTGCCAGATCCCCGGCCTCCGGAACGCACAGACGGGTCCGACGCTGCCGGAGAATTTCGCGGCGATCGAGTCCGGCGCGCCGAACCCGTACCCGAACCCGGAGGGAATCGCCGCCCTCGCGGGGGCGGTCGTGGGGTACGGGGCGGTGCCGCCGTCCGCCCTGACGACCGGCGGGGACACGGCCGCGAACGTCGGCATCGACGAGTTCTACAACGACACGATGCTGTCCCGGTTGATCCACGACGCCCTGGCCGGGAACCAAGAACTGAAGGTGATGGACGAGGAGATCCAGATCGCCGCGAACGAGGTGCTGTCCCGGCGGGGGGCGTACCTGCCGTTCGTCGGGGTCCGGGCCGGGGCGGGGCTGGAGAGGCCGAGCCTGTACACCCGCGACGGGGCGGTCGAAGAGCAACTGCTGATCGCGCCGGGCCGCACGTTCCCGGACCCGCTGCCGGACTACTACGGCGCGCTGTCGTTCCTCTGGCGGCTGGACATCTGGCGGGAGTACCGCAACGCCCGGGACGCGGCCCGCCTGCGGTACCTCGCGGCGATCGACCGGCGGAACTTCTTCGTCACCCGGCTGGTGGCGGAAACGGCCGAGAACTACTACACCCTGATGGCCCTGGACAAGCGGGTGGAGAACCTGGACACGACGATCGCGCTGCAGGAGAAGAGTCTGGAGATCGCGAAGGCGAAGAAGGACGCCGGCCGCGGGACCGAACTCGCCGTCCAGCGGTTCCTGGCCGAGGTCCGGAAGAACCAGAGCGAAAAGCTCGTCGTGAAGCAGGAGATGATCGAGGTCGAGAACCGGATCAACTTCCTGCTCGGCCGGTACCCCCAGACCGTCGAGCGGCCGTCCGCGAAGTTCTTCGACCTGACGTTCGACAAACTCACGCTCGGGGTGCCGGCCCAGCTGCTGCAAAACCGCCCGGACGTCCGCCGGGCCGAGCGGGAGGTGGCGGCCGCCGGGCTGGACATCCTCGTCGCCCGCGCCCACTTCTTCCCGTCCCTGGACATCACGGCCAACGTCGGGTACCGGGCGTTCAACCCGCGGTACCTGTTCAACCCCGAAGCCCTGGTGTACAACGCCGCCGGCGACCTCGCGGCCCCGCTCATCAACAAGAAGGCGATTCAGGCGGAGTTCCTGACCGCGAACGCCCGGCAGTTGCAGGCCCTCTACGACTACCAGCGGACCGTCCTGAACGCCTACACCGAGGTGATCAACCGCGTCTCCATGGCGGAGAACTACCGGAAGAGCCTGCGGATCAAGAAGCAGCAACTCGACGCCCTCGACGAGTCCATTGCCGTGGCGAGTCAGCTCTTCCAGAACGCCCGGGCGGAGTACGTGGAAGTCCTGCTCGCCCAGCGGGACTACATGGACGCGAAGATGGAGTACATCACCATCAAGCGGCAGCAACTGGCGGCCGTGGTCAACACCTACCAGGCCCTCGGCGGCGGCAACCTCCTCCCGCCGCCCCCGGTCCAGGTTCCGCCCGGCTTCTTCCACTGGTGGAAGCCGGCGAAATCGGAACCCACCCCGGACGGCCCCTGACCGCCGGTTCTGTCTCCCCTGCCTCCAACCCCGTGCCCCCATGCCCGACCCGACTCGACCCGCCCCGACCGGGGCGGCGCTGCTCGCCCTTCACCTGAAGCGGGCCTTCGCCTGGAACCTGTCGGCAGTCGCCGTGACCGCCGCGGAGGGGGAAGCGTTGGCCGCGGCCGGCGTGACCGACCCGGCGGTGCAGCGGTACGCGGTGTGGCGGCGGAGTGCGCTGGCGGCGGCCGTCCTGCCGACGACCGTCGTCGCCGTCCTCGCGGTCGCGAACACGCTCGACGACGGGTTCGACGGGTATCGGCCGCTCGGCGTGGCGGCCGATCTGCTGTGGCTGGCGACGGTGGTCGCTCTCCCGTTGGTGGCGGCCTTCGGGTCCGCCACCTGGCGGCGGCCGCACGCGTCGCACAACCTTCTTGCAGCGACGTGGGCCGCCGCGTTCCTGACGCCGTTCCTCATCGCGCTCATTCCCCTGTCGGCGGCGTACCACCTCGCCCCGCAGTCCCACGGCACGCCGAGCGAGGAACTCCTGCTGACGTGGCTGCTCGCCATGCCGGGGTACGCGGCGATGTTGCCGGCCGTCGTGTCCTTGATTCCGGGGCTGGTGAACGGCTGCCTGCGGGCGAAGACCCTGCTCCCGGCGGCCGCCCTGCCGGGTTGGCTCCTGGTCACCGCCGCGCCGGGCACACTCCTGTTCTGGCTCGTCGTGCTGGTGCCGATCAACCACCTCGTCACCAGCCCGCTGCTGGTCGCCGGGATGCTGCTGTGGGCCGGCGCGCCGCTGGGCTACGCGCTGGCGGCCGGGGCGTTCGTCCGGCCCCACCCGACCGCCGACGGCGTCCGGCGGGTCGCCGGGGTTAAGCGGCTGGTCACCCTGACGACGGCGACCGGGATCGGGCTGCTCGCCGCGTTCGCCCTGACCGCGAAGGTGGCCGACCTCCAGGTCATCGGGTTCGACCGCTCGGCGGCGGTGAGCACGCACTTCGAGGAACTGACGGACGGCGACGAAGAAATCACCCTGGAAGACGCGGTCGAGTCGCTGGCGGAGTCGAAGTCCCTCGTGTGGGCGTTCGACGGGTCCGTGTTCCAGGTCGCGATCGACTTCCTGGCGAAGCTGCTGGTCGTGACGGTGGTGTT
This sequence comes from uncultured Alcaligenaceae bacterium, assembly GCA_964444365.1. GTDB lineage: Bacteria > Planctomycetota > Planctomycetia > Gemmatales > Gemmataceae > CAYUHJ01. The sequence goes on along the minus strand of CAYUHJ010000192.1, from coordinate 8,613 downwards.
CACGGACTTGGCGGTGCGGGCGACCGCCGCGGCGTGGCGGCACGAGCGGGCGTTCCGCGGGGTCGGGTCGGCCGGCGAGGCGGAGCGGGACGTCGCACTGACGGCGGTCGCGGCGGCGTGTTCGGACACGGCCGGGGACAAGCCGCAATCCGGCGATCGTCAATGCGTGTGATACTCGCACCCGATGAACGATGAGTAGAAGTCGAGGACTGCAGATGCTATTACTGAGTTAACGCTCCGCCCGGACGGGAGCGGTTGCGTTGCGGCCCGGTGGGTCTCCTGCCGGGCCGCCTTATTTCTCTCACACTCACTTCGCCAAGACCTTCGCCGGTTCCGATTTCAATCCGACGCCGTTGACGACAGTCACCCGGTACTCGGCTCCCGCCTTGCCGTCCTTGTCCGTGAACTTCATCTCGGGCACCGGGGCTTCCGGGGTGTCGTGGTAGGACATCGTTTGGAACAGCGGCCGGCCGAACTTCCCGACCGGCTTGGCCGGGAGAGCCGCGAGTTCCTTGCCGTCCCGTTCGACGACGAACCCGCGGACGCCGCTCTCGAAGTCGGCGGCTGCGTCCCAGGTCAGTTCGACGCCGCCGTCCGCCCGGGCGGTCGCCTTCACGTCGAACGCGGCCGGCGGCGGGGTGGCGTCCTCGGTCGCGCCGGTCTTGACGTACTCGGCCCAGGCCTTCGCGACGGCTTCCGTCGGAATCCAGTTCGCTTCCTCGGGTATGCCGTCGTACTTCGCCGCGGGCACGGCCGCATCCCCCTGGAACTTCGCCAGGAACCCGGCCTTCTGATCGATGGGGCGCAACCTCCCGTCGCCTCCATCCTTCGGCAACCGGGCCGCGAGGCAGGCATCGAAGAACGGGATGGCGAGGTAACGCGAGTCGCCGCACTCGTGGCCGGTGCGGGGGTCCGGGGCGAAGCACGCGGGCGCGCCCTTGGCCCGGTACGCCTGGAACATCGCGACCGCCCCGGTCCACGCGCCGGCGAACTGCTTGTGGTCCTTCTCCTTCGCGCCGGGGTTGAGCACGATCGGGATGCCGTAAGCCGCCTCGGGAATCTCGGGCTTCTGGATGTCCCCCTTCTCCCACGTCGCGAACGCGGTCCCGGAGCGGAACCAGATCGCGACGATGCGGTCCGGGTGCTTCACCTGCATGAGGCTGGCCCAGAACCCGCCGCCGCTGTGACCCCAGAGGCACCACGGGGCCGTCTCCAGTTCCGGGTGCTTCGTCTTCGCGGCGAAGTCCGTCAGGCACTTCAGGAAGGCGGCTTCCGAGCCGTTCCGCGGGTCGCACCACTGGCGGCAGTCGGCCTTGTCCGGCTGGTGGTACTCCGGGCCGAGGAGGGCACAGTCCCACTTCCTCGCGAGCGCCTGCCAGTGCAGGTCGCGGGCGGCGGTGGCCCCGCCCTTGCACGCGCCGGCCCCGCACCCGTGCTGGTGGACGATCACGCCGCGGACGTGCTTGACGCCGTCCGGCAGCCAGAGGCGGTACGTCACGGCGTAGGGCAGTTCGCCCGGCTTCGGGGCCGCCGGCGCGGGGTACGCGACCTCGTACAGCGTGCCGGCGGCAGGTGCGGTCGCGGCGAGGGGGAAGAGGGCGAGCAACGCGAGGCGGAACATGGGACGCCTGGGGTGGGAGGAGGGGGACGAAAAAACGCGGGGCAGACCGGAGAGTCTGCCCCGCGTTCGGTGTCCGCCGGGGGCGGGATGAGTGGGGGTGCCCTGAGCCGCCCGGTACGGCGCTTATGGCTGCTTCTTCCGACCTGACCAGGTTCACACTTTCCCGTCGGTCAGGCCCCCACTCGTCTCGACCCCGCCGCGGACGATGTACCGTTCCCTTAGGCCGATTGTCGATGCAATGGTTCTACACGGACAATATGGTCGATGGCCAGCGTAATGTGCTTGCCGGGCACATCTGGCCGGGATGAGTCGTACGGTAGGCCGATCAGCACCGTACGACCGCCCGGCCAGATCATCGAAGGGTGATGGACGGTGTACGTCGCGCCATCGGTCGAAACCAATTGGAATGGTTCGAACGGTTTTGCGTTGACCCATTCCATCAAGGTGTCATAATCCATGGCTCGACTCCAACTCACTTCTTCGTTTGCCCTCGGGCGAAGATGCTCGCGACAAAATTCAGGATGTCCGTCGCACTCGACTCATTGTAGCCGTAGTTGCGAATCAGACGAGACTTCACCACGTCGATTTTCTCCTGCGTCGCGCGGTCGACCACGTTCGACACCAGCGAGGTCAGCTTGATCGAGTCCTTTTGGTCCTCGAACAGCTTGAGCTCGAGCGCTTTTTGGAGCCGCTCGTTGGTTTTGTAGTCGAACTTCTTGCCGTCGATCGCGAGCGCCCCGATGTAGTTCATGATCTCCCGGCGGAAGTCGTCCTTTCGGCCCTCGGGGATGTCGATCTTCTCCTCGACCGAACGCATGAGGCGTTCGTCCGGCTCCTCGTAGTTGCCGGTGTAGCGGTTGCGGACCTTCTCCCGCTGGGTGTACGCCTTGACGTTGTCGATGTAGTTGCCGCAGAGGCGTTGCAGGGCTTCCTCGTCCGCCGCGATGGCCCGCTGGACCTCGTTCTTGACGATGTCCTCGTACTCCTCGCGGACGACCGTGAGCAGTTCCTTGTAGCTGCGGTACTGCTCCTCGTCCTTGAGCAGGGCGTGGTGGCGGAGGCCGTCTTCGAGCTCCTTCATCACCATGAACGGGTTGATGTTGTCCTCGTCCGGGTGGGCGACGAGCGCGTTCGAGATCTTGTCCTGGATGTACCGCGGGCTGATGCCGGTCATCCCCTCGTGGGTGGCCTCGCGCTTCAGCTCGATGACGTTGTCCTCGGTGAAGCCCGGCATCGTCTTGCCGTTGTACAGCTTCATCTTCTGCAGCAGCGTCAGGCTCGCGTGCTTCGGGGCGTTGAGCCGGGTGAGGACGGCCCACATGGCCGCGACCTCGACGGTGTGCGGGGCGATGTGCTTGCCCTTCACCTTCTCCGGGCTGTAGTCCTTCTCGTAGATCTTGACCTCGTCCCGCAGCCGGGTCACGTAGGGGATGTCGATCTTCACCGTCCGGTCCCGCAGCGCCTCCATGAACTCGTTGCTCTGGAGCCGGCGGTATTCGGGCTCGTTCGTGTGGCCCAGGATCACCTCGTCGATGTCCGTCTGGGCGAACTTCTTCGGCTTGATCTTGTGCTCCTGCGACGCCCCGAGCAGGTCGTAGAGAAACGCCACGTCGAGCTTGAGCACCTCGATAAACTCGACGATGCCGCGGTTGCCGATGTTCAGTTCGCCGTCGAAGTTGAACGCGCGGGGGTCGGAGTCGCTGCCGTACTCGGCGATCTTGCGGTAGTTGATGTCGCCGGTGAGTTCGGTGCTGTCCTGGTTCTTCTCGTCCTTCGGCTGGAAGGTGCCGATGCCGATGCGGTCCTTTTCGCTGAGCACGAGCCGGTAGACCTTGACCTCGTGGTGCAGCATCTTGAGCCAGTCGCCGTTGTACTTCTGCAGCCGCTCGCGGTACTCGAACCGGCTGTACGGGCAGAGGTCGCCCTTGATCCGCACCTCGTACCGGGCCCCCTTGGCGGACTCGTTCAGCATCGCCAGGACGCGGGCACGGTGCTCGTCCGGGACGAGCTGCAGCGGCTCGCCGTGCATCGGGTCTTTCGCCCAGGTGCCGTCGGCGTTCTTCCAAGCGAAGCTGTAGAGCATCCCCGCGTCGGTCCGGCTGTACTCCTCGATGCCGCGCTTCAGCAGCCGGGCGATCGTGGACTTCGCGGACCCGACCGGGCCGTGCAGCAGGATGACCCGGCGTTCGGTGCCGTACCCCAGGGCGGCGGACTTGAACGTGTTGACGAGCTGCATCAGCGGCCGGTCGAGGCCGTAGATCCCGTCCGCGTGCCGGGCGGCGAACTCGGTGAAGAACTTGAACCGGGTGAGCTTGTCCTTGTTCTCGTAGATGTCCTCGACGCCGTGCGACAGGATCATGTCGTACATGCGCTGGTAGGCCGTCCGGGTGACGGACGGGTTCTGGACGACGATGTCCAGGTAGTCCGAGAACGACCCCTCCCAGTGGAGCTTCTTGTAATCGGTCAGGTCGATGGTCGAGCGGATGCTATCGAGGATCGCTTGGGCCGTGGCCATTCGGGGGTCTCCTCTGTCCTTGGTGCAGTCCGTGACGGGTCCGACCGCGATTCAACAGAAAGGGAGAGCCGAACGGGTCAGGGGCGGACCGGGGTCGCGTCAACGGGAAGTCGTCCGACAACTAGCTTATTGTACGCAGCCCCGGCACCGCCACCAACGGCAGAACCCCGGCGTGACGCCGGGTTCCCAGGATACCCGGTCCGCGGGGGCCGGTGTCAAGCCGAGTTCTCTCGCCTCTCGCCCCCAGATACGAACGCACCCGGCCGCGGGTCGGGAGCCCGCGGCCGGGTGCGTTGGCGGATCAAGCGATCCCTCTTACGAGAACAGTTCCGCCACCTTCTTGCCCTTGTCCACCAGCTTCATCGGCCGTTGCAGCGGGGTCATCACTTCCTTGTCCGGGTCGATGCCGAGGGCGTGGCAGATCGACCCGTGGATGTCCTGCACCTTCACCGGCCGGTCCTTCGGCCCGAACCCGTCGGCGTCGGACGAGCCGATCACCTGACCCCCCTTCACGCCGCCGCCCGCGAACAGGCAGGAGAACACGTTCGGGTGGTGGTCCCGGCCGGCGGTCATGTTGACCTTCGGCGTCCGGCCGAACTCGCTGAGGGTGACGATCAGCGTCTTCGTCAGCAACCCGCTCTGGGCCAGGTCTTCGATCAGCGCGGCGAGGGCGGGGTCCATGACCTCGCCGTGGTCGCGCATCGCGGGGAAGGCGTTCGAGTGGACGTCGAACCCGCCGCGGTTCACCTGCACGAACCGGACGCCGCTCTCGACGAGCCGGCGGGCCAGGAGCGTGCCGCGGCCGAACTCGCTGTCGCCGTACTTCTCGATCGTCTCCGGCTTCTCCTTCTTCACCTCGAACGCTTCGAGGGCGGGACTCCGCATCAGCGTGACCGCGTCCACGAGCGAGGTCTGGGCCGCGTCGGTCTCGTCCGACGGCAGGTGCCCGGCCTGCTTCTGGTTCATTTTTTGCAGGATGTCCAGCCGCTTGTTCCCGCGAACCTCGGTGATCCCGCTCGGGAACGCGAGGTACGGGTCCTTCTCGCCGGGCCGGCCGACGAAGTACGCCTCGCACTTCTGGCCGAGGTAGCCGGCCTTGGGCGCGAGCCCGCCGATGGTCACGTAGGCCGGCAGGTCGCCGTTCTGCTTCTTCTCGGACACCACGACCGAGCCGATGCCGGGGTGCTGGAGGTTGCTGCTCTGGGCGTAGCTGGTTTGCAGCTGGTACGTCGCCCGGCCGTGGTCGCCGTTCGTGCCCGCGATCGAGCGAATCAGCGCGACGTGTTTCATCTGCTTCGCCAGTTCCGGGAAGATCTCGGAGATCTGGATGCCGGCGACGCTGGTCTTGATCGGCTCGAACTCGCCGGCGGTCTCGCGGCCGGGCTTCGGGTCGAACGTGTCGATGTGGCTCATGCCGCCGCCGTTCCAGAAGAGGATGACGTGCTCGGCGGTGGCCTTGTGGTCGTCTCCGGCGCGGGCGACGAGCGTGCGGACGTTCATGCCGAGGAACGTGCCGGCGGCCGCCGACACGAAGTTCCGGCGGTTCAGGCGGTAGCCGGTACAGGCGAGCGAATCGGAAATCATGGGAACGTGTCCAGTGTGAGGGTGGGAGTGCGGATCGTTTTCGACTCGGCGAGCCGCCCACGCAAGTGGGCGGGTGGTTTCGACTTCACCCGCGGACTGGCGTCCGCGGCTCGCGGGGACATTACGGAATGAACCGGAACTCGTTGCTGTTGAACAGGGCCCAGCGCAGGTCCGCCATCCCGTCGAGCGGGGTCTTGGCGTCCTTCAGAATCGCGTGGGCGTCGGCCAGTTCCTCGGAACTCGGCTCGCGGGTGAGGGCTTCGCGGTACGCCAGCTTGATCGCCGCGTCCACGTTGGCCTTGTCCCCCACCAGCAGGGCGTGCATCGGCTCCAGCGGGCCGACGCGGGCGGCCTCGTTCGTGAGCTTGCCGTTGAGCATCATCAACGCTTGCCGCATCGACGGGCTGTGGTCCCGGCGTTCGTCGAGTGTCGACCGGTCGGTCTGGCCGAACACGCGGACGAAGTGCCCCGGCGGGGCGGGGGCGGCCATCCGCATCGAACTGCTGAACCGCGGGTTGTCGTCGATCAGCTTCGGGACTTCCTTCGTGACGTACCGCACCCGCTTGCCGGCCATCATCGTGCCGTTCTTCATCATCATTTCGGCCTCGAGCTCCTCCGCGGACTTCGCCTGCATCTTGTCGATGTCCAGGCCGTCCCGCTTCTTGAGGGCGTCCTTGAAGTCGACCTCGATGCCGCGTTCCAGGTCGTAGCCGGCCCCCGTCATCTTGCCGCCGGCCATCATCGCGGGGTTGCCGCCCTTCGGCTTCTTGTCCGGGTTCTTCGGGTCGTCCTTCACCGCCACCGGGACTTGCACGTAGGTGATGACCGTCGTCTGGTTGTCGCCCGGCCGGTGCTTCGGGTTGAACAGGTGCCCGGCGAGGACGATGCTGTCGAAGATGCTCTCGCCGACCATGCGGCGCGGCGGGGTGGCGGTGAACGCCTTCTCCGCGGCGAGCCGGTCCGGGGCGGGGACGGTGCCCATCAGGTGGGCCTTCTGGTACACGCCCGAGGCGGTGACCGCCCGCACCAGGAACCGGAAGTCGTACCCGCTGGCGACGAACTCGTCCGCGAGGTAGTCCAGCGCCTTCGGGTGCGACGGCGGGTTGTCGTTGCGGAAGTCGTCGACCGGGTTCACGAACCCGCGGCCGACCAGCTCCGCCCACACGCGGTTGACGATCGCCCGGCTGAAGAAGCGGTTCTTCGGGTCGGTGACGTGCTCCGCGAGGGTCCGCCGCAGCTGGCTCGCCTTGTACAGATCGCCTTCGAGGTCGATCTTCCGCACGTCCGCCTTTGCCTCGGCGATCACGTCGATCTCGTCCTTCTTGCCCGGATCGGTCTTCACGCCGTCGAGCAAGTCGTCGACGCCGGTGCCGGCCTTCGCCTTCGCTTCCGCAACGCGCTTCGCCTCGGCGGCCTGCCAGTCGCGCAGCGCCTTGAACCGGGCGAGGTGCTTGTTCGGGCCGTCCCCTTCGTCCAGCTTGAACGGGAACGACGGCTTCACCGCGGCCCGCTTCTGGCCCTTCGCCTTGTCCTCCGGCGGCCACATGATCATCGTCTCGGCCGCCTCGTTCAGGAAGATGCCGAGGACTTGCATCTTGACGCGGTGTTCGACCCGGCGGGTGCGGCCGAGGAACGCGGCCATGTCGTAGAACTCTTCGCGGGTCCAGGTGTCGAACGGGTGGTTGTGGCACTGCGCACAGGAGATGCGGACGCCCATGAACACCTGCGACACGACCGCCGTCAGCGCGAACGGGTCGGCGTCGTCGTTGAGCAGGAACCCGGTTTCCGGCTGGGTGTTCGCCCGGCCCGCGGCCCCGATCAGCCGGCGGGCGAGCACGTCGTAGGGGACGTTCGCCCGCACCGCCTCGTGGACGAACGCCTGCAGCGCGGCCCCGCCGTCGGCCTGGGACCGGACGCGGAGGAGGTCGCCGAAGAAGACCGCCCAGCGGTCCGCGAACTGGTCGCGGGCCATGTATTCGTCGACGGCCTTCGCCCGCCGCTGGTCGGCCGGCCAGGCCAGGTACTTCGCGATTTCGGCGTCCGTCGGGATCCGGCCGGTCAGGTCGACGGCCGCCCGGCGGAGGAACGCGAGGTCGTTGACGACGCCCGCTTCCTTGGTCTTCGCCCCGCCGTTCTCGTCGGCGATGAGCTTGTCCAGGGTCTTCCCAACCGCAACGGGGTCGGGTGGAGGCGGAGCGGCCGCGTCGGCCGGCGTCGCCAGGGCGGCGAGCGCGAAGGAGATTCCGAACAGGCGAGTCTTCACCGGCGAGCCTCCAGGCAGGAGATCGGTTTCGACACTTGGTAGGCAACTCGCTCCGCGAGTTGGGGGCACGAACTGGGAAATCGCTTCACTCGAACGGGAGGATGCGATTTCCGTGCGGACGCGGGTCACTCGCTCCGCGAGTGACCTACTTGGTCCGCTCTTCCTGTAGCACATGCACAATCTCGCCGCCGGCGGTGCCGACCGCTTCCATCACCGGCTCGAACGACGCGGCGACCGTCGATTCGTGGATCTTCAACAACACCTTCCGCTGGTCAGGCGGGTTGCTCCCGAGCATCTGCTCGATCCGACCCGTCAGGTCGCGGACCCCAATCTCTTCCCCGTTCAGGTAGATTTTGGACTCCTTGTCGATCGACACCGTGACCTTCGCGTTCGTGACGGCCTGCGTCGCCGGGGCCTTCGCGGGGGTCCACACGATGTGCCGGTCGTCCTTGGTCTTCGCCATGATGAGGAAGAACAGGACGAGGTTGAACGCGATGTCGGCCATCGGCACATACGGCGGGACGAGTTCCGTCTTGCGGCGTTGGATTTTCATCTCAATTTCCTTCTCAGCTGTCCAACCGGCGAGCGGCGGGGCGTCAGCCCGCCGTGTCTGCCGCCATCCCACCACGG
>CAYUHJ010000191.1:0-11561 GCA_964444365.1 uncultured Alcaligenaceae bacterium | reverse complement strand
CCGTGGGCGGCGGCCGAACTCGCGTGGTGGGTGGGGCTCGTCGGCGTCGTCGGCATCGTGTACGGGGCGCTTGTCGCGATGGGGCAGACCGACTTCAAGAAGTTGCTGGCGTACTCGTCCGTGTCGCACATGGGCTACGTCGTCCTCGGCCTCGCGGCGTGGTCGGGGCATGCGGAATACTGGGAGTGGGGCGTGAACGGGGCCGTCTTCCAGATGATCGCCCACGGGGTGACGGCGGCCGCGCTGTTCTTCGTCGTCGGCGTCGTGTACGAACGCGCCCACCACCGCGAGGTCGACCGGCTCGGCGGGCTGACGGAGCCGATGCCGGCGTTCGCGGGCGTGTCGGCCGTGCTGTTCTTCGCGTCGCTGGGCCTTCCCGGACTGTGCGGCTTCGTCGGCGAGTTCATGGTCGTGCTCGCCGCGTGGCAGTTCGCCCCGGCGTTGGCGGTGGCCGCGATCCTGGCGACGATCCTGACGGCGGCGTACCTCCTCTGGACGTGGCAGCGCGTCTACCTCGGGGTGAACCCCGCGACGGCCGCGTTCCCGGAAATGACGGCACGGGAAGCCGTCGTGCTGCTGTCGTTCGCGGCCCTGGCGGTCGTGCTCGGCGTGCTGCCGGGGGTGCTGATATTCTCCTGGGTCGAGCCGAGCGTGCAAGCCTGGGTGGACGTGCTGGCGAAACTAAAGTAGGTCACTCGCTCCGCGAGTGACTGCGCTCCCACCCGCGGAAACGAGTGTTTTCTGCCTACGGGTCTAGCCATCTCGGGACATGAGCCCGTCACTCGCGGAGCGAGTGACCTACTATAGAACTCATGCTCACCTCCGAACTCATCAACCACGTCCTCGCCACGATCCCGAACCGCACTGTGGGGTTGCTCGGCGACCTGTTCCTCGACCGCTACCTCGACATCGACCCGGCCCGCGACGAGCCGAGCGTCGAGACGGGGCTGACGGCGTATCAGGTGACGCGCGTTCGCAGCTACCCCGGTGCGCTTGGCACCGTCATGAACAACCTCGCCGCCCTCGGCGTCGGCCGCATCTACCCCATCGCGATCATCGGCGACGACGGCGAGGGGTACGAACTGATGCAGGCGCTCCAGCGGATGCCGGCCGTCGAACTCGGCGGGATCGTGCGGTCCGCGGAACGCCGCACGCCGACGTACACGAAGCCGATGTACGGCGAGAAGGAACTGAGCCGGCTGGACATCAAGAACCGCACGCCGACGCCGAAGGCACTCGAAGATTCGGTGCTGGAGTTTCTGGACGAGGCGTGGCCGCAGTTCGACGCGCTCATCGTGCTGGATCAGGTCAGCGAGGAGGATTGCGGCGTCGTGACGGGCCGCGTTCGCGAGCGGTTGGCGGAGCTGGGGGCGGAGTGGCCCGAGAAGTTCGTGCTGGCGGACAGCCGGGATCAGATCGGGAAGTTTCGGAACGTGTGCATCAAGCCGAACAGCGATGAGATGTACAAACTGCTTGATCTTGTACTGGGACCGATGACGCTTGAGAAGGCGGTGTATTCGCCACCTCGAAATACTCAGGCACTTGCAAAGCATGCCACCAACATCGGCCGCCCAGTTTTTTGTACGCGAGGCCCTGCAGGAATCGAAGTATTCAAGCCACCAAGTGGTCAACTCATCCCCGCCTACCCCGTCGCCGGGCCGATCGACATTTGCGGGGCCGGGGACAGCACCAGTGCCGGGATCACGTCCGCGATGGTCGCCGGGCTGACGCACGAACAGGCGGCCGCGTTCGGGAACCTCGTCGCGTCGATCACGATTCAGCAACTCGGGACGACCGGGACCGCGTCGCCGGAGCAGGTGCGCAAACGGTGGAAGGAAGTCAGCGGCCTCGCCGGGGCGTGACAGGTCGGGCTCAGCGGATCGGGATGCCGTTGGCGGTGCCGCGGACGTAGTCGTAGTCGATCGGCCCGGTGTAGCCGGGGACGACGCCGGGCTTCAGGTAGACGCCGTTGATGTCGTGCGGCCCGAAGTCCGGGGTCGTCGGAATCGAGAAGTCCTTGCCGAAGATGCTGAACTCGGCCCGGTTGAACATCTCGCCTTTCGTGATCGCGACCATCTCCGCCCCGCGGCCGCCGTAGTTCCGGGGGAACCAGCCGTTGCGGAACGGGCGGGTGAAGAAGCTGCCGTCGCGGGCCTCCCGCTCGGACTTGGGCATGTCCTTCCACTTGTCCGGGTCGCCGAGGCCGAACTTCATCGGGACGAGGTCGGCGGTGTTGACGACGTGCCGGTACTTCGGGCCGTCCGGCCACGACGCTCCTGCCCCGCCGTAGGTGGTGATCGACACGTACCGGTTGAGCGAGCCCTCGACGAGTGTCCGCATCTCGGCCGCGATCGGCTCCAGGTTGTCGTCTTCCTTGTTGTACTGGGCCACGTCCATCAGGTCGGCCCAGTCGGAGTCCTTCCCCGCCTTGTTGAGCTCGGCCAGCTTCGCCTTCACCCGCTTGTAGTGGGCCGGGTAAAGCTTCGCGTACATCTCCTCGGAATACAGGTCGTGGCGGGCGTGGCGGACGGCGTTGAGGGTGATGAGCGCCCCCTGGGAGTGGGCGACGATGTTGATCTGCCGCTTGTTCGTGACCGCGTCGAGGATCATCTCCTTCATCGTGGTCGTGGCGGGGTTGTTGCCAGCGTCCTGCTGGTCGCGGGCCTTGTCCTGAACGCACTGCGCGAGGTCGCTTCCCATGCCGTCGGTCTTGTTGTACACCCCGATGACGGCGGCCCCGGTCAGGTCGGCGACGACCTGGAGGGTGTCCGCGTGGGCCTGGGAGTCGGTGTTGATGCCGTTGACGTAGACGATGCGGGCGTCGCGGCGGGCGGCGTTCGGGTTCGACGGCTGGACGGCGGGCACGGTCCAGAACTTCGGCTGGGTGCCGCGGTTCAGCTTCCCTTCGCCGCGGGCGTAGGCCCCGAGGGTGCCGTCGAGCTTGCGGGAGACGATGCCCCCGTCCGGGAACGGGCCGTCGATCTTGGGCTTCGGCGTGGGGGTGGATTTTCCGGGCGTCGGGGTCATGCCGCCGCCCTGGGTCGTCGTCCCGCCGGTGGACGAACCGCCGGACTTCGCCGTCGTCGTGCTCTTCTGGAACGGCCCCTTGACGGTTGCCGTGTGGCCGGCCACCTTCAGCGCCCGAACGACCTTCTGCGCCGTGGCCTGGTCGGGGGCGACGGAATACCGCTGGCTGGAAATCCAGACTTCGTAATAGGTTTCGGACTTCTCGTCCGCGGCGGCGGAGAAGGTCGCGAAGCTGCCGAGCGCGAGGATGAGGGCCAGTTGCCGGACGGCCGGGGCGAGCATGGTGCGGTCCTCGGGCTCGGGAGGTTGAGTCGGCGCGGTGCGAGTATCTGTCAAATCGTGGGATCCGGTCCGGACGGACAGTACGCGCACGATTTTCTCGGGTCGCGGGAACTGGCGAAGCGGAAGGTATCGAGATTCAATCAGGCGAGAGCCGCCTCATGACCGGCGAAGAAGGAGTTTTCACCGGACGCACACGTGATCCTCACGGTGTGCGTCCGGGGTGCGATGCGTCACACGCAGCGGGGAAAAATCGAGCCGACGCTCATCCTCCCGTCTCGACGACGAACAAGCCACCCACTTCCGTGACGCTCACCCCCGACCGGAATCTTGAGCAATTCGCGTGTGGCGAACGTCCGGTTCGCTGCTAGAATGTCGGCAATCTCCTGTCACGGCGTTCCGATGGACAAGACGGACAAGCACGACGCGCTCGCCAGTCTGACCGTGCCCACCACGCCGGGCCAGGGCGGGGGCACGCCGCTGCCGCCGTCGGACCCGCTGCCGATTTCCGAACTGGAATCCATCGGCGGGTTTCAACTCACCCGGCTGCTCGGCCGCGGCGGGATGGGGGCCGTGTACGAGGCGATCGACCCCGACCTCGGGCGGGCGGTGGCCGTCAAGGTCATGCTCCCGTCGATGGCGACGAACAAGGACGCCCGCGAGCAGTTCCTCCGCGAAGCCCGGACCGTCGCCGCCGTCAAGCACGACCACGTCGTCACGATCTTCCGCGTCGGCGAGGAGCGGGGCATCCCGTACCTCGCGATGGAACTGCTCGCCGGGGAGTCGCTCGCGGACCGGTGCCGGCGGTCCCCGCTCGCGATCGGGGAGACGGTCCGGGTCGTCCGGGAGGTCGCCGCCGGCCTCGCCGCGATCCACACGTCCGGGGTGATCCACCGGGACGTGAAGCCGGACAACATCTGGCTGGAATCGCCGGGCGGCCGGGCGAAGTTGCTGGACTTCGGCCTCGCCCGCCGGTGGGAGGACGCCCCCCCGCTCGGGTCGATGGCCGGCACGCTGGTCTACATGGCCCCGGAGCAGGCGAAGGGGAACCCGGTCGACCACCGGTCGGACCTGTTCGCGCTCGGGGTGGTGGCGTACCGGCTGCTGACCGGGCAGGTGCCGTTCGCCGGGCACTCGATGAAGGAGATCGTCGACACGCTCCTGACCGCCGACCCGACGCCGATCCGCGAGCACAACCCGAGCGTGCCGGCGGACCTGGCGAAGCTCGTCCACCGGATGATCGACAAGTCCCCGACCCGGCGGCCGTCCACCGCCGGGGACGTGGTCCGGGAGCTGGCGACGATCGAAGCGCGGATGATGGTGTCCGGGTCGGGGGTGATCGGGTCCGGGATGACGGTGATCGTGCTGCCGTCCGACGGCCGGCTGGCCCCTCCGGACGGGGAGCCGCTGTCCATTCCGGTGACGCGGCCGTCGACCTCGGAGCCGACACTCCCGGCACTGCCGCTCCCGCTGCGGCCGGCCCTACTCCCCCGCCGCGGGGAGTACGCCCGCCTGTCGGCCGCGGTCGTGGGAGCGGTGCTGACCGTCGGGGTGGCCGTGCTGGTGGTGCTGTCGACCCGAGGCCCGTCGGGCGGTTCCGTCTCGCCGACCTCCTCCCCTACCCCGCCGTCGACGGCGGCCGCCCCGGTCGTGCTGGCCCCGCACCCCCGGTCGTTCCGGCCCCTGTTCGACGGCGAAACGCTCGACGGCTGGTACCACGTCCCCCGCGAGCCGCGCACGGCCTGGGCCGCCCGCGACGGCCTCCTCGTCTGTACGCCGCCGCCGATGGGCACCGGCGACCAGTTCCTTCTGACCGACCACGACTACGACGACTTCGACCTGCGGCTGGAGTACCGGTGGGTGGCGGCGGGCGGGCACACCACCGTGCTGATCCGCGCCTACGCCACGAACACGAAGGAGAAGGCGAAGGAACCGGAGGTCCGCGGCGTCATGGTGAACATCGGCGACGACGCCGGGTTCCCGCTGATCCATGGCCGCGACATCGGGAACGGCTACCGCACCGGGACGATCCAGTTCGTCACGACCCGCCGCCCGCAGGAGGTGAAGTCCCGGCCGATCGGCGAGTGGAACGAACTCCGCGTGTCCGCCCGCCGGCAGCACATCAAGGTCACCCACAACGGCGAGGTGACGGCCGTCGCCGACCTCGACCAGCACCTCGACAAGGTCGGCCGGATGCCGGAACTCGCCCGCTCGAAGGGCGCGATCGGGTTCGTCGCGCACTGGGGGCCGATCGAGTACCGCAACATCCGGCTGACGAACCCGCACCCTGAGAAGTGAGCCCGTTCCGGACTCACGCCGCCTCGCGGTGGAGCGGTTGGTCCGCCACCGGCCGGTGAATGCTCAGGGCCACCGGCGGGCCGAAGTGCCGGTCGCACCACGAGATCAACCCGTCCAGGTGGGAAATCGCGGCGGACAGGCTGTCGGCCGTCGTGCCGCGGTCGAGGAGCGGCTCCTTCAGCCGGGTCGCGATGCGGTCCGCCAGCCCGTACGCCTTCGCGATGAGTTGCACCGGGGCCGCGACGCTCACCCCGCCGTCGGCTTCGACCCGCCGCAGGAGGGCGCGGAGCGTTCGGCACCACTCGCCGAGCCGGGCCGGGTTGTTCCGCGGGACTTCCGGCATGTGGACCGGCTGGTACTTCGCCTCGTAGTTCTTGAGGCACGTCCGGAGGGCATCGTAAGCGCGCTGCTTGGCGTGCAGGTCGGACACGGAGAAGCCCGGGCCCGCCTTCGCGCCGGGCTTCCCGAGGTTCTCCCACCGGGCTTCGAGTTCGACGACCCGGGTCAGTTCCGCCGCCTGGGTCGGGCTCAACTTGGAAGCAATCGCTTCGGTCATCTGGATCATCGGTGCGTCTCGCGCTACGGGCGGGGGATTTCTACGCAGCCTATCGGCGGGGATGAATTGGGAAGTTGACGGCGCAGGACGCGAAACACCGGCGGGGTCGGATCGGCCGGCCGTCCAGTCGGACTCTTCCGAACGAACTGCCCTCGACACGGCTTCGACCGCCGGCTTACACTCCCGCCGCGCGGGGTCGGTCCGCGCCATGGGGGAGGCCGGGAATGCACGTCGTCCATCTCACCGCGAGCACGTTCTTCGGCGGCCCCGAGCGGCAGATGCTCGGGCTGGCGACGCACCTGCCGCCGGAGGTTCAGACCACTTTCGCGAGCTTCTCCGAAGGCGGCCGCTGTGGCGAGTTCCTCCGCGCCGTTGAAGCCCAGGGGTTCGCCGGCATCGAACTGAAACACGACACGCCGCGCCTGCGGGCTGCGGCGCGGGAACTGGCCGTGCTGCTGCGGTTCCACCGGGCCGACGTGCTCCTCTGCCACGGGTACAAGGCGAACCTGCTCGGCCGCGTCGCCGCCCGGCGGGTCGGGGTTCCCGCTGTGGCCGTGTCGCGCGGCTGGACGGGAGAAAACTGGAAGGTCCGCCGGTACGAGGCGCTCGACCGCTGGCACCTGAAGTTCATGGACCACGTCGTGTGCGTTTCCGACGGGCAGGCCGCCAAGGTGCGGAAGTGCGGGATCCCCCGCTCCCGGATGAGCGTCATCCGTAACTCCGCGCGGCTGGCCGCGTTCGCCGACCCGGACATGGCCGACTTCGCCCGCTTGACGGAATTCTTTCCCGGAACCGACCCCGTTTCCCCGATCGTGATCGCGGCCGGTCGGCTCAGCCCGGAGAAGGGCTTTGACGTGCTCGTCGAGGCGGCGGGCCGGGTCGCGAAGTTGAGCCAGAGTGTCGGGTTCATCCTGTTCGGCGACGGGCCGGAACGGTCCCGGCTGGAACTTCGCGTGCGGGAGCTCGGCCTCGCCGGGCGGTTCGTGATGCCGGGCTTCACGCGCGAACTCGACCGGTTCCTGCCGTGGGCGGACGTGCTGGTGATCCCGTCGCACACGGAAGGGCTCCCGAACGTCGGCCTGGAGGCGAGTGCCGCGGGGTTGCCGGTGGTCGCGACCGCGGTGGGCGGGAATCCGGAAGTCGTCGTCGACGAATTGACCGGCTACCTCGTTCCCCCGGCCCGGCCGGACGTACTCGCGGAACGGCTCGCGCGGCTGGTACTCGACGAGCGCACCCGGCACCGCATGGGCGGCGCGGCCCGCGACCGGATGCACGCGGAGTTCACGTTCGACGCCCAGGCGAGCGCGTACGTGGAGCTCTTCGAGCGGCTGTGTCGGCGGTCGCCTGTGCGGGTTGCGGCCTGAGTTCGCCCCGGGAATGTCACCATGCTTCTGACGGACCTTGCGCCCCCCTCGCTCGGCTGCGCCTCGCGGCTAACCGCTTCGCCGGTTCGCGTCTGCTTCATGATCGACCGGCTCGGACGGGCGGGGACGGAATCGCAACTACTTGCCCTGATACGCGGCCTGGACCGCCGACGGGTGCGGCCGTCGCTGGTGTTGCTGGACGGAACCGATGCGGAATCGCGGGCGCTGGAACCGGCCGCTTGCCCGATCCTGCGGCTCGGCGTGACCCGGCTGGTGTCGCGGTCCGCACTCCGAGCGGCGAGTCGATTGGCGCGGTTCTGGGGCGAACACAAGCCGGACGTTCTTCAAGTTTACTTCCTGGATTCCGCGTATTTCGGGGTGCCGCTGGCGCGGTGGTGCGGGGTGCGCAAGGTCGTCCGGGTGCGGAACAACCTCGGCTACTGGCTCACGCGCAAGCACCGCGTGCTGAACCGCGTCGTGAGCCGCCTCGCGGACGTGACGCTGACCAACTCCGACGCGGGGCGGGACGCGCTGGTCGCCGCCGAGGGGTTGCGGGCGGATCGCGTCGCGGTGCTGGAGAACGGCGTGGACCTGGAGCGGTTTTGGCAGGAAGAAACCCCTCCCCCCGGCCCCCTCCCCGAAGCGGAGAGGGGGAGGAAATCCGATTCCGGTTCCCCTCTCCGCTTCGGGGAGGGGCGAGGGGAGGGGTTTCTTCGTTCAACAATCCGCATCGGTTGCGTCGCGAACCTCCGCCCCGTCAAAAACATCGACGGCTTCCTCCGGGCCGCGAAGCTCGTCGCCGACCGCTTCCCGCACGTCCGCTTTGAAGTCGCCGGCGACGGCCCCGACCGTGCCGCTCTCGAAACGCTCCGTGCCGAGCTCGGCCTCGCCGACCGCTTCACCTTCCGTGGGTCCGTCTCGGACGTGCCGGGGTTTCTGTGCGATCTCGACATTGCCGTGCTGCCGTCACACTCGGAAGGGATGTCGAACGCGGTGCTGGAGTACATGGCCGCGGGGAAGGCGATCGTCGCGACCGACGTGGGGGCGAACGCCAAGCTCCTCGGCGACGGGCAGTACGGCCGCCTCGTTCCCGCCGGGGACCAGTCCGCCCTCGCCGATGCGATGGCGGAACTCGTTGCCGACCCGGACGCCGTGAAGGTCCTCGGCGAGTCGGCACGGGCACGGGTGGAAGCCGAGTACAGCCGGGCCGCGATGGTCCGGCGGTTCGAGCGGTTCTACGCGGAAATGGCCGGGAAATGAGCCGGCCCCGGTTGCGAAACCGGGGCCTGACGCTCATCGCTTCCACTCGGCACGGAGCGATTACTCGCTCTTGATGCTGATCTTGCGGGGCTTGGCGGCCTCGCTCTTGGGGCACGTCAGCGACAGCACGCCGTTCACCAGTTTCGCCGAGACCTTGTCCGCGTCGACGGCACACGGCAGCTGGAACCGCTGCTCGAACCGGCCGTAGGGCCGGTTGTCGAACCCGACGCCCTTGCGCTCCGCCTTCCGCTCGCCGCTGACGACGAGTTCGCCGTCGTGGAGCGACACTTCGATGTCCGACTCGCCGACGCCGGGGGTATCGAGTTCGATGCAGACGCTTTGCTCGTCTTGCCACATCGACACCGGCGGCCCGGCCCAGCGGGTGACGGCTTGCGGCGCGAACAGCGGCTCTTCGTTGATGAACCGCTCGAAGAGATTACTCAGGCGATTGGCGGACGCGGTGCCATTCAGAATTGCCGGCAGCATGGGAACGTTCTCCTCTGAGTTCACGGGCAACTGAGAAAAGAAAATCACCGTTTGCGAGGCGGGCCGGTCGCCCGTGGTCGTCACCGGCATCGCCGCCTCTGCCGGCCGGGGAATGCAAGCGAAATGCCAATTCGCGGGGGTCGCAGGAAGTGCTTTTCGCGGAAGATTTTTCGGCGACTGGCTCGTTCGTGACCGCCTCGGAGACTGCCGAAACGACAGCAATTTCGCCTTATTCGGCAGGATTCGTTGCCTCCCACCTATTTTCCGTTCTTCGTCGCCGCGTGCTTCGCTGCTTCAGTCTGCTTTGCCGCTTCAACCGCTTTCGCGGCTTGCAACCGCCGTTCGATCTCCGCTCTCATGGCTTGCAGTCGGTCGATGGATTCTTGAACGATTTTCGTGTCAGTCATGATGTTTCACTCCTTGATGAACCACTCAATGTAGACGGCCCGTAATGCCGTGTATGGTGTCGTGATGCCCAATACTTCTTTGTCGGCTGCGGTGCCCTCTTCAAAGAACTTCCGCACATCTCGTTCATACTGACTGCGGAACCGACTTCGGTCAACGCTGCCGTCGAGGTACAACCGACAGGCAAGGTCGTAACTTTTGTGCAGAGTCTCGACGGCCTGAGCGTAGATCGGGTCAAGATCGAGCAGCTGCTGCCGTTCCTTATCAGTCAGTTTATCGTCGGGCTTTCCTTTCGTGATCTCGGCCATTTTGAGCGTGATGCTCGTAATCGTTTGTCTTGCTTGGTTCATCTGGCCGGCCAGAGCAATGTCGGGTGTCGCCGAAGCGAACTGTCGAATGGTGGCGTTGTGCCCCGATGTTCGCTGGAGCGCAATGATTGCCACAGCGAGCGACGCGAGTGCGACAACAAGCGCCCCGGCCGCGATCCAATCTCTCGGTTCCATTATTCACGCCCAGTCGCTTCAACACAACTCCCGCCAACAACGCGAATTCTACAGATGGAATCTTGACAGACCTCGGCTACCCCTCATGATTCCCGAGTTCGTTCCATAGTTCGCGGAACACGGTGGCGAGCGAGTCCTTTTGGTAATGCGCATTCAACCCGCTCGGGTTCGGCAGCACCCACACCCGCGTCTCGCCTAACTTCGTGGGCTGAAGCCCGACCTTCGCCTTCGGGTCCGCGAACGCGACGCGGTACGCCCCGACGCCGAGGACGGCCAAGTACGCCGGGCGGAACCGTTTCACTTTCGCCCGCAACTGCACCCCGCCGGCGACGACCTCTTCATCCGAAAGCTCGTCCGCCGCGGCGGTTGCCCGTGCCACGACGTTCGTCATGCCGTACCCGAGCGGGAGCAGTTCCCGCTCTTCCCACGGCTGGAACAGGCGGGGCGTGAAGCCCGCGGCGAACAGCGTCGGCCAGAAGCGGTTCCCCGGCCGGCCGAAGTGGTGGCCGATGGCGGCCGTGTACAGGCCGGGGTTGATGCCGCAGAACAGCACCCCCAACTCGGGGGCGATCACGTCCGGCACCGTCTTCCCGGCGGCGGCGAGTAACTCGGCTTTCGTCGGTTTCGGCGGTCGCATTGCGGTATCCTATGCTTGTCCCGAATCGCCATCTCTCCGGGGGCCGTGCCATGATGGACGTCGCCGACGCACACCACGAGACGAACCGCACGTTCTACGACCGCATCAGCGGCGCGTACGACTGGATCTCGGATTCCAACGAAGGCCCGGCCCGCCGGGCCGGGGTCGAGGCGTTGAACGTGAAGGCCGGGGAAAAGGTACTCGAACTCGGGTTCGGCACCGGGAACGAAGTCCTGGACCTGGCCGCCCTCGTCGGGCCGAACGGCCTCGTCGCGGGGATCGACATCTCGCCGGGGATGCTGGCCGTCACGCAAAAGAAACTCGCCGAGAAACCACCCGCCGCGAAGACGGACCTCCTCGTCGGGGACGCCCGCGAACTTCCGTTCGCCACGGACTGGTTCGACGTGGCGTTCACGAGCTTCACGCTGGAACTGTTCCCGGCCGAGGACATCCCGACGGTGCTGACCGAGGTGAAGCGCGTCCTCAAGCCCGGCGGCCGGTTCGGGGTCGTGTGCATGGCGACGGTCCGCACCGGGGAGAAGGCGAGTGCCCTGGAAAAGACGTACATCTGGATGCACCGGCACTTCCCGCACCTCGTCGACTGCCGGCCGATCGACCCGGTCACGCTGCTGAAGAACGCCGGGTACACGATCCAGAGCGAGGCCCGCCGGGAGATCTGGTCCATGCCCGTCGCGGTGGTGGTGGCGACGGTTTGATGATTCTCTGACCCTCTCCCCGTGGGGGAG
>CAYUHJ010000190.1:0-11637 GCA_964444365.1 uncultured Alcaligenaceae bacterium | reverse complement strand
CGCGGAACCGGCCGACCAGTTTGCCGTCGTCGACCCTGGCTTCGACGGCGGCGGTCGCTTTCCCGAGGCTGTCTTTCCCGATCCGCGCTTCCAGCGTGCCGGTCATGGTCTGTTCCCGGAGCGCCCCGGCCCGCGTCACGCGGACGGCCATTTCCAGGTCCGGCACGACGAGCGTCACCGCGCCGTCGAACTGGAGCTGGTTGTACTTGCTCTTGTACCAGAACGTGTCGTCGGACGCGGCGTACTCCATCCACGTCGTCAGGCTGCCGACTTTTTGCGGGCCGCGGTAGATCGTCCACCGGGCGGGGATGGTCTGGGTCGCCTCGTCGGTCAGGTCGATGCGGAGGGGCGGGGGGCCGTCGGCGAACAGGCGGGGCCACACGTCGCGGTACCCGACGTACCCCGCGGTGGCGAGCCAGAACAGCACGATACCGACGACCCCGAGACGGGACGGCATACGGCACCTGGGATGGCTTTCCCGCGCGAACGACGTGACGGCTGTGCGGGACCAGCGACGCTCAATCGTAGGCCACGAACCGCGGAAAGACAACTCGCGGCGGCGGGGTATAATTCCGGGAACGATCGGACCAGGGTCGGGCACGGGGAGCCGCACATGCAGGGTCGCGCCGCGATTCTCGTCGTCCTCGGGGTGCTCGTCGCGGCAGGGGGGCTCTACATGGCGATGCGGAAGCACGGGGACGCGACGCCGGTCAAGGTCGGCACGCCGCCGGGCGGGAAGGTCGTGAAGACCGACGAGGAGTGGCGGGCGATCCTCAGCCCGGAGGTGTACGCCATCACCCGCGGCCACGGCACCGAGCGGGCCTGTTCCGGGGCGCACTGGTTGAACAAGGGGGACGGCGTCTACCACTGCGTCTGCTGCGACCAGCCGCTGTTCGACTCGGGGGCGAAGTACGACTCCGGCACCGGCTGGCCGAGCTTCTTCCGGCCCGTCAGTGACGACGCCCTGTCACTGTTCGAGGACACCAGCGGGTTCATGGTCCGGACCGAAATCCGGTGCAGCCGGTGCGACGCCCACCTCGGCCACGTGTTCGACGACGGCCCCCGGCCGACCGGCCTGCGGTTCTGCCTGAACTCGCTGGCGCTGAAGTTCGTGCCGCGGTGACGCAGTGCCCCGGCGTCACAGCACCCGGAATACGAGTTCCGGGGCGTACCGCCGGCTGATCCGGGCCGCGACTTCCGACCGCAGCCAGCCCGCCGCGCGGGCGAGGTGTTCGGCGACGGGTTCGGGGTCGGCGACGTCTGCCGGCGCGGGGCCGGCGACTGTCACCATCAGCCGGCCCGTGTGCGGGGCCGGCTCGACCGCGATCACCGTCAGGTTCCGAACCACCTCGTCCGCGCACCCGGCCAAAATGCCGTGGAGAGCGTCCTTCACCTGCCCGCACAACTGGAGGGCCTTTCGCCCCCCGACCGGGGCCATCGGCTTCCGGTGCCGCCGCCGCCGGTCGTGAAACACCCGCGGGTCCGACCCGTCTTCCGGACTCTCGTCCTGATCCATTGCCATCTTCATGTGGTACACCCAGGAACGGGCCAACCTTGCACGCGCCGCCCCCGCAGCGGGCGAGAAGAATCGGGCGCGGGGGTCGCGTCCTTCCGGGTGGGGGGAATGGGAGGCCGGCGCGGCCGGCTTGCGGGTCAGACACGGCGGCCCGGCGGCGGGTTCGTTCTGTCGAAAAGCGGCCGGTCGGGGCGTTCAGCGTGGTAGGATATCACGACCCGAGCCCGCAGAGTCGCCGACGAGGTCTGTGCCGTGTCGACTGCTCAGACGGAATCTCAGCGCGTCCCTTCCCCCGATGAAGTGCTCACCCTTGCCGAGGTGGCGGCCCTCCTCCGGGTGACCGAAGGCGCGGTCGCCGCCGCAGCCACGAGCGGCACGGTTCCCGGCGTCAAGCTCGGCGGGGAGTGGCGATTCCTGAAGCGCGCCGTCATCGACCGGTTGCAGCAACCCGCGCGCGGAGACGGGCCCGGCACCTTACCGCAGTCGATCGACCTCGCCGTCTGGAGGGAATTGATCGCGGAGATCGAACGCCGACTCCGAGATCGCTCGCCGAAACCAGACGCTGGTTCCGCCCTGCCGGGATCCACTGAAGCCGTGCTGCGAAACTTCGGGGTCTTCGCGGCAGACGGGGATTTGGAAGCGCAACTCGCGGCCAACCGCGTCCGGCGGGAGGCCGCGAGGGAATGATCCCGTTCGACACGGACACGTTGAGTCACTTCTCGTACGGCAGCGAAAGCGTGCGTCGCCGAATCGCTCACGCCGGGGCGGAACCGATTGCCGTAACTGTGGTGACCCGCAATGAAGCCCTCATCGGACGTGCGGCAAGCTTGTTGAAGGCGGCGACAGAAGACGAACTCCGCACCGCCGTCGACCGGCTTCGGAAAACGGAAAAATTGCTGGCCGACTTTCTCATCGTCGGCATCGACGAAGCGGCCGTGACATATTTCGGACGCCTGAAGAAGCAAAAGTCGCTCCGAAAAATGGGCCGGGCGGATCTGCTGATCGCCTGCATCGCGCTTGCTCACAACGCCCTTCTCGTCACGCGGAACGTGAACGATTACAAGCAGGTCGCGGGACTTCGAGTCGAAAACTGGGTCGACTGAGCCGCGCCGTTGGGATACCGCTCCGGGCAATAATCCGGTAAGACAACAGCACCTGTTGTCCTTTCCCCGAGAGCCGTTCATGGACCCGCTTCAGTACGCCGACCCGGACGTTTGGACCGCCATTCAGGGCGAGCGGACCCGCCAGCGGTTCGGCCTCGAAATGATCGCGTCCGAGAACTACACGTCGAAGGCCGTGATGGCCGCGCAGGGGTCGGTGCTCACGAACAAGTACGCGGAAGGTTACCCCGGCAGGCGGTACTACGGCGGCTGCGAGTTCGTCGACGTGGTCGAGCGCGTCGCCATCGACCGGGCGAAGAAGCTGTTCGGCAGCGACCACGTCAACGTCCAGCCGCACTCGGGGGCGCAGGCCAACATGGCCGTGTTCCTGGCGGCATTGCAACCCGGCGACACCATCCTCGGCCTCGACCTCGCCCACGGCGGGCACCTCACGCACGGGATGAAGCTGAACTTCTCGGGAA
The DNA here is from genome assembly GCA_964444365.1 of uncultured Alcaligenaceae bacterium. Lineage (GTDB taxonomy): Bacteria > Planctomycetota > Planctomycetia > Gemmatales > Gemmataceae > CAYUHJ01. The sequence goes on along the minus strand of CAYUHJ010000190.1, from coordinate 8,539 downwards.
AATATTTCAAGGTCGCGTCCTACGGCGTCACGCCGGACACGCACCGCATCGACTTCGACCAGGTCGCGAAGCAGGCCCGCGAGCACAAGCCGAAACTGGTCATTGCCGGGGCGTCCGCGTACCCGCGGGTCATCGACTTCGCGAAGTTCGCCGAGATCTGCAAGGAGGTCGGCGCGCTGTTCCTGGTGGACATGGCCCACATCGCCGGGCTGGTCGCCGCGAAGAAGCACCCGGACCCCGTTCCGCACGCGGACTTCGTCACCAGCACGACGCACAAGACGCTACGCGGCCCGCGGGCCGGCATCATCCTGTGTCGGGAGGCGTGGGCGAAGCCGATCGACTCGGCGGTGTTCCCCGGCATCCAGGGCGGGCCGCTGATGCACGTCGTCGCGGGGAAGGCGGTCGCCCTCGGGGAAGCCCTGCAGCCGTCGTTCGCGGCGTACATCGATCAGGTGATCGCGAACGCCCAGGTGCTCGCCGGGGAACTCGCGGCCGCCGGCTTCCGCATCGTCTCGGGCGGGACGGACAACCACCTGATGCTCGTCGACGTGACGCCGAAGGGGACCACCGGCAAGGTCGCCGAGCACGCCCTGGACGCGGCCGGGATCACCGTCAACAAGAACATGATCCCCTACGACCCCCGCAAGCCGATGGACCCGTCCGGCATCCGCATCGGCACCCCGGCGCTGACCACCCGCGGCATGAAGGCGGCCGAGATGACGCAGATCGCGAAGTGGATCACCGAGGTGCTGACCCGGCCGACGGAGGACGCGCTCCTGGCCCGCGTCCGCGGCAGCGTCCGGGAACTCTGCGAGCAGTTCCCGGTTCCGGAAGACGCGCGGTAGACCCGCCGAACGGCGGCCCCCTCCCTCCGTGACCCGATCTCTGCCCGGCGAAGACCGGCCTCGGGGGGCGAGACATGCCAGATCGGGAATCAACTCTTTTCGGTCTGCCGCGGATCCGACAAACGCGGTGGAAGCCAACGGATGACGATTCCGACCCCGGCGAGAGTTAGTGCCAACCACACGAGCCAGGCTTCAACCGCCGCCTCCGCTCCTTCAGCCATTCTCGCGAGGATGTGCTCCGTGCGGTCTGCCCCGATCGGGGCGAAGTAGATCCAGTACGATTCCCGCCAGTAGACCGCTGCCCACTGACTGACCGCCCCCGCGAGCGCCAAGGCGAGGGTCCACGCACACAGGCGGAGAACCGTCATCAGTCTGAAAGCTCGGGAAGGGACTCCGATCAGGATACCGGTCACGAAAAGGGTCAAGCCGCCCATCATGCCCGCGATCGGTGCGATACGGGATGCATTGCTGGCTCGCAGTCCGGCCTCCGCGCTCGCAGCGACGGCAGGCAAACCGGCCTCCCATTGTTCCTTCGTGACCCACGTCACCCCACGTCCGGGAGAGAGGCGGTGAATCATGCCCTGTGGGCGCTCGTCAGCGACCCGCTGAGCGAAGGAAAACGCGCCGGTAACAGAGATGATGACAACCAAGCTGAGGGGGATCCAGAACCGTCGGGTGGGCACCCAGTCGGAGTCATCGAGCCTGCGAAACAACAGATAAGGAAAGACCCAAAGAAATGCCGCGTTACGCCCGTGTTTCAGCCCTGTCGTGCCAATGTGCTGCCAGCGCGACGAATTCCACTCCCGAACGAGCATCTCTTGAGCCAAGTCCTGGAAGTGGCTGATTGCGAACTGCCCCACGAGGCTGGCCGTCACCCAGATGACGAGCCAAAGAATCCCGACAAGCACCCAGTGGATTCGGCGTCCGGGCGAATTCATCGACTCCACGACGTATCCGGCGACCCCGACAAACAGTCCGACAATCAGGGCACCAGGAACCGCGACTTTCCAGAGGTTCGACCACATTTTCTCTAACACGCGACTTTCGTCGGCGAAGTAAATCCTCGGCATGACTGGATGCCATTCGTAGGTGCGGATGGGCAATTCCAGCGTGTAGAAAACTCGAGGTCGTTCCCAATAAATGACCCAGCCAGTCCCGAGCGCCGCGCAGACGCCAGCGAAGACCGCGAGCGCGATCACCCGCCGGCGGTGGCGGCGTTCCGCGGCCTCCTCCATCGTGGGCCTCCGGTTCAGTCCTTCATCAGCCGGGCGAGTTTCTTCCGCAACTTCGCGAGCTTCGGCGGAACCGCGAAATTGCAGTAGCCGTCGTGCGGGTTGTTGCGGAAGTAGCCTTGGTGGTACCCCTCGGCCGGGTAGAAGGTCGTGGCCGGGGTCACTTCGGTCACGATCGGGTTCGCGAACGCACCCTCGGCTGTCAGCCCGGCGATCACCTCGTCGGCGACCCGCTTCTGCTCCTCGGTGTGGGTGAAAATCGCCGAGCGGTACTGCGGGCCGACGTCGTTCCCCTGGCGGTTCGGCGTCGTCGGGTCGTGGGTGGCGAAGAACGCTTCGAGCACCTCCCGGTACGAGATCGCGGCGGGGTCGAACGTCACCCGGACGACCTCCGCGTGGCCCGTCCGCTTGCCGCAGACCTCCTCGTAGGTCGGGTCCGGGACGTGCCCGCCGGCGTACCCGGAGACCACGGACTCGACGCCGCGGAGGTGCTCGAAGACGGCCTCCACGCACCAGAAGCACCCGCCGCCGAGCGTCGCGATTTCAGGGGACATGACCGGCCTCATCGGGGTGTCACGGGAAGATGTCGGCGACCGAGACCGACCCGACCGGCGTTCCGTCGAGCGTGACCGGCACGGCGGTTCCGGGCGGAAACTCGTCCAGCGTGCGATACGCCGGCGAGCTCGCGGCCGGGTCGGGGTTGGTGAACACCAGCACCTTGCGGTCCGGGACGTTCACGACCCAGTACACGGGAATCCGGCTGCGGGCGTAGATTTGCAGCTTCTCGTCGGTGTCGCGGGCAAGGGACGAGTCCGCGACCTCGACGACGAGGGCCGCTTCGGCGACGGTCGGGTGCCGCCGGTCGAACGCGGTCTCGGTCCCCCGCGCCACGACGAGGTCGGGTTCCGGTTCGCTGTCGCCGAGCGTCAGCCCGAGTTGGTCGCGGACTTTCCAGGCGGTCGGGTCGGGGATGAGGCGGAAGAACCGGCGGCTCAGCTTCTGCAAGGTGGAATCGTGGGCCGAGCCGCGGGCCATTTTTCGCACCAGATAGCCGTCGAGGAGTTCGAACTGCTCGTTGTCCGCGAAGAACCCGAGCCCGATCAGCCGGTGGTACTCGGCGATCGAGAATTGACGGAGCGCGCCGTGCCCGCCGAACGGAAGTTTCGTGGTCGTCGCCGACATGGTGCCCTCCCGACGACGGGCAGTGTACCACAGGCCGCGGGGCGAATCACCGGCAGACGACGAACGGCCGCAGGCTCTCGAGAGTTTTCACGCCGATCCCCTTGACCCGCCGCAAGTCGTCGGGCGTCTTGAACCGCTCCGTGCCACGGTAGATCACGATCCGGCTGGCGAGGGTCGGGCCGATGCCGGGGAGCCGTTGCAGGGTGGCGGCGTCCGCGGAATTCACGTCGATCGGGGCGTCGCCGGGCTGCACCTTCAGGCCGGTCGCGGTCGGGGGAGCGGGGGCCGGGATCGGCTTGCGTTCCAGCGTCTCGACGGGCCGGTCCGCCGGCTCGACGGTCCCGACGGTCACGAAGGGGCGGATCTTCTCGACAGTCTTCCCGCCGATGCCCTTGACGTGGGTCAGGTCGTCGACGCCGGCGAACGGCCCGCGGTCCCGGCGGTGGGAGAGGATCGCGTCCGCGAGGTGCGGCCCGAGGCCGGGGACTTGCATCAACTCGGACCGGTCGGCCGCGTTCAGGTCGACGGCGTAGGAGCCGGCGGGGCGGTACTCCGTGGGCCGCGGGGCGGACGACGGGGCGTACCCGCGGAAGCCCAGGACGGCGAGCGTCAGCACGGCGAAGACCGCCAGCGCAGCCTGCGACCCGCGGGGGGGCGGGGCGGCAGCGGTGGGTCCGTCCGTGGCCATGACTGGGACTCGGGGCGCGTCAGCTCCGGGCACGAGCTCGGACGCGCATTTTAGCGGCGCGGGAGCGTCAGCACCACGTACCGGCACCAATTTCCGAGCCCGGGGACTTGCTGCAACAGCCAGCGGTCGACCGCGTCGAACCGTGCCAGGACGGGTGGTTTCTTCCACACCCGGCGGACCATGCCGAGGAACTGGAAGGACTCGACGCGGAGTTCTGGGAAGTGCGTCCGCAACCGGACGACGGCCCCGCGGGTCAGCGGCGTCTCGTCCGGGGTGCGGTGCTTGCCGGGGTACGGCAGCCGTTGCCGGGCGAGCGTCAGCAGCGGGTTGCCGCCCCACGGCTCGCAGAAGACGGCGATTCCGCCCGGCTTGAGCACCCGCCGCAGCTCCGCCCCCGCCCGGTCCGGGTCGAGGTGGTGCAGCACGGCGTTGCCCCAGACCGCGTCGAAGGAAGCATCCGGGTACGGCAGGTGCTCCCCGTCCGCGACCGAGAATCGCACGATCACCCCGTTGGCGGTAGCCCGTTCCTCCGCTTCCCTGACGTACCCCGGCGACAGGTCGAACGCGGACACGATCGCGCCCCGCCTCGCCAGTACGACGGCGGCCATGCCGTGCCCGCAACCGTAGTCGAGGGCCGTCTTCCCGCGGAGGTCGCCGAGCCGGTCGAACGCCGGGCGAATCCAGGTTTCGTGGTCGAGGTACTCGGCGTCGTCGACGAGCAGGTCGTCCGGGCGGGTGCGGAACGTGTCCGCCCGCTCCGCGGCCTGACGGTCGTGGAACTCCTGCTCGACCGCGTTGCGATCCGGCTGCGTCATCCGGTCAGAATACGAACCCCGCCGCTTGCTCCGCACCCCGCCCCGGCTACGATCCCTCCACGGCACTTGCGAATCTCCCAGGGGCAATACCGTGGACGTGGTCGAATACCGTGGCTGGAAGAACAACCTCCGCCTCTCCAACGGCGACGTCGAACTCGTCGCGACGCTCGACGTCGGGCCGCGGGTCGTCAGCTTCAGGCTGCCCGGCGGCTTCAACGTGATGAAGAACTACGACGGCATGATGGGCGGCACCGGCGAGCCCGAGTGGCAGATCCGCGGCGGGCACCGGTTCTGGCTCGCCCCCGAAGACCTGACGCGGACGTACTTTCCGGACAACCGCCCGGTGGCCTACAAGCAGGTCGGCCCGGAAGCGGTCACGCTGACGCCGCCGCCGGAAACGGAGTACGGCGTCCAGAAGGAAATGACGCTGGCCCTCGCACCGAAGGGGACGAAGGTCACGGTCACGCTGAAGGTCACGAACATCGGTTCCGCACCGACGGAACTGGCCCCCTGGGGTCCGACCGTGATGGCCCCCGGCGGCGTCGAGATCATCCCGCTGCCGCCGAAAGCCCCGCACCCCGGCCACCCGAAGAAGGCGAAGTCCCCGGCGTGTTTCGCCCCGAACCAGGAACTGATCCTCTGGCCGTACTTCGACTTCGCCGACACCCGCTGGACCTTCGGCAAGCAGTACGCCTTCCTGCGGCAAGACGTGAACAAGGGCCCGACGAAGATCGGCCTCGCCCACCGCATGGGCTGGGTGGCGTACCTGAACTCGCACACCCTGTTCGTGAAGAAATTCGACTACCGCGAGGGAGCCGTCTACCCGGACCGCGGCACCCGCTACCAGACGTTCTCGAACGAGGACATGCTGGAGATGGAGACCGTCGGCGAACTCACGACCCTCGCCCCCGGTCAGTCCGCGGAACTCGTCGAATCGTGGGAATTGCACGGCAACGTCCCCGAAGTGCGGACCGAGGCGGACGTCGAGAAGCACGTGTTGCCGTTGCTTGCGTAAAGTCGAATCCGCTTTTGCATCCGACCGAGAGCCGCGACCGCTAGGGAGCGGCCGCTTCCAGAGTGGAACCGCATCATGTCGGGGCAAAGCCTCCCCCTTGCGAGGGGTGTGACTTGACCTCTGGGGCGGCCGCTCCCTTGCGGTCGCGGCTCTCGAAGCCTCTCACCCCTCGCGGCTCTTCCGCAGCATCTCGAGCACCTTGGCCCGGCCGAGGTGCTTCATCGTTTCGATGTTCCGCTCCGGGATGCCGGCGAGCGCGTCGGGGTCGGACGCCACGGCGGTGATGCTCTCTTCGCGGAGCAGGTGCAGCATCGGGTACGGGGAGCGGTTCGTAAAGTTCTCGACCGCGTCCGGGGTGGAGCCGGCGAAGCGGTAGTCCGGGTGGAACGTCGCGATCTGAATGATCCCATCAAGTTCCATCTCGGAGAGCAGGTCGTTCGCGTCCGCGGCGAAGTCGTTGTAGTCGAGGAAGTCCGTCAGAACGTGCGGGTGGATCAGGATCGTCGTTTCGACCTGCTCGGCCGGCGTGTCGGCGAGGAGACGCAGTTCCTGAGCGAGCACCGCGCGCAGTTCGGCGGCAGTCGCGGCGGGGGTCACCACAAACCGGATGCGGTCCCCGGCGAACGGCTTGCGGGCGAACGGGCAGAGGTTCAGCCCGATCACCACCTCGGCGATCCAGCGGCGAGTCCGGGCGAGGATGGTCGATTCGTCCATGCTGCGTTGGCCCGGCGTTGCGGGGAAGCTGCTATGTTAACCCTGACCCAACCGGGGAAGGGCCGCCATGACGTTTACCACCACGTGCCCTGCGTGTCAGACGGCCGTTCGGCTGCCGTGGGAGTACGCCGGCGCGGAAGCGGAGTGCGGGCGGTGCGGGGCGGTGTTCGACGCGCACCCGCACACGAACCTGACACTGCCCCCCGCCCCGCCCCGGCGACCCCGCCGGCGGGCCGCGCCCCCGGACGGGGCACCGGTCGTCGCCCTGGTCCTCGGGCTGTTCAACCTCGTGCTGTGGGTGTGCCCGTTCGTCGGGGTCATCACCGGCATCCTGGGGCTGGTGTTCGGGCACTCGGGGTTGCAGTCCCCGCGGCGGGCGTGGGCCGTCGTCGGGATCGTGTTCTCCGTCGTCGGGCTCACGTTCTCCCTCGGGTGGGGTGCCCTGATCGCGATCCTGATGGTCCGGGAAGCCCAGCTCCAGCACGCTCCGAAGGGGGGCAACAACCCGCCCTTCTTCCAGCCGAAGTGACCTACTCCGCGACCGCGGGCTCGCCGCCGGCACGGGTGCTCATCCCCTGGATGATCATCGTCGGCGTCGACACGCGGACGAACCGCACGGACCCGTCGGCCAGGGCGAAGTTGATCCCGCCGTCGTGTCGGCTGCCGTAGGCGCTGAGGCGGTCCCACACCTGCGGGCCGAACGTCGCCCACGGAATCGGCGGTTCCGGGACGGTCGGCGGCGGCCACGGCGGGGGCGGGACGTAGACGCTGCCGTGGACGTAGTTCAACGGCACCGACCCGGCACAAAGCATCCCCGCCCCGGCGTTCGGCCCCGGCACCACCGCCCACCCGATGAACGACGACGCGGTCGCCAGCGGCGGGCTCGGCGGCGTGTCGAACGGCGCGATCTGATAGCTGTCGAGTGCCGCGTCACCGAGCAGGCGCTCCCCGAAGAGGATGGTGTTCGACGCCCCGTCGGTGATGTCGAGGATGCGCGTCTGGTTGCGGTTCGTCGGCGTGCTGTAGCCGAAGATGCCGTCGTTAGTGGCCCGCGAACTCGGGAAGGTGATCGTGCCGCCGTTTGCGCCGTAAGTGGTGGCCCCGAGCTTGGTCGAGCCGAGCGTAACGGGGTTTTCGGTCAACCCGGCGGTCGGGCAGAGAAAGTATTTGAATGCTGCGGCTGCCGGCGTGCCAGTGCCGCCGAAGTTCGCGGCCGGATTTGAGTAGCTCCACTGCGTGTAGACCGGTGTCGCCTCCAGGAAAGGGAGCAACTCGACATATAAACAGGTGTTGCGATTCGACGGTCCCGGATACGCCACACCAGGGGGGTAACTTTCCACCGTGAGATGGTAGTTGTGCGCGCCCAGTGCCAGTTGCTTCATGTTGTTCTGACACGTCGTCCGGTTCGCCGCCTCCCGCACCCGCTGAATCGCGGGCAACAGCAAACCGATCAGCACCGCCAGGATCGCGATGACGACCAGCAACTCGACCAGCGAGAACCCGAGCCGAGGACGGGACCGCATCGCCTGCTCCGGGGTTGAGGACGTGGCAACGTGAGGTTACGCGACGGCCGTCCCGCTCGCAAGCCGCCGGTTTCGGCGAATCCGTCAAACTCCCGTAGCAGTCGGCGTCGCGGGTGATAGAATCTCTCTCTTCTGAGCGACTATTCCGTGGGAGCGGGTTCATGTACGCGATCATCGAAGACGGCAGCCGGCAGTACCGCGTCGAGGAAGGGGCCACCGTGGTCATCGACTTCCGCGACGTGAAGATCGGCGACGCGATCGAACTGAGCAAGGTGCTGCTCGTCCAGAACGGCGAAACGACGAAGATCGGCCAGCCGCTCGTCGCCGGGGCGAAGGTCGTCGGGGAAGTGGTGGCGTTGCCCACCAAGAAGCTGCAAGTGCAGAAGTTCCGCCGCCGCAAGAACTACCGTCGCCTCCGCGGCCACACGCAGCCGTACGTCCGGGTGATGGTCAAGCAAATCGTGGGGTAATCGGTGGTTAGCCGCGAGGCGACGCCGAGCGAGGACTTCCAGCCCGGTGACGCTA
>CAYUHJ010000189.1:6344-11677 GCA_964444365.1 uncultured Alcaligenaceae bacterium | reverse complement strand
GCCGCCTCGATGGCCACGTCCGTCCCCGTCCCCATCGCGACGCCCACGTCGGCCGCCGCGAGCGCCGGGGCGTCGTTGATGCCGTCCCCGACCATCGCCACCACCCGGCCGGCCTCGCGGAGCTTCTTCACCTCCGCCGCCTTCCCCTCCGGGAGCACGTCGGCCAGCACCCGGTCGATGCCGACCGCGCGGGCGACGGCCTCGGCCGTGCCGCGGTTGTCGCCGGTGAGGAGGACCGCCTCCAGCCCCATCGCGTGCAGCCGCTCGACGGCCGCCTTCGAGGTCGGCTTCACCGGGTCTGAGACTGCGAGGAGGCCGGCGTACCGGCCGTCCACGGCGACGAGGAGGGTGGTGCGCCCCGCGGCGGCCGTCCGCTCGACCGCCACCGCGTCGAACGTCACACCGCGAGACTCGAGCAGCCGGGCGTTCCCGACCAGCACCGTTCTGCCTTCGACCGTGGCCACCAGCCCGTGGCCGGGTACGGCCTCGAACGAGGTCGCGTGCGGGACCGCGAGGCCCCGGGTTTCGGCCGCCGCGATCACGGCGCGGGCGAGCGGGTGCTCCGACTTCCCTTCGGCCGCGGCGGCGAACCGGACCAGGTCCGCCTCGCTTAGGCCCTCTGCCACGACCTCCGTCACCGCCGGCTTCCCTTCCGTCACGGTGCCCGTCTTGTCCAGGACCACGGTCGTGAGCCGGCCGGCCGCTTCGAGCGGCTCGCCGCCCTTGATCAGGATCCCGGCCTGCGCCCCCCGCCCGGTGCCGACCATGACGGCGGTCGGCGTCGCGAGGCCGAGCGCGCACGGGCAGGCGATGATGAGGACCGAGACGAACGTGAGGAGCGCGAACGTGAGCCGGGACTCGGGCGGGGTCAGGTTGAACCACACGACGAAGGTGAGGACGGCGAGGCAGAGCACCGCCGGGACGAAGTACCCGGAGACGGTATCGGCGAGCTTCTGGATCGGGGCCTTCGACCCTTGCGCCTCCTGTACCAGGCGGACGATCTGCTGGAGGACGGTGTCCGCTCCGACCTTGGTGGCGGTGAGGCGGAACGAGCCGGTGGTGTTCACCGTGGCCCCGATGACCGGGTCGCCGGGGGCCTTCGTCACCGGAAGCGGCTCGCCGGTGAGCATCGACTCGTCCACCGCCGACGTGCCGTCCAAGACCGTCCCGTCCACCGGCACCTTCTCCCCCGGCCGCACCCGGACCACGTCGCCGACGCGGACCTCGGCGACCGGCACATCTACCTCGGCCCCGTCCCGCTCGACCCGGGCGGTCTTCGGCGAGAGGCCCACGATCGCCCGGATCGCCCCGCCCGTCCGGCTCCTCGCCCGCGCTTCGAGCAACCGACCGAGGAGGATGAGCGTGACGATGACCGCGGCCACCTCGTAGTACACGCCGACGGGGGTGCCACCGTGCCCCGCGTGGTCGCCGGACGACGCACCCACCGCGAACCACCCGGGAGCGAGGGTCGCTCCGACGCTGTAGGCGTAGGCGGCGAGCGTGCCGATGGCGACGAGCGTGTTCATGTCCGCCGCCCGGTGCCGGGCCGCCGCCCACGCCCCGGTGAAAAACTCCCGCCCGGCCCAGAACAGGACCGGGGTGGCGAGCACCAATTCGACCCACGCGCGGCCGGGGAAGTTGAAGGCCGGGGCGAGCGACGGGATGACGTGCCCGGCCATCCCGAGGACGGCGACCGGCACGGTGAGGACGGCGGCCACGACGAACTTGAGCCGGGTCCGCCGGTACTCCGCCTCGCGGGCCGCCTCCTCGGCGTCCGACACCCCGCCCGCGTGGTGCCCGTCTTGCGGCAGCACCGCGTCATACCCGGCCCCGCGGACCACGTCCCGGAGGGCGGCCGGGGCGGTAGACGCCGGGTCGTACTCGACCGTCGCCCGGCCGGTTGCGAAGTTGACCGCCGCCTTCGACACCCCGGGGGCGTGGGCGAGCGCCCCCTCGATGCGGACGGCGCAGGCCGCGCAGTGCATCCCGACGACCGGCAGGTCCACCCGGCTCGCGGGTGCGGCAGTTACAGCGCTCATGACCCCTCCTACGCCGGTTGGAACCCGGCCTTCTTCAGCGTGTCCTCGATGGCGGCCCTCGTGACACGCCCGTCGTGGGTGACCGTGACGCGCTTCTCGGCGACCTCGACCTCGACGCCGGGCACGGCCGAGACCGCCGACTTGACCGCCTTCGCGCACCCGCCGCAGACGATCCCGCCCGCGATAACGGTTGTAGTCTCCATGTGCTCTCCTCCGCGTTCCGGGTTCACTTCAGGAACTGGGACAGGACGGTCCTCACCTCGGCGAGGAGCTCGTCCCGCTTCATCGGCTTGGCCTTCTCATGCTCGCACCCGCTCCCGTGCCCGACCACGCACGACTCCAGGTGGGCGGTGATGAGCTCCACCCCGAGCGCGTCGAGCGCCGAGCGGACGGCGGCGATCTGGTGCAGCACGTCAACACAGTAGCGGTCCTCGTCGAGCATCCGCTGCACGCCGGCGACCTGGCCGGCGATCCGCTTCACCCGCGTCGAAACCCGCTTCTTCGTGTCCGCGTCCATCGCCGCCCCCTCGTTCGTCACACCACCGATATTATACCCCCAGGGGGTATATGTCAAGTCATACCCCCGGAGGGTATACCTGACGCCCTCTTGTTGTCCATAGGGGGAAGGCGCTGTTGACGGTTTCCCACCGGGGAACCAGGATGAACCGCAACCCACGGAGGAGCCCGCTTGTCCGACCTCGACGCCCTCGCCGCCCGCTATCGCGACGACCCCGAGTCCGTCTACCACACCTGGTTCCTCCACGACGGGAACCGGCTGAAGGCGTTCCGGGCCATCCGCCGCGGGGTGGAGGCGGTCGTCCGGGCGGTCCGCGGGGGCACCTTCGGGAACGACTACAAGGAGTCGCCGCTCGAGACGGTGCTCGAGTCCGTGACCGAGCAGAAGCAGGTATTCCAGGGGGCCGCCCACGCCTTCTACTGGAAGCCCAAGCTCCGCATCCCGGACATCTACGAGAACGACGCCCACAAGCGGGCCTTCGCCGACTTCCTGGACGGTTGCCTGAACACCGCCGACGAGGGGCGGCTGCTGGAGCTGGTGCTCGCCCTCGACCGGCTGAAGATCAAGGGCCTCGGTCCGGCGGTGGCGAACGTCCTCTACTTCCTCCACCCGACCCTCTTCCCGCCGTTCAACACGGCCATCCTGAAGGGGTTCAACGCCGTCTTCGCCGACTCGAAGAAGCTCGGCTCTTGGGCCGCCTACCTCGAGATGCGGGAGACGATCCGCTCGGCCAACGCCCGCCTCGCCCCGCCACTGTCCACGGACCTCGGGGCCTTCGCCGGCCTCCTGTTCGAGGTCGGCGTGGGCCGGCTGGTGGTGAGCGGGACAGCGGCCGCGGTGCTGGCCGAGGAGCGGGCGGCGGCCGAGAAGGTGGCCCGGAAGCGGCACCAGGAGGTGGAGGAGGACCGGCGGGAGGAGGACGACCACCTCCGGATGCAGTACCTGCTCGCGAAGACCGGGCGGGCGCTCGGGTGCGCGGTCCACGTCGCGGCGAACGACCGCCGGCGGGTGTTCGACGGGGTGAACCTTTCGTCCCTCTGCCTGGACGCCCTTCCGGACCTGGGCCTCCCCGCCGAGGTGGCCCAGACCGTCTCCCTCATCGACGTCCTGTGGCTCGACCCGGCCGCGGGGCGGGTGGTGTGCGGGTTCGAGGTGGAGAAGAGCACCTCCATCTACTCCGGCATCCTGCGGCTCCTCGACCTCGCGGCGTCCGCCGCCGCCCGCCCGGACCAGCTCTACCTCGTCGCGCCGGACGCCCGCGAGCGGGAGATCCACGCCCAGCTCGCCCGCCCGACGTTCGCCGGGGCGGACCTCCACTACCTCCTCTTCTCCGACCTCCGCGACCACTGCGAGGGCATGTGCCGGTTCGGCCAGGACCACCGGGCGGTGCTGAAGATCGCCCGCCGGCGGCCGGTTCCGTAAACTACCCCCGGCTGGCGGGCCACTCACCCGGGGTCGCAGCGGCTTCGCGCCGACCCCCGTCTCGGAGAGGAAGAATGATGAAGACGTTCGCGTGGCCGGCCGCCGTGGTGGGGCTTGCGCTGTTCGCGTGGCCGGCCGCGGCCGCGGAGAAGGTGGAGCTGAAGGACGTACACATGTGCTGCGACGGGTGCGCGGAAGAGGTCGCCGCCATCCTCGGCAAGGTCGAGGGCGTGAGCGGGGTGGCGACGGACAAGAAGGCGAGGTCGGCCGCCTTCACCGCGACCGACGCCAAGGCCGCCCAGAAGGCGCTCGACGCCCTCGCCGCCGGCGGGTTCCACGGCGACCCGGGGAAGGACAAGGGGTACGCCTTCAAGGACGACAGCGGGGTCAAGGCCGGCGCGGTCAAGTCCCTCACTGTGACCGGGTTCCACAACTCGTGCGGCGGGTGCGTGAAGTCGTTCCGCGAGGCGATCAAGGACGTGAAGGGGGTGACCGGGGACACCGCCAAGGCGAAGGTCACGACCGCCCAGGTGACCGGCGAGTTCGACGCGGCCGAGCTGGTGAAGGCGCTGAACAAGGCCGGGTTCCACGTCAAGGTGAAGGACTGAGGTGCGGGCCGGTCTCGGCGGGGAAGCCCGCCGAGACCACCCCCAGCGCCCGCCACGTCGCGTTGACTCCGCTCCCCGCCGCGGGTCGCCGTAGCCCGTCCCGGCGACGAGCCCGGGAGACGGCCCACCCGACCCGTGCGCTCGGGCGCGCCGGCCGGGGGACGCAGATGCGCCACGAGCAACTCGCGGACGAAACCCTCGCGCGCGTGGTCTCGGCCGCCGGCCTGGAAGTGCCCGACAGCCGCCAGACGTGGGAATGGCGGCTCCAGTGCGTGCTGCCGTGGCCCGTGTTCGACGGGTACCGGCGGCGGCGGGACGCGTGCTTCGCCGCGGCCGAGGACGCGGGCAACGTCGCCCGGACCGCCTCGGTGAACGACGAGTTCTTCGCGTTCGTGGGCACGCACCCGGACCTGTGCCGCCACTTCGCGGCGGGGCGCCTGGGCTATTACGACGCCCTCCTGGCGAAGGTCGCAGGCCGCGTGCGCGCTGCCCCCCACGCCCGCATCCTCGACCTCGGCTCGTTCGCCGGGCTGAGCACCCTGTACCTCGGTGCGGCCTTCCCGGGGAGCCGGGTGGTCGGCGTCGAGCGGCACCCGGGGGCCGTCGCGGTCGCCGAGGACGCCAGGCGGCGGGCCGGCATCGAGAACGTGTCGTTCGTCTGCGCGGATTACGCCGAGTTCGACGCCGGGCCGTTCGACGCGGTCGTCTCCCTCCAGGCGATGCCCGCCTACCTGATCCCGTGGCTGC
>CAYUHJ010000189.1:0-6244 GCA_964444365.1 uncultured Alcaligenaceae bacterium | reverse complement strand
CGCTGGGCCGACTGGCACTCCGTGAGTCAGCGCGACGTGGTCCAGTCGTTCCCCCTGGTCGTGGCGACCGCGTCCGGCGGGGCGGTACGGGCGGACGAGGCCGCGGTCATCGCGCTGTACACGCTCCCGCCGTCCGGGCCGGACCTATCCGGGTTGCCGGACGCCCACGCCGTGACGTACTCCGACTTCCAGGCTCACGCCGCGTACGCCGCCCTCCCCGCGTCGCGCGACGAGGTCTGCATCCGGATGGGGCTGGCGGACGGCCGCCGGATGCACGGCCACTTCGGCGTCGCCGACGGCCGCTGGGCGTACATCTACCGGTGCGACACGTGGGACGAGCGGAAGTTGTCCGTCGGGCACCGCGACACCGCGCCGGCCATGTTCCGGACGGGGCTCGACGAGTTGGGGCGGCTCGTGGCCGCCGGCCAGGCGGTTCACTGCGACCCGCCGTTCGACACGTTCCGCTACCGCGTCCGGAAGCACTTCAAGGTGAAGGACTGAGTCCGCGACCGGTCTCGGCGGGCTACGCCGCCGCGACCACCTCCCGCGTCACCCACAACCGTGTTGACCCGCTCCCCGACGCGGGGCCGGTCACTCGGGCGGCCGCCACCGCTTGACGGTGCCGTCCCCGCCGGCCGACGCCAGGGTGCCGCCCGGCACGAACGTCACCCCGAGGACCACCCCGGCGTGCCGCTTCAGGGCTCCTATCGGCCGACCCGTCCCGACCTCCCAGACCTGGACCGTGCCGTCCTCGTTCCCCGTGGCGAGCCTCGCCCCCTCCGGGCTGAACGCCAGGGCGTGCGGGGTCGTGTTCCCGCCGAGCGTCGGCAGCTCCGCCCGCTTCGCCAGCTCCCACCGCCGCACCCCGCCGCCGGCCGCCGCCGCGAGCACCGCCCCGTCCGGCGAGAACGCGAGGGCGTGGACGTGCCGCCGGCCGACCGCGAGCGTGCCGTCGGCCGCCCCGGCCCGCCAGTCCCAGAGGCGAACAGCCCCGTCCTCCCCGGCCGACGCCAGCGTCCTCCCGTCGGGCGAGAACGCCAGCGCGTGGACGTGTTTCGCGTGCCCCTTGAGCGCCCGGAGCGGCTTGCGGTCGGCCGTTTGCCAGAGGCGTACGGTCCCGTCTCCCCCGGCCGCGGCGAGCACCCGGTCGTCCGGGCTGAACGCCAGGCACTCGACCGGCTTGGGGCCGGCGTCGAGCGCCGCCACCTCGCTCCGGCCCGGCCAGTCCCAGAGCCGCACCGTGCGGTCGTCCCCGGCCGTCGCCAGAAGCGGGCCCGTCCGCGGGAACGCGACCGCCCGCACCTTCCCGGAGTGGCCCCCGAGGGTGCCGAGCGGGCGGTTGGCGGCGGCGTCCCAGAGGCGGACGGTGCCGTCGTCCCCGACCGACGCCAGCACGTCCCCGTCCGGCGACACGGCGACCCCGCGGGTCACCCCCCGGTGCCCGCGGAGGGTGGCGTATTCATCCCCGCCGGCCGCGGTCCACCAGGTGACCGCCCCGAGGGCGAGGACGGCGAACAGCCCGGCCGCGGCGACGTAACGCCTCCGCCCGGGCGGGCTCTGGGTTGTGACGGTCACGGTCGCGAGCCTCCCAATCAGTAGTCGCCCACCACCTCGCCGCCGGCCCGGGTGCCGAGCGCCTCCCAGGTGGCCGGGGCCACGGCGTTCGAGATGAGCCGGACCGAGCCGTCACAGAGCAGGCAGCAGGTGACGCTCGAGTGCCGGCTGCCCGCGTCCTCCACGTGCCCGAGCGAGTTGTTCGGGGTCCGACCGTCGGCCGCCTCCCCGGTGTTGGTGAGCACCAGCGTCGGCGGCCCCTCGTCCTCGAACGCCGGGTTGAGCGGGGGGTTGACCGCGTTCGTCACCGCCCCCACCCAGGTCGTCATCGGGGACCGCTTGCTCTCCCGCTCGATGACGAAGAGCGTGTTGGACGTGCCGTCGGTCACGTCCCCGACTCGCGTACGGCTGTTGCGGTACAGCACCCCGTTGTTCGTGTCCGGGAACCCGGTCACCTCGAACGTGCCGCCCATCCCGACGTAGTTGGAGAACGCCACGTCACAGATCGGCGACCCGCCGTCGGCCACGACGGTGAACGTCGGCCGGGGCGGGCTGTCCGACGGGCAGAGGAACACCTTCAGCGGCTGCACCCGCACCTGGGCGTGGACCGGGTCGGCGATGTCCTTGGCGAGGTCGATCTGGCGGTACAGGTTGTCCTGCTCGAGGTACGGCAGCAGGTGCGCCCCCCACCCCCAGCCCGGGCCGAGGCCGTCCCCGTTCACGGACGCGGCCCGCGAGGCGAACCCCGGCGGGAACCGCTCGTTGGCCCCGTGGTAGTTGTGCATGGCGAGGCCGATCTGCTTCAGATTGTTCAGCGACTGGGTCCGGGCGGCGGCCTCGCGGACCTTCTGGACGGCGGGGAGGAGGAGCCCGATCAGGACCGCGATGATGGCGATCACGACGAGCAACTCGATCAGGGTGAACCCGCGGCGGTGTCGGCAGCGCATCGGACGGCCCTTGGAGATGGGCAATGTAGAACTACATTTTATGAAGTATAACTGCCGAGATGTCCGAGTCGAGTTGAATTCTCGGAAATGTCGGGACCGACAGCCCCTGAGGTCGGCGTGTTTCCCTGCGGGGTGTTTACGCCCCGTCCGGCCGCACCGCAGAGATGATCAGGATCGTTCCAAGAAGGGTTTGGAACCGCTCGCTGGCCCGCACGCCCACGAACCCGGCGGCCGCGACCAGGCCGGGGAGTTCGCCGCGGGCGTGGGCGGCCGTGTTCTCGAACCCGTCGAGCAGCCGGACGCCGAGGAACATGAGCCGCATGAGCGGCCCCGCCGGGCGGCCCCAGTCGGCCAGGTGCAGCTCGCCGCCCGGGGCCAGCACCCGGTGCGCCTCGCGGAAGGCCACCGCCTTCGCTTCCCGGGGGAGGTGGTGGAAGAACAGGCTCGACACCACCCGGTCGAACGTCCCGTCCGGGTACGGGAGGGACTGGGCGAACCCCCGGTCCAGCGACACCGGCAGCCCGCGGCGCTCCGCCTTGGCGGCCGCCGCCCGGAGCATCCGCGGGTCGGCGTCGAAGCCCGTCACCGCGGCCCCGGGGCACGCCTCCTTGACGCGGAGGGCGAGCGTCCCCGTCCCGCAGCCCAGGTCGAGGACCCGCTGGCCAGGTTGGAGGCCGGCGACCTCGACGAGGCGCCCTTTCACCGTGCGGTCGTGGCAGGTGAGGGCGACGACCGGGTCGTAGAGCGGGGTCAGCCAGTGGAACCCGGCCCCCGGCACGTACTCGCGGGTCGTATCGTTCATCTTCCACCTCCGGTCCGGTCTCGTAACTGCGCAAGTTTACCGCAGCCGCCAGGGGCACAGCCACCCCGACCCGGGACGGTCGGGTTGGTCCGGCCGCTTCTTGCCCCCGCCCGACCGGGACGCCGGGTCGTCGGGGGAGCGGCACTTCGGACGTTAGCGCACCTCTTGCCTGCCCCCCCGCATAACCGTGTGAGGCCCCCGGCCGGGTTTGGTCCGGGGCAGTTCTTTCCTCGCACGGAGGATCTCCGATGTCGGTTCGCGTTCAGCCGGCACCGCTCGCGCTCGGGGGGAGTCCACCCCCGACCGCCCGGGAGACGGCGGTGTGGCTGCTCGGTCAAGGCCTCTGGCCGGTCGTCGTCCGGCCGGGCGGTAAGGCCCCGCTCGGCCGGGGCTGGGGACTCACCCGCCCCTCGCCCGACGCGATCGAGGCCGCCTTCCGCCGCTCGCCGCGGGCCGGGGTCGGGTTACTGCTCGGCCCAGAGGGCGGGGTGGTCGATCTCGAGGTGGACGATCCCGCCGCCGCCGAGCCGGCCCTCGCCCAGTTGTTCCCGGGCGGGCTGCCGGCGACGGCCGGGTGGGACTCTTCCCGCGGCCGCCACCACCTGTTCCTGTGGCACCCGGCCCTCGTCCGACGGCCCGCCGTCGTGACGCTGGCCGGCGGGGCGCTTGAATTCCGGGCGGGCGGAGCGGGCAAGCAGGTGATGAGCGTCTGCCCGCCCACGGCGAGCGGAGGGGGCGGCCCGAGGCGGTGGTTCGGCGAGGGCCGCATCCTGCCGATGCCGGTCGAACTGTTCCGCCGTGTGGGCTGCCGCCCCGTTCCGAGTCGGTTTGTGCGGGGTACTCTGTTCCGTCCCCCCGACCGCGCGGCGGATCGGGAGCTCGCCAGGGTCCGCGCTGCCACGCCCGGCATCCGGAACGCGACCCTGAACCGGGCGGCGTTCGTGCTCGGGCTCCTCGCCGGCTCAGGCCGTGTGTGTCGAGAGACGGCCGAGGCGGAGCTCGCGCAGGCCGCCGAAGCGTGCGGGCTCCCCGAGTCGGAAGCCGCCCGCACCATCGCACGCGGCCTCGACGCAGGCGTCCGGAAGGCCGCCGCGCCGCCGTTTTGAGTGGTTCTTTGGTCTGGGCACTCACCCCGAACGAGCCCCGGTCCAGGCGTCCCGTCAGCACGCCCTTCCCAATCTCCCCCTTGCGGACGGCCCGCCGCCGCGCCACAGGCGGTCACGAGCCCGCTTCGGCGCGTCGGCCCCTGTCGAAGTGAAGGCCGATCTGACGTTGAGCCGGTGCGGGGGACGGGGTAGCGTCATGCGAACGGAGCGGACGGAGCGCGCATGGCGAAGCGGAAGCAGAAATCGGCCGGCCGGAGCGAGGTTCGGGGGGCGGACTACGACGGCCTCGTGGCCGGCCTCGCGGCTTTCCTCGACCAGTCGCGGCGGTCCGCGGCCCGGGCGGTGAACGTGGTGCCGACCCCCACCTACTGGGAGGTCGGCCGCCGGGTGGTCGAGTTCGAGCTGGGCGGCCGCGAGCGGGCCGACGGGGACGAGTTGCTCGAGCGGCTCGCGGCCGACCTGACCGGGCGGTACGGGCGGGGGTTCTCCCGGCAGAACCTGCAACAGATGCGGACCTTCTACCTGGGGTGGGAGGTCTGCCAGACGCCGTCGGGCGTTCTCCAACTCCGGGTGAAGCCCTCGCCCTCCGAAACCTCGCAGCGCGCGCCGGCACCGGCCCCCGCGTTCCTCGCGGCCCACGCCTTTCCCCTCCCCTGGTCCCACTACCTCCGGCTGATGACCGTCCCTAACCTGTCCGCCCGCCGGTTCTACGAGGCGGCGGCGGTCAGGGACAGGTGGTCGGCCCGCCAGCTCGACCGGCGGATCGCGACCCAGTTCTACGAGCGGCTTGGTGGGTCGAGGCGGAAGGAGGATCCCCTCGCCACGGCGCACGCCCCGGCGGACCGGGCGACGGCCGACGAACTGGTCCGCGCTCCTTACCTGCTCGACGCCGTCCCCGAAGGACGGCTTCCGGTGCCCACGCGCGGGGGGATCGCAATGGGAGGTTCACCTCGGCTGGGGATCGTCATCCTGGCAGTGCGGGACGTCCGCCGGTCCGTCGCCTTCTACGAGGCCGCCCTCGGCTGGCGGCCCGCGCTCGACGCCGAGGTGTACGCCGAATTCGCCCTCGACTCGGGGCTGCGCGTCGGGGTGTACCAGCGAGAGGGGTTCGGCCGCACCACCGGGCAGGCACCGGCCGAGGTGCCGGAGGGCGGGCTCACCGGGACCGAGCTCTACCTCTTCGCCGACGACCTCCCGCGGGCCGTCGAACGTGTCTCGGCGGCCGGGGCGCGGCTGCTGAGCCCGGTCCAGCGCCGCGGGTGGGGCGACGAGGCGGCGTACTTCGCCGACCCGGACGGGAACGTCCTGGTCCTCGCCCGCCCGGCGGCGACCTGAACGGGCATTGCCCCTCCCGGCGCGGGAGGGAAGATGGGGAAGGAGTCTCCACAATTGGACGAGCCGCGGGTCAGCCTCGTAACACCGAAGCGTCGCCGGCAGCAGTCGGCGGCGAACTACCCGGCGGCGGCCCCGCCGCCGAGGCGGAGGACCATGAGGGGCGGGTCGTAAGCGCGGCTGTCGAACTGCACCAGCACCGGGAGGTCGCCGCAGTGCTCAAACCCGGCCCGGCGGGCGACCCCCACGAGGCGCACGTCGTCGCGGTCCGCCACCAACTCCACCTGGCTCACCCCGCCGAGGCCCTCGGCCGCGGCGACGGCGGCGGTGAGGAGCGCGGTCAGGTCTTCGGCCGAGTCGCGGGCCGTGTGGACGTGCTGGAGCGTGGCGCGGTGCCGCCAGCGGGGGTGGACCCGCCGGACCAGGGAGGCCAAGCCGACCAGCTCGCCCCCCTCCGCGAACGCGCCGAGGACGAAGTAGTCCGGGTCGGCCGCCAGGCCGTC
>CAYUHJ010000188.1:0-11798 GCA_964444365.1 uncultured Alcaligenaceae bacterium | reverse complement strand
GGGAGACGTGGGACTAGCAGCGGAGGCGGTGGAAACCGAAGAGGATGTCGTCGGTCGTGTAGAACGGGGAATTACCGAGGTGACCGACACCGAAGGCATGTTGGACCGGAGCCGAGTACCGAACGCCGCAGGTGTGAACGGGGCCGGTGAACCCGTCGTGATCCAGGGACGACTTGACCGCCCGGCCGCCCGCCCTCACGGCGGCCGCCGGGTCCTGCTTCCCGCACTGGCACTGGCAGGGGGCCGAGGGTTGGTCGGGGCGTTGCTGCCCCGGCGCTTGTGAAGCGGTAGTTGCAGTCGGGTTTGAAGTGTTGCAACAACCACACGACCGGGGAACGCTGTTCTGCGGGATCGACGTGGGGTTCGGGGCGGCGGCAGCTGATCCCGGACACAGGCAGAGCCGTGGCCCCGCCAGTGTTGCGACGATCAGGTAGAGTGCCACCAACCCCCGAAGCATCGACCGTTCCCCGCTAGAAAAATACGGCAGTAGTCCATTGGGAAGCAGACAGCTATCCGGCTCGTCCGGTCGTGTCAACCCGAACGTCCCGCATCTCTCCTCGACTTCCCGGGTCATTTCCCTTGAAGTTTTCGGAGTGCGTCGGCGGCGGCCTTGCGGACATCCTTGTTCCTGTCCTTCGCCAGCGGCGTCAGGGCGGTGACGGCCTCCTTGGCGTCCGGCCCGATCTCGCCGAGGGCTTCGGCGGCCTCCGACCGGAGCGTCTTGTCGTCACTCTTCAGCCCCTCGACCAACACCGGGATCGCCTCCTTGACCGCCCCCTTGTCCACCTTAACCAGGGCCTCGGCGGCGTGGACCCGGATGCCGGCGTTCTCGTCCTTCAGCAGCGCCTTCAGCGTCGGGGCGGCGTCCTTCGCCGGCGGGCCGATCTCGCCGATGGTGTGGGCGGCGTCCCCGCGGACGAACGGGTCTTCGTGCTTCAGCCCCTCGATCAGGACGGGCAGCACCAGCTTGACGTTGCCGTCGATCTCGTGGACCGCCTCGGCGGCGTGGACCCGCACCCCGTGGTCGGCGTCCTTGAGCATCTTGGTCAAGGCCGGCACGGCGGGCTTGGCCTTGTCCTTGAACTTCGCCAGGGAATGGGCCACGTCCCCCCGCACACCGGGGTGCTTGTCGGCCAGGGCGGCGGCGAGCGCGGGCACGGCCAGTTTCGGGTCCGCGTCGATCTTCCCGAGCGTCTCGGCCGCCTGCCCCCGAACCCCCTCGTCGCGGTCCCTGAGGAGCGGGACCAGGGACTTGTCCGCGGCCTTCGCGTCCGCCCCGAACGACCCGAGGGAGGAGGCGGCGTTCAACCGCACCTCCGGGTCCACGTCCTTCAATAGCCCGGTCAGCCCCGGGATCGCCGACTTGGCTGTCGGACCGATCTCCCCGACCCCGGCCGCGGCCGACGCCCGCACCCGCTCGTCCTTGTCCTTGAACAGCCCGATCAGGTCCGGGACGGCCGCCTTGGCGTCCTCCCCGAACCCGCCGAGGGCGAACGCGGCCTTCGACCGCACCTCGGGGATCGCGTCCTTGAGGAGCCCCCGGACGGCGGGGACCGAGGCCCTGGCGTCCGGCCCGATGAAGCCCAGCGACTCGGCGATCTCGCCGCGGACGATGGCGTCCTTGTCCTTTAAGGCGTCGATCAGCGCCGGGATGGCCCCGCTGAAGTCACCGTCCCCGCTCTTGCACAACTGGCAGATGGCCTCGGCCGCCTTCCTCCGGTCGTCGGGGTCGGGCTTCTTGAGGTTTGCCAGTAGTTCTTTCACGTCGGCGTCGTCGGCCCGCTTGGTGCGGGCGGGGCCGGCGGCTGCGACGAGGACGAGAACAAGCACCGCACACACGGCTCGGTTCATGGTGTCTCCGGGGGGAAAGTCGGGCGGGGATGGGCAGCCCCGCCCGAAGGTCGTGAATCCGCGACGGTGGTTACCGACGCCGGCCGTTGTGCTGGTGCCGCTGGACGCCGCGGTAGCCGCCGCGGACGTTGGGCGAGTAAACGCCGTACCGCACCAGGTTGGAGTAGGCCGCCCGCTGCTGCTGGTAGGCCCGCTGTTGGGAGCGGAGCGCGGCCGTGTAGGGGTTCGTCCCGTACCCCCGGCTGGCGGTATAGCCGCGGTGCCGCTGCGGTGCCCGGTAGCCGGCCCGACCGGCCCGGGTGTAGTTCTTGTTGCGGTTGGCCGACGCCTTGGCGTCGGCGACCACCTTGGCCTCGTACTTCTCGAACTCGGCCTTGCTGACCTTCCCGTCCTTGTCGGCGTCCCAGGCGTCCATGAAGGCGTGGTCTGGGTGCGTCTCCTTCGCCCCGACCTTGTCGTCGATGGCCTTGGCGGTCGGCCCCCGGAATGCCTTGGCGAGTTCGTCGGCGTCGAGGAACCCGTCCTTGTTCTTGTCCGCCTGGGCGAACGAGGCGTCGAGCCGGTGGTTGTTGTTCGCCGGTGGGGCGGCCGTCGCCGTCGTTGCCGCAAGGATCAGGGCCACAACCCCGAAGGCAGACAGGGCCAGTTTCCGCATGATCGTACTCCTCCCCCGCGTTCGTGGGTCAGAACCGGGTGCGGGGTGAAGCCCCGGTCCGACTGAGTGCGTGTGCCGACGCCGGACAACCGGGTCGGAGGATTGTCGTGACGCCGCTACGCCGGCAGGGCCGAGGTGCGGAGTCCGGGCAGATTTCGTCAAGCGGGATTTAATCGGCGACGCCGACTCGCCTCAGGCGACGCCGGGAGCCGAGAGGACGGGCTAACTGATCAAATGAGCAGAACGCAATCGGTCAAGTAGAAAGGCGGAGCGGAGCGGACCGGGTTCGCCGATTGGAGAGGCGTGCGGGCGACGTGGGGAGGCAGCCACGCGAGGGCAGTCGCCGCGACGAGGTCGTGGTGCGGGACCGAGGGGTGTGAGACCAGGGTACTGGTCCGGGTCTCGGGAGCCACCACCCCACACGACGGCTGGTGCGGCCGTGGCGCGGGGCACCGGTGCGCGAGCGAGCTGTCCCCAGAATGGAACGCGGGGGTCGAATGGGCACACTCGCCGACCGTTCGGTCGCCGTAGTCCGAGTGCAGCGAGGTCGTTACCGGGTGGTCGGGACAGGTCACAGCGCCGCCGTCGCAGGTGCAAATGCCGGCGGGCATCAGCATCAAGACGGCCAACACGAGGTTGATGAGGCGGTGTGACATGACCAGGAGCAACCGGCGAAAACGCACCACTCGGGAAGAGGACGAACGATTCCTCGACTTCCCAACACATAGCGTATCCCGTGATCCGGCGAGTGCCAGGGTAAAACCGGCACTCGAGACGAACTACGGAGTTCACTACACCATTCAACCCGACCCCGTTCGAGAGGTTTCGCACCCATACCGCGGCGTCGTTCGTATTGACCTTTCGCACTCCTCTCGCATAATACCCCCGGCCGGAGGTCTGTTGAATGCTGGTTCGGCTGTTAGTCGCGGTGCTGATGCTGTCGGGGCCGTCCCCCGTCCGGGCTTGCACTTGCGCGGCCACAGCCAGCCCCCCGGTGAAGCCGGCCGACAAGGGTGTCCCGGCCGTCGGCGAGAACCCACGGGAGAAGAGCGGGTGCGGGTGTCGCGACAAATCGAACCCCAGTTCTGCCGGTAACACCGCACCCGACGACGGCACCCACGACCACGCGAGTTCGCCCGCGAACCACCCCGGCCATCAACCCCACGACCGGAACTGCCCGGCGGTCACGCCGCACCCGGTCGTGTCCGCCGTCCCGCCCACGCCGGCCGCGGACACGCCTCACGACAGCGACCTCGGATTCCTCGATTGGGTGAAGCCGGTGAGCGGCGGGCAGGTTCGTGTCGCCCCCCGCGAAGGCTCCGGCCACCGCCCCCGCGCCGTTCCTCTCTACATCTCACTGCTCACCCTTCGGAATTGACCCGGCTCACGGGCTCACTCCTACGGCCCGCGGGTTCGCCGCGCCGGCCCCTCGCCGTTCGGCATTGATCGTCCGCCCCCAACGTCTCCTGCATCGGCGCGCCCGCGCCGGCGAGGCTGTCCCATGCGGCTCAAACGGATTCTTTCACCGGTCCTCACGGTGCTCGCTCTCGCCGGGGTCGGGTACGCCGCCTTCCGCACGCAAGACAAGTGGCTGCCGTACGTCTTCCCGAACAAGGCCGCCAAGTCGGGCGACGCGCACGGCGAGGCCGGGAAGCCCGACGAGCACGGGGCGCGGGCGGTGGACCGCGTCAAACTCTCCGCCCAGGCCCAGAAGAACCTCGGCCTCGACGTGGACACCCTCACCCCCCAGGAGTACTGGCGGACCAAGCTGATTCCCGGCGTCGTGGTGGACCGGCCCGGGGAGAGCGACCGGGGCGTCACCTCGAAGGTCGCCGGCGTCGTCACCGCCATCAAGGCCCGGCCGGGGGACACGGTGAAGGCGGGCGACCCGCTGTTCACCATCCAGCTCGCGAGCGAATTCCTCCAGAGCGCCCAGACGGACCTCGCCAAGGCCGCGCGGGAGCTGGACTTCGCCGCCGCCAAGCGGGACCGGGTGGCCGAGCTGGTCAAAAAGGGCACCCAGTCCGGGGCGGTCCTGATCGAGGAGGAGAACCAGGTCAAGCGGTTCACCACCCAGGTGCAGGCGTACCGCCGCCAGCTCCAAGTCTTCGGCCTGACCCCCGAGCAGGTGAACCGGGCCGAGAAGGGCGAGGTCGTCACCGAAGTGACGGTTACCGCCCCGGGCGGGTCGCCGGCCGGCACACCGACCGCTGTCGTTCCCGCCACCCTCGTCAGTCCCGGGCCGGCCGCCCCGCCGGACCTGCCGCTGTACGAGGTGCAGGAACTCAAGGTGACCCTGGGCGAGCAGGTGACGGCCGGGCAAACCCTCTGCCTCCTGGCCAACCACCAGCGGCTGTTCGTCGAGGGCCGGGCGTTCAAGTCCGAGGCCGACACCCTCGCCGCCGCGGCCGAGAACAAGACCCCGGTCCGGGCCGAGTTCGCGGACGAGACGCCCGGGGCGTGGAAGCCCCAGGGGCCGCTCGTCATCCACCACCTGTCGAACCAGGTGGACCCGGGCACCCGCACGTTCGCCTTCTACCTGCCGCTCGACAACCAGCCGCGGACGTTCGAGCGGGACGGGAGGACGCACTTCGTCTGGCGCTACCGGCCGGGCCAGCGGGTGCGGCTCCTGGTCCCGGTCGAGAAGCTCGTCACCCTCGCCCCGGACGGGAAGACGGAACTCCTGCCGTTCGTCCTCCCGGCCGGGGCGGTCGCCCGGGAGGGCGGGGAGGCGTTCGTGTTCATCCAGACCGGGGACGTGTTCGTCCGCAAGCCGGTCCGGGTGCTGTACGCCGACCGGTCGGACGTGGTCGTCGCCAACGACGGGAGCGTGACCGAGGCCGAGTTCGTGGTGCGGAACCAGGCGGCCGCCCTGAACCGCGCCCTCAAGGCGCAGGCGGCCGGGGGCGGGGGCGGCGACCCCCACGCCGGCCACTCCCACGACTAACCCGCAGCGGAGCACCGGTCCCATGCTGAACGCCGCCATCAAGTTCTCCCTCCGGCACCGCCCGCTGGTCGTGGTCCTCTGCCTCGTCGCGCTCGGGTACGGCGGCTTCCTCGCCACCCGGATGCCGATCGACGTGTTCCCGGACCTCGACCGGCCCCGGGTGGTCGTCATGACCGAGTGCCCCGGCCTCGCCCCGGAGGAGGTCGAGACGCTCGTCACCTACCCGCTGGAGTCGGCGCTCCTCGGGGCCACCGGCGTCCAGGACGTGCGGAGCCAGTCCGGGTTCGGGCTGTCGGTGGTCTACGTCGAGTTCGGCTGGAACGTGGACATCCGGACCGCCCGGCAGACCGTCCAGGAGCGGCTCACCACCGTGTCCGGCGACCTGCCCGAGGGGGTCCGCCCGCAGATGGCCCCGATCAGCTCGATCATGGGCCAGTTCATGATCGCCGGGATGCGGCGGCAGCCCGGCCCCAAGGGCGGGGAGCTTACGGCCGTGACCGGGACGCCTTACTTCGCCGAGCGGGTGCCGGCCGCCGATGCCGCGGACCCGGGCCTGTTCGTCTGGAAGCCGACCGACCGCCGGAACCCCGCGGCGTGGGAGGCCGTGCCGGCCGCCGCGGTCGCGTGGCAGCCGGCGGCGGCCGACGGCTCGCGGGCCGTGCGGGCGACCGTCGGCGGGCAGTCCCGGGAGGTCGTGTTCCCGTCCGAGTTGCAACGGCAACTGAGCCTGCGGACCCTCGCCGACTGGGTGGTGCGGCCGCGGCTCCTCAAGATCACCGGGATCGCCCAGGTGATCACGATGGGCGGGGGGCGGAAGCAGTACCAGGTGCTGGTGGACCCGGTGAAGCTCGCCGAGTACGGGGCCACCCTCCAGAACGTCGAGGACGCGCTCCGGGCGAACAACGTCAACCACACCGGCGGGTACTCGGTCGCCGGCGGGGCGGAGACGCCGATCCGGGTGATCGGCCGGCTCGGCCCGGACCCCCAGCAAGTCGTGGCCGACCTCCGGCTGATCACCGTCAAGCCGCCCGACAAGCAAGAGGCAGGTAAACCGCTCGGCCGGCCGGTGCTGCTCCAGGACGTGGCCCGGGTGACCGAGGGGGCGCAGATCAAGCGGGGCGACGCCAGCATCAACGGCTACCCGGCGGTCGCCCTGACAGTCACCAAGCAGCCGCACGTGGACACCCGGGCGCTGACCGACGCGGTGAAGGAGGCGCTCCGGGACGCCGAGGCGTCGCTCCCGCCCGACGTGGTGGTCGAGACCGACCTGTACCAGCTCCGGGAGTTCATCGACCGGGGCGTCTACAACGTCGGCGAGGCGCTCGTCATCGGGGCCGCGCTCGTCCTCGTCATCCTCTTCCTCTTCCTGCTCAACTTCCGGACCACGTTCATCTCGCTCACGGCCATCCCGCTGTCGCTCGTCCTCACCGTCCTCGTGTTCAAGCTCGTCGGCCTCGTCACCGGGGTCGAGCTGTCGATCAACGTGATGACCTTGGGCGGGATCGCCGTGGCGATGGGCGAGCTGGTCGATGACGCGATCGTGGACGTGGAGAACATCTACCGCCGGCTCGGCGAGAACAGCCTCTCGCCCGCCCCCAAGCCGGCGCTGCGGGTGGTCTACGAGGCGAGCGTCGAGATCCGCTCGGCGATCGTCTTCGGCACCGCCCTCGTCATCCTGGTGTTCCTCCCGCTGTTCGCCCTGTCCGGGATCGAGGGGCGGCTGTTCACCCCGCTCGGCGTCGCCTACATCGTGTCGATCCTGGCGTCGCTCGTGGTGTCCATCTGCGTCACCCCGGTCCTGTCGTACTACCTCCTCGCGCGGTCGGGCGCCGCCCACCACGGCGGCGACGGGTTACTGCTCCGCGGACTGAAGTGGGCGGGGGCACACCTCATCCGCTTCAGCATCCGCCGGCAGGTCGTGATCCAGGTGTTCACCTGGCTCTTGGTCGGGTACTGCGCCTGGCGGGTGACGACGATCGGGGCCGACTTCCTGCCACCGTTCGACGAGGGGGCCGTCCAGGTGAACGTCACCCTCCCGTCGGGTGCGTCGCTCGACGCCTCGAACCAGGCGTCGGCCCTGGTGGACGCCAAGCTCCGGTCGCTCCAGAAGTCGCCCGCCAACCCGGACGGGGAGGTACTCGCGTTCCTCCGCCGGAGCGGGCGGGCGGAGATGGACGAGCACGCCGAGCCGCCGAACGCGAACGAGTTCTTCGTCGTCATCAACCCCGAGAGCGGGAAGTCGCGGAAGGAAATCATCACGAAGCTCCAGGAAGAGGTCAAGGACGAGGTACCGGGGGTGGACGTGGAGGTCGAGCAGCCGCTCGCCCACCTCATCAGCCACATGATCTCCGGCAGCACGGCCCAGATCGCCATCAAGCTGTACGGGGACGACCTCGACACGCTGGAGAAGCTGGCCAACCAGATCAAGGCGTCCATCGCCGGCATCCCCGGGGTGAGTTCGCTCGCCGTCGAGCCGATGCGGAAGGTGGACGAGGTCCACGTCAAGCTCCGGCCCGAGGCCCTGGCGTACTACGGGGTGGACCGGGCCTACGTCGGGAACTTCGTCCAGGTCGCCCTGAACGGCGAGGTGGTGTCCCAGGTGGTCGAGGGGCAGCGGCGGTTCGACCTCCTGGTCCGGCTGGAGGAACCCTACCGGGCCGACGTGGGGAACCTCGGCGACCTCCGGCTCGACCTACCCGGCGGCCGGGAGCAGGTGCGGCTCAGCGACCTGGCCGACATCACCCCGGCGACCGGCGGGGACGCCGGGGCCAACCAGGTGAAGCGGGACAACGTGCGGCGGCGGATCGTGATCCGGTGCAACGCGCTGGGCCGCGACCTCCAGAGCGTCGTCACCGACATCCGGCGGAACGTCGCGCAAGACGTGCCGCTCCCCGAGGGGTACTTCGTCGAGTACGGCGGGCAGTTCGAGAGCCAGGAGCGGGCCACTCGGCTGATCGCGGTCCTCGCCGCCCTGTCGGTGGTGGGGATGTTCTTCGTCCTGTACATGCTCTTCCCGTCCGCCCGGATCGTCGCCCAAATCCTGATCGCCGTCCCGACCGCGTTCATCGGAGGCGTCCTGGCGCTCGTCATCAGCGGGCAGACCCTCACGGTAGCGAGCCTGGTCGGGTTCATCTCGCTCGGCGGGATCGCGGCCCGGAACGGCATCCTGCTCGTCACCCACTACCTTCACCTGATGCGGCACGAGGGCGAGAAATTCGACGAGAAGATGGTGCTCCGCGGCAGCCTGGAGCGGCTCTCGCCGGTCCTCATGACGGCCCTCACCGCGGGGATCGCGCTCATCCCACTCGTTGTCGTCGGCCAGGAGCCGGGGCGGGAGATCCTCTACCCGGTGGCGACGGTCATCCTCGGCGGACTCATCACCTCGACGTTCTGCGAGTTCCTGATCCGCCCCGGGCTGTTCCTGCGGTTCAGCGGGAACGCCGCAGTGGCGCTCGCCAAGGCCGACGAGACCGCGGACGGGCTGGACGACGAGCCGCCCGCGACGCACGAACCAATCCCGCTGCACGTCGCGGCGGGTGACGGAACCACGGCCCAGGGCGGGCCGTGAGGACGACGGTGTTTCTCGGTTTCCACAGGAGGACGAGACGATGCGCACGATGTTCGGGCTGGCCCTGGTCGGGCTGATCGGCGGGCTCGCGGCCCAGGCGGCGCGGGCGGACGACCACAAGGGGCCGCACGGCGGGATCGTGGTCGAGTGGGGCGAGGAGGAGTACCACCCGGAGATCGTGGTGGACGCCAAGGCCGGGACGGTGACCGTCTACGTCTACGGCAACCACGACGACCTGCACAAGAAGAAGCTCAAGGCCATCGACTCGAAGAACCTGAAGCTGGTGCTGAAGACCAGCCCCGCGACGACGGTCACGCTGGAGCCGGCCCCGGAGAAGGACGACCCGAAGGGTTCGTCCACCAAGTTCACCGCCAAGCACGACGTGTTCGGGAAGGACATGAAGTGGGAGGGCACGATCAGCGGCAAGGTCGGGACGAAGCCGTACTCGGGGGACTTCAAGCAGAAGTGACCGCGGCCCGTCGCGCCCCGCCCGCCCTCGGCGGGCGGGGCGGCCTTCACCACGCTCGGAGACCCGGTGATGCGGTCTCCCAACAGTTCCGCTGGGTATCCCGGCTTCACTTTTCGACTCCCTGCGGGTCACTTCTATTCGCAGGAGTTTTCCAGACGCATCGGGCAGTGAACTGGGCGAAAAACTTGTACGAAACTCCCCCTGAGCCGGAAATTGTACTCGTGCGAGGGGAGGCGATTCTTGCCGAAGACGCTCGATGACGCCCTGGTTTACTTTTTGCGGTCAGACGCCTCCCTGCATTCGGAGGGCGTTTGCGACGGGGACTTGTTGAGCCGCATCATCGAGCAGCGGGACGAGATCGCCTGGGACGCCCTCGCGCGGCGGCACGGGCCGATGGTCTGGGGCGTCTGCCGCCGCATCCTCGGCCACACCCAAGACGCCGAGGACGCCTTCCAGGCGACATTCATCG
The DNA here is from genome assembly GCA_964444365.1 of uncultured Alcaligenaceae bacterium. Classification (GTDB taxonomy): domain Bacteria; phylum Planctomycetota; class Planctomycetia; order Gemmatales; family Gemmataceae; genus CAYUHJ01. The sequence continues at coordinate 1,839 of CAYUHJ010000188.1, read as the reverse complement.
TCCTCGTTCGGCGGGCCACGTCCATCAGGCCGAGGAGCGGCGTGGCGAACTGGTTGTACGGGGTCGCCCGCCAGACGGCGGTTAAGGCCAAGGCGATGGCCGTGCGGCGGGGCGTGAGGGAAAGGCAGGTGCCCGTGCTGCCCGAAGTCGGTGTGGTCGAACCGGCCCGCGACGACGACCTGCGGCTACTGCTCGACCGGGAGTTGAACCGCCTGCCCGACAAGTACCGGGCACCGATCGTCCTCTGCGACTTGGAGGGGCGGACGTTCAAGGACGCGGCCCGAGAACTCGGTTGGCCGGAGGGCACGTTGTCCGGGCGGTTGTCGAGGGCGAGGAAGATGTTGGCCGACCGGCTGACCCGTGCCGGGGCCGTCCTGTCGGCCGGGCCGGTCGTTCTGGGGATCGGTGAAGCAGCAACTGCGGGTGGCGTGCCGACCCGGTTGGTCGCGTCCACGGTCACGGCCGGGTGGCAGCTTGCGGGGGGGCAGACGATGACGGGCCTGACCCCTGCTGCCGCCGCCCTTACCCAGGAGGTATTGCGAACCATGTTGATCCCGAAGCTGAAGTTGGTGGCCTCCGTCCTCCTCGTCGGCGGGTTGATGCTGACCGGGGTGGCGACCTTGGCCCGCCAGCCGGGGGTCACTCCCGAGGAGCCGACGAAGGCGGACGCCCGGCCCCCGAAAGCGGGCGACGGCCCGAAGGATCAGCCGCCCAAGGGCCGGCCCGGCGGCGACACGAAGATCAAGGAGCTACAGAAGGAGCGGCTCGCCCTGCTCCGGCAGATCGCCGACCAGGTCGTCGCGGCGAACAAGGGCGGCCAAGTTCCGCTTGCGACCGTGTTGGAGGCCCAGAGGGAAGTCATCGCCGCCGAACTGGAGTTGTGCGGGACGAACAAGGAACGCATTGCCGTCCTGGAGAAGAAGGTCGAACTCGCCCGGGAGATCGAGAAGACCACGGCACGGGGCGTTGAAGCCCGTACCGTCTCAGGAACGGACCTGCTCAAAGCGCAGGCGAGCCGCCTGGACGCCGAGATCGAGTTAGAGAAGGTGAAAGCCGCCCCGGCCAAGTGAGGGCGTTCGGGATTCGGCGAGGGACGACCCGGGGTGCGGCTTCCGGCTGACGGAGTCGCGGGCGTCAGTCGAGGGAGACGCCCGGTCGGGCCGCCCGACCAGACGCACCGTTGCCTCGCTGTGCCTCGAGTGTGTCCGCCCGCCTGTTGGGCCCTCATCTGCCCGGGGTTGCGATTGACGCTCCTGTAGACCGGTCGATATGATTCAGCCGTTCACGCGAACCGGCACTCGGCGGAAACGCAATGCTGCGGGCGTTGGTGCTACTCCTGATGCTACCGCCGATGCTCATGCCGCCCGGCATGTGCATCTGCCAGTTCGTGCCGACCGGGACGGCGTCCGCCCCTCCATCAGCGTCGCCAGTTCGTGAACTCTCGGCCTCGCACGATACGAACCCCCGGGCGGACTGCACGTGCGCCTCGTGTCGCTCCCAGGCGGGGGCGGCTCTCCCGGCAGATAGCGACAACCAACCGAGTCCGGGGGACGACGGGCCGTCTCGTCACGAACCGGGGAAGCACTGGCCCGGCTGCCCGGCCGCGGCCGACGCCACCCCGTTCAACATGGTCGTGCCCACCGTCACGGTGCAGGCCGACCTCGTCGCGGCCACCGGCTTTTTCACGCCGGTCGAAGTAGCGGTTGTTTCGCCCGTCCGGGCGACGCCCATCCCCGCCCCTGCTTACTCCCCACCGCTCTTCATCTCGCACTGCACTCTGCTCATCTATACTTCACGCGGCCAGGAGTGAGACATCATCGAATTCCTGGAACTTGAGCG
>CAYUHJ010000187.1:0-11822 GCA_964444365.1 uncultured Alcaligenaceae bacterium | reverse complement strand
GATGTACACCCCCGGCTGCCGTCGGACGGGGCGTTCCGGGACGGCCAGCGCCGGCGGCACCTGCCGCGGGAGGGCATAGGGAATCCGGTAGGTCCGCAGGTGACGCCAGCCGTCGACCGCGGGGCCGAACCACCCGGCGAGTTGGTCCCGCACCTCGGCCCGGAGGCGGTCCTCGTCGGCCGGGATGCCGAGGACGGTCGCCGAGACGAGATTCATACCGGGCGGCCCGTAGGTCGGGGCGACGGCGGTCGGCACGCAGAGGTTGTTCACCGGCCCCCGGCCCTCACCGTTCAGGACGAGGACCGGTTGGGTGACGGGCGGCCGGGGGGCGGCGAAGTACAGGCACGTGACGCCCTGCGCCGCGGCCGGGACGTCGCCCCCGAGCAGCCGGGCCGCCGCCGCGCCGTCGGTCGCGACGACGACGGCCCGCGCGGGAATCGTCTCGCCGGTGTCGAGCCGGACCGAATCGGCCTGCACCGCCGCCACCCGCACCCCGAGGCGTATCCGCCCCGGCGGTAGCCCGGCCGCCAGTTGACGCGGGATCGCCTCCATCCCGTCCGCCGGGAGGCACGCATCGCTTGTCGAGAACATCCGGAAGACGAACCGAAACATCCGGCTGGAGGTCTTCAAATCCGGCTCCAGGAAGATGCCGCCGAGGAACGGCCGAAAGAAGCGGTCGACCATCGCGTCTGAAAAGCCACCCGCCCTCAGCGCTTCCAGGGTCGTGGTCTCCGGGTCGCGGAACCTGTCCTCGACGCTCCCCTTCAACACGTCGGAGCGGAGCCGGGCGACGCGCCACTTGTCGGCGAACGACCCGACCGGCCCGAGCAGGGAGCGGACCGCCGCCAGGGGCCGACGCCACGGGTCGGCGAGGGTGTGGAACCGGCCGCCGACCCGGACCATCGCACCGGGGAGGAACGGCCGCAGCCGGAGGGCGGGGTAGTCGAGCGCGTTCCGGGCTTCGGGGTAGCCGGTGAGGAACACCTGGAACCCGCGGTCGAGCCGGAACCCGTCGACCAGGTCGGTGCGGATGCGTCCGCCGACCCCGTCGGACGCCTCGAGGATCCGAAACGGGAGTCCGCGGCGGTGCATCTCCCGGGCGCAGCACAAGCCCGCCAGCCCGGCCCCGACGATCAGCACCTCGTTCCTCATCGATTCCTTTCCCCGGCCGCGGTCGAAGTCTCGTTGCCGTGTTTCGCGGCGTCCCAGAGGATCCAGGCGAACGGAACCCACCAGATCAGGTCGTTGGTCAGGATCGTCAGGCCGAACGCCGGCGGGAAGGTGCCCCTGGCGAGTGCCCCGACGAGCACGATCGGCCAGTGCCGGCGGGGGTCGGTCGCGGCGGCCAGGTACCCCACGCCGGACACGCCCACGACCATCCCGTCGCACTGCCAGATCGGGGGAGTTCGGCCGGTCGATCCCGCACAGGTCGACCGGCAGGTTCGGGACGCGACGGTTGCCGTCCCTCATACGAGGTTGTAGACGCCGGCGGCCCGGAGCCACCGCTTGGCCCACGCGGGCGGGTCGACTCGAAGCTCGGGGTCGCCCATCGGTTGCCTCGGCGGTTGGGGCACCTGTACGGTTCGGCCCGCGGTCCAACGGACCATGATCGCGGGCCGTCCAGGTCGGACCGTTGACGGGGGCCTCGCCCGTCGCGTTGTGTCATTCCTAGTCCGCGACGCGCCCGGATGTCGCGTTCGTCGACGTGAGATCGACAACGACACGTCCCGAGTGCCGCCCGCGGCACAGGCTGGGCACGTTGCGGACCGACGCCGCGTGCTGGTCGTCTGGATGCAGAGAGTCGACCTGCCGCGGCCGGTCGAGAGGAGCTTTGCCGCCGTGGTACCGTCGACGGCGAGCCAGTCGAGCTCGGACCCCTGGTCGGGAGGGGCCTCGCCACCGTCCACCCGTTCTTGGTAAGCGACCTGTGAACCCCGTTGGGGATCACGGATCCCCTGTGGGCTATCCGGAAGTCAACACGTGGGCCTTCACCCTGCGGGGTTAGACCCAGCCCCGACGGACGAGCCAGGACTTGACCGCCTGCGTGAGCAGCACGTAACCGGTGAGGATCGCGACGAGGAGCGGCCAGTACAGGCCCGGGAGGGGTTGCATCCCCAATGCCGGTGCCAGCGGGGAGTACGGCAGCCAGACCCCGACCAGCATGACCCCGACCGTCGTCAGCGTCATCGCCACACTCGCCCCGCTCTGAAGGAACGGGACGCGGGTCGTCCGGATGATGTGGATGATCAGCGTCTGGGTCAGCAGCGACTCGACGAACCAGCCGGTCTGGAACAGCGACGCCAGGGCGGGGTCCCAGCAGCCGAACGCGTAGAGCATCACGAAGAACGTGGCGTAGTCGAACACCGAGCTGCACGGCCCGAAGAACAGGATGAACCGCGTCAGCCGGCCGATCGACCACGGCTGCGGCTTCGCCACCTGCTCCGGGTCCACGTTGTCGGTCGGGATCGGCACCTGGGACACGTCGTACAGGAGGTTGTTGGTCAGGATCCGGATCGGGGCCATCGGCACGAACGGCAGGAACGCGCTCGCCCCGAGCACGCTGAACATGTTGCCGAAGTTAGAACTCGCCCCCATCCGGATGTACTTCAGGATGTTCACGAACACCTTACGACCCTCGCCCCCCCCTCGTCCAGCACCGTCAGGCTCTTCTCCAGGAGAATGGCGTCGGCCGACTCCTTGGCGATGTCCACGGCGGTATGCACCGTGATCCCGACGTCCGCGGCCCGCAGGGCCGGGGCGTCGTTGATCCCGTCCCCGAGGAACCCGACGACGTGCCCGGCCGCCTGAAGTGCCTCGATGACCCGCCGCTTGTGCGCCGGCGACAGCCGGGCGAGCAGGGCCGTCTCCCTGACGGCCGCGGTCAACTCCGCGTCCGTCATTCCCTCCACCTCGGCACCGAGCAGAACCCGGTCCACCTCCAGCCCGACCTGCCGGTAGATCTGGCGGCTGACGAGTTCGTTATCCCCGGTCAGCACCTTCACCGCCACCCCGTGCCCGTGCAACGCCTTGAGGGCCGGGAGGGCGGACTCCTTGGGTGGGTCCAGAAACGCGACATACCCGCGGAGAGTCAGTTCAGCCTCGTCCGCCTTCGAGTACGCCGGCCGGAGGTCCAGGTCCTTGACGGCCAGGGCGAGCACCCGAAACCCGTCGCGGCCGAGGTCGTTGTACTCCTCCCGCAGGTCGTCGATGATCGCGTGCTCCATCGGCAGTAACTCGCCGTCCAGTGCGAACCGGGAGCACCGCCGGAACACCTCCTCCGGCGCGCCCTTGCAGATCAGCCGGTGCCGGCCGTCGGGGAGTTTGACGACCACGGACATGACCCGGCGCGTGAAGTCGAACGGGATCTCGTCCACCTTCTCGTGGGCCGGGACGTCCAATTCCCGGTGCAGGTGGGCGTGGTCGAGGATGGCCCGGTCCATCAGGTTCCGCAGCCCGGTCTGGAAGTGGCTGTTCAGGTACGCCAGGGCGAGGACCTCGTCGTCCTCCTCCAGGGCCACATTGCAGTGCCGCTCCAGGATCACCCGATCCTGGGTCAGGGTGCCGGTCTTGTCGGTGCACAGGATGTCCATCGCCCCCAGGTTCTGGATCGCGTTCAGCCGCTTCACGATGACGCGCTTCCGGGACATCGCGACCGCCCCGCGGGACAGGCAGACGGCGACGATCATCGGGAGCATCTCGGGCGTCATCCCGACGGCCACGGCGGTGGCGAAGAAGAACGCCTCCCCCCAGTTCCCCTTCGTCAGCCCGTTGATCAGGAAGACCAGCGGCACCGTGAGAAGCGGGCACGACGACGTTACGGCCGTATCTCGCCCGCCTCCGCTCGGCTTCCTAGTCGGACAGGCCGTCGGTGGTCGTCCCGAGATCGCGGACGGCGTCGGCGGTGGCGGCGGTGGCTGCCGTGAGCAGTGCCGGGGCCACCCGAATACTCGTCCCGGCCGGGGGAACGCCGGTGACCGGAATCGACTCGGGGGATGACATGGAGCCTGTCGCCTGTGAATCGGAGTCGGACGTGGCATTCGCGACCCGAACGCCGGGGAATGACGAATGGGCTACGCCGTGGTGTCATCCGCGGCAACGGCCGTGTCACCCGTAGGATGACACCATGTCTGATCCGAGTCCCAACTCCGCGCCACCGAATCGTTAGTCGGGACGAACCCAGACGGCCATCGCCGGTGTGGCGATCCTGGCCGTCGCCGCGCACCTGGTGTGGCGGTGGTCCGGTACGCCGCCCGCCGCCGGCGAGTTCCGCCCGGCGGACGCCCCACTTCTCGTCGCCCTCCTCGCCGGCGGCGGGTGGCTCGTCGTCGGCCTGCTCGTCCGGCTGTCCCGCGGACAGTTCGGCTCGGACCTGCTGGCCGGCATCTCGATCGTCACGTCGGTCGTCCTCGGCGAATACCTGGCGGGGACGCTCGTGGTGCTCATGCTTTCGGGCGGCGAGGCCCTGGAGGCGTACGCCGTCCGGCGGGCGTCGTCGGCCCTGGATGCGCTGGCCCGGCGGATGCCGTCGGTCGCCCACCGAAGCCGTGGCGGGGCGATCCAGGACGTGCCCCTCGACGCGGTCGCGGTCGGCGATCTGGTAGTCGTGTTCCCGCACGAGACGTGCCCGGTGGACGGGGCGGTCACCGACGGCCACGGCACGATGGACGAGTCGTACCTGACCGGCGAGCCGTACCTGCTGGCCAAGGCGCCGGGATCGGCGGTCCTGTCGGGGGCGGTGAACGGCGACTCGGCCCTGACGATCCGAGCGGAGCGGCTGGCGGTCGACTCCCGGTACGCGAAGATCATGCGGGTGATGCGGGAGTCGGAGCAGCGGCGGCCCCGACTCCGACGTCTCGGTGACAAACTGGGTGCCCTGTACACACCGGTGGCGGTCGCCATCGCCCTGGTCGCATGGGCAGCAAGTGGTGACCCCGTGCGGTTCCTGGCCGTGCTCGTGGTGGCGACCCCGTGCCCGCTCTTGATCGCCATCCCGGTCGCCATCGTCGGGGCCGTTTCGCTCGCCGCCCGCCGGGGGATCGTCGTCAAGGACCCGGCCGTCCTGGAGATGCTCGACTCGCGCCGTGTGGCGATCTTCGACAAGACCGGGACGCTGACTTACGGCCGCCCGGCACTGGTCGAGTTGGTCCCCGCCGCCGACTTCGCCAGCGACGAGGTTCTCCAACTCACCGCGAGCCTGGAGCGATACTCCCGGCACCCACTCGCGGGTGCGGTCCAGGACGCGGCGGCAGCGGCCCGGTTGTCTCTGTTGGAAGCCTCCGAGGTGACCGAACGGCCCGGACAAGGACTGGTGGGGATGGTCGACGGGCGGTCGATCCGGGTGACCGGGCGACCGAAGTTGGTCGCGGCCCGACCCGAACTGGCGGGCCTCCTGCCGCCCGTGACCGGCGGCCTGGAGTGCATCGTCCTGATCGACGGCCGGGTGGCGGGGGCGGCGCGGTTCCGGGACCAGCCACGGCCGGACGGCCGACAGTTCATTCACCACCTGGGTGTGAAGCACGGGTTCGTTCGGGTGTTGCTGGTGTCCGGTGACCGGGAGAACGAGGTGCGATACCTGGCGGACGCGGTGGGCATCACCGAGGTCCACGCGGGGCAGTCGCCGGAGCAGAAGGTGGAGATCGCACACAAGGAGACGGCGGGCGCGAACACGGTGTTCGTGGGCGACTGGATCAACGACGCGCCGGCGATGACGGAGTGTACAGTCGGGCTGGCGTTCGGGCGGAACAGCGACGTGACCGCGGAGGCCGCCGGGGCGGTGATCCTGGATGCGGACCTGAAGCGGGTGGACGAGTTCCTCCACATCAGCCAGCGGCTGCGGTCGATCGTGCTCCAGAGCGCGGTCGGGGGAATCTTCCTGAGTCTCGGAGGCATTCTGTTGGCCGCGTTCGGCCTCCTCCCCCCGGTCGCCGGGGCGATCCTGCAAGAGGCGATCGACCTGGCGGCGGTGTTGAACGCCTTGCGGGTGGGCTTCCCACCCCGCACCCTCACGGAATAGTGACGCCAGGTCAGCCACACCGGGATTAGGCCCGGCCCCCCGCGGCGGGTAGCACCTCGTCGAGCCGGATCGTAGGTTGACCCGGCAGGCGGAGGAGTACGTCCCGGAGGTAGGCGAACGGGTCGAGGCCCAGCCGCCGACACATCCCGACCACGGAGTACAGGAAGGCCGCCGCCTGACAGCCGGCGTCGCTCCCAGCGAACAGGTAGTTCTTCCGCCCGACGGCGACGGCCCGGAGGGCCCGACCGCCGCCCAAGGCGACTTCGAGCGGCATGGCCGCGATGCCCGGGGTGACGCGGACGGGAACGAATGCAGGCGGGTCGGCGGTAGCTGCCCGGGCGTCGCGGGCCCGGAGTGTCTTCCGCCAGTGGGCGAACGCGGTCGGCGTCACGCCCTCCTGGTCGCAGAACTCGCGGGCCTCCAGGCCGCTGGCCTTCCCCCGGGCCAGCCGTTTCCGCCAGAGTCGCTCGCGGGCGGGATCGGGACGTCGGGTCGGCATGGGTGCATCCCCCGGGGTGAATGCACCGAACGTACCACAGTTGCCAACAAGGGTTTCACCGGTCGGTTACCGTTCTTGCAACTCTGGAACATGACCTCGGGCAAGCCCCTGCTGCCCGAGCCGCCCAGGAGGCACCGGGAACCCGTCCACGCCATGACCCTTAGCCCGGCCGGGGACAGGCTCGCGTCGCGAGCCGGAGACGGGTTCCTGATCTGGGACGCCCCCCAAATGACGGCGGTCCAGGTGACGGGGTTGAAGGAACCGCATGCCGGCCCCTTCTCCCCCGACGGCCGAACCCTGTACGGTGCGCTCGCCACGGCGGTCGTGGGAGTCGACGCCGCGTCCGGCTAGGCCACCGTCACCCTCGACCTGAGCAAGTTCGACAAGGCGGAAAACAAGCCGTGGGCAGACGCGATTGAGGCCGACCCGCACGGGACGGTGTCGATTCGTGTCACGTACACCAAATGGGAAAAGGGCTGGAGGAGGTCGACGAGGTGGCGGTGGTTCGCTGGAACCCCAAGACCGGAGGCGCGAAAATCGGACCGGCACCGAGGCGGGCCGACCCGAAGCCCCGGCGAGTTCGGCCGAAACGGGCCGGCGGAACGCCACCGGGAGGAACGCACGCACGAGACGGTCGGCGTCCGCCTTCGGGTCGCTCGGCTTCGCGACGAGCGGCCACTTGGAGAAGTGCCCGTCGTTGGCCGGGAGTTTCTCCCAGTTCGCCGGCGGTTTCTGCCCCGCGGGCACGTTCGGGACGCGAGGCAGGTCGCCGAACAGCCGTTTCACGCCGAGTCCGGCCCCGAGCGGGCCTTCGAGCTCCACCCAGTCGATGACCAGCCCCGGACCGTCGAAGCCGCCGTCGAGCGGGTCGTTCGCCCTCGCCCCGCGCTGCTTCGCGAAGTCGCCGAACCACGGCAGGCCCGTCCCCTCAAAGTAAATGAACTGGTTCCCCTGCGAGTGGCCGAGGTCCGTCTCCGCCTCGATGACGCGCGTCTCGCCGGGTTGGACGTCCTGGTAGTCGACGACGTGCATCAGCTTTTCAGCCTGGAAGCGATCAACCCGCTTGCCGACGAGTACCGCCATCGGCCGGCCGTCGGCGTTGACGAGCCGCACGGACGCGCGGACGCGGTAGCGGCCCGGCACGGGCGGGTGCGGGGCCTGCATGCTGTTGTCGCCGTAGAGGCGGGCGTGCAGGACGAGGGCGTCGCCGTCGACGCGGACGAACGGGTCGATCCCCTTGCGGTGGACCGGGAGCCGGCCCTCGAGGTACTTCTTGCCCGTGATTCGGACCGCCTTCGACTCCACGGGGCCTCGCGGCAGGGCGGCGTCGACGGCGACTTCCGCAGCCCGCTGGTACTGGAGCAGGTGGGCCGACGACGTTTCGAGCCCGGTGCTGACGGTGTCGAACCCGTGGACCGGGTTGTCCTCGGGCAGCAGGTGTTGCAGGGGCGTCGAGATGCCGAGCAGGTCGTGGAGCGTCGTCTCGTACTCGCGGCGGTTCATGCGTCGGAACACGACCCGGCCGTCGGTCTTCTGCCGGGCAACCGCCGCCGCGGTGAGTTCCCTCGCGAGCCAGTCCGTCACCTTCGCCCGTTCCGCGGGCGTCGGCTGCGGCTTGCCCTTCGGCGGCATTTCGTGCGCCGCAAGGCGGTCGTGGACCCGGACCCACGCGGGCAGGTCGAAATTCGCCGGCAGCGATTCGACGGACAGCTTCGCCTTCGCCTTGGTGTCGCTATGGCACCCGACGCAGTGGGTGTCGAAGAACTCCCGCACCGGCGGGGGTAGTTTCTCGGCGGCCGGGACGGGTTCGGCCGCGAGCAACAAGAACATGATTCCGGCGAAGAGTCGCATGGGTCACTCGGGCGACCTGGGGAGCGGCTTCGTGCCGGGCTTGGGGTCGGTCAGCGTGAAGTCGATCGTCTGCTGGTCCGGCGTCGGCTTGACGTCCGCGGTCAGCGGGGAGCGGTCGGCGGACTCGTACTCGGGGGGAATCGCGGACGCGCCGGACCCGGCGGGCTCCGCGTCGGACCGGACGGCGACGCGGTACGAACCGGGGGCGATTCCGTCGCCCGGCTTGCGGGTCCGGAGCCGGTAGCGGCCGTCCGGCCCGATCAACGCGCTCGCCGCCTCGTCCCCCTTCGCGGGGTCGGTGGGCTCGAAGTTGATCATGCCGTTCGTCAGCGGCCGCCCGCGGTACGTGACGGTCCCCTCGACCCGGATCAGTTTCGGGTCGGACCCGCACCCGGCGAGCAGCGCGGGGACCGCGGCCAGCAGGAGAGTTCGGCGCATCATCCGCTCCGATTCAGTACGGGTTCAACGCATCCTGCCGGCCGTCGGCCATGTCGCCGAGGGCGGTGTACGTCAGGTAGTTAATCTCGTTCCCGACGAACTGCACGCGGCCGTCGCCGAAGAGGAACACGGCCCCGCCGGGGTGGTAGCTGCTGAACCCGCCGGTGACGCGGAAGTCGCCGGGGCTCGTGGACGCGGGCGCGGGCGTCGGGAGGTTGTTCAGCTTGATGCTGGTGACGGCGTAGGTGTTCGGGTTGGTGCTGTAGAACGCGGGGAACGTCCAGTGCGCGTCCGCGTTCCGTTCGCCGGCCAGGAACGTGTTGCTCAGCCCGTCCGAGACCTGCGAGAACTTCGTCTCGGGGTAGACGTGGTCGACGGTCGGCGTGCCGGCCTGGGCGTAGTCCTTGATGAGGTACGGCGGGCGGAAGATGCCGGGGCGTTCGATCGCCTTCTGGGCCTGGCCCGACCACTGGACGTAGCCCGTCCCGCGGGAGCAGTGCGAGCCGTCGGTGCCACAGTCCGCGCCGCGGGAGCCGTAGTACACGTCGCCGTACGCACCGATGTTGATGCCCTTCAGAAACGTCTGCCCCGGCCCGGTGCCCACGGAGCCGCCGCAGACGGGGTAGGTCAGGAGTTGGAAGTTCCCGCTGATGTAGCCGCCCGTGCTGGACCCGTACTGGTCGAGCCCGGCCGGGGCCATTCGTGTCGCGTTCGGGTTGGACGGGCACGCCATCCACGGGACCTTCCGGTCCCGCACCTGCCCGGCGATCGTCGAGGAACTGGTGTCCACGGACAGCGCGGGGAGGTCGATCTTCTGCTCCATGTACGGCATGATGAAGAGCATCCAGCTCCAGCCGGGGTACTTGGGAAAATAGTTCGGCACCGCGCCGGGGATCGGCAGCCGGCCGCTCGCGTCGTGGTACGAGTGGAACGCGATGCCGAGTTGCTTGAGGTTGTTCGAGCACTTCGCGCGGGCGGCCGCCTCGCGGACCTTTTGCACCGCGGGGAGCAGCAGGCCGATCAGCAGCGCGATGATCGCGACGACGACGAGCAGTTCGATCAGCGTGAACCCGCGGCGAAGCATGGGCTTACCCTTCCTGTCCTGTTTCCGCCCCCCATTGATCGGGGATCGGCGGCCGGGATTCTCCTCCCGCCGGCGGGATGCCGTTCGGCCTGACCGGTGGCAAGCGTTACGTCCGTCAGGACGAATCCCGAGGGCGCCCCCGATCAAGTTGGCGGCCCCCGTTAGCCGCCCGGTCGAGCCCTCAAGGCTTTCATTCCCCTGTGGGCGGCCGGGGGCAAGGGCAGACCACGGGGCGAGTCGAAGTACCTACGCCGGCGGGGGCGAATTTTCCCCGAGATTGTTCCGCGATCAGGCCGGCGATCCGAAAGCCGGCTGGGGCCGTCGCCCGGGCCTCGTGCGAGGCGGGCACGAGGCCGGCCCGTCACTTCCACCGGTACGCGGTGACCCCGGTCAGGTCGCGGACGTACAGCTCCCGGTCGGCCACTGCCAGTTGCGCCCACCCCCAGTCCTTCTTCCCGGGGACCACCTTCGCCTCGCCGAGGACGTCGAACTCCTTCGGGGTGACCCGGATCAGGAGCAGGCGGCCGCCCTCGGTCAGCGCGAGGATCCGGTCCCCGCGGGCCGCCAGGCTCACGTACTCGCCGAGCGGCTCGGAGTCCCACTTCCGCTTCCCGGTCCCCAGGTCGATGCACGCTAGCCGCCCGCCCCGCAGGTACAGGAACGCGTGCCCGTCGTGGACGACCGGGCGCGGTCGAGCAGCCTCCGCCGGGCGACCGTCGCCACGAACGTGGCCTCGCTGGCGACGGCGGGGTCGAACCGGCCCGCGTGCCGCCAGAGCTCGATGAACACCTCCTGGGCCGCGTCCTCGGCGTCGGACGGGTCGGACGCGTAGCGGCGGGCGAGCGACCAGACGAGCCCGCCGTACGCCGCAAGGCAGGCGGGCACCGCGGACTCGTCGCCCTGGGCGATCCGTTGAAGCAGCATGGCGGGTCCGCCCGGCCCGTCGGGGGTTACTTCGGCAGGATCACGGCGTCGATCACGTGGATGACCCCGTTCTTGGTCAGGATGTCCGTTTTCACGACGTTCGCGTCGTCGACCCTCACCTTGCCGTCGGCCACGGCGATCCTGACCTTGCCGCCCTGGACGGTCTTGGCCTCGGTCAACTTCACCACGTCGGCCGCCGTGACACTGCCGGCGACCACATGGCAGGTCAGCACGGCGATCAGTTTCTCCTTGTTCTCCGGCTTCAGCAGGGACTCGACGGTCCCCTTCGGCAGCTTCGCGAACGCCTCGTCCGTCGGGGCGAACACGGTGAACGGGCCGTCCCCCTTCAGGGTGTCAACCAGCCCGGCGGCCTTGAGGGCGGCGGCCAGGGTCTTGAAGCTGCCCGCGGCGACGGCGGTGTCCACGACGTCCTTGTTCGCGCAGTCGTCGGCCCGAACCGAGCCGGCGGCGGCGAGTGCCATCGTCACGGAGGCAATCAGGAAGCGCATGTTCGAACTCCGGAAGGGTTGTGGGTGCGCCGGTGAGTCCCGGTGGGGGCGAGGCGTTCCCGCCTGCCCACACCCGTCTTCGCCGGGCGGGGGGCGTCGGATGCAGGGCTGCGAACAAAAACTCGACATGACGCACCGGTCCACCCCCGCCGGTACTCACTCCCCGGCGATCGCCGTCGCTATCCGGGGACGTGAACACGGTGACCAGCCTTTTGTCCGAGTGGACGTGCCCGGCGGTCCCGACAACCTCGAAGGCGACATGAACCGCGCCATCCACGACTGCCTCGACCGCAAGACCGCTTCTCGCGAGTACGACCTGCCTCCGATTCTGGCTAAATCTTTACAGAACGCGGGGTGCGAGGACGAGGCGTGGCTGACGCCACCTCGGGCGGACGGTTGGTCAACTCGGAGGATCTGGCAGCCGCCGTCCGTCGCTCATTCGATCTGTCTTAGGACTTACGCAGTTGGGGGTGAATTGGGGTTGGGCGGTCGGGTAGGCTCTCG
>CAYUHJ010000186.1:6560-11843 GCA_964444365.1 uncultured Alcaligenaceae bacterium | reverse complement strand
CGGGCGCGCGGCGGGGCGTCCGCCCGCGGGGGATGACCGGTGGCCGTGAATCACCCGGGGCCTTCCCCGCACGGCGGGCTGACGCCCCGCCGCTCGCCGGAGTCCGGTCACGGCAGCCGGACGTTCTCCATCCGGAACGGCACTTCCAGCTTCGTCGGCTTGTTGCCGACGAGGACCAGCTTCACCGGCCGGCCCTGGTCGCCGGGCTTCGGGAAGGTCAGCAGGTACTCGGTCGACTGGGTTTCGCCGTCGTCGCTCATGTTCGTCTCTCCGATCGTCGGCTGGCGGAGGAGGGTGCCGGCCGCGTCGTAGAACCGGAGCTGGCCGAACGGGTTGCGGCCGGCCGCCTGCCACTTCCCCCGGCCGTTCACGAACCCGTTGATGACGCTCGGGTTCTCGGTCCGCACCCGGACGCTGACCCGCCCGTCGGCCTTCGCGTCGTATGCCACGACCGTGACGCGGGTGTCCCCCTCGGCGTGGGCCGTCAGCCCGACATTTTTCGGGAGGTGGTCGATCGCCGCGAGCGTCTGGTTCGGGACGACCGTGTCCCCCACGACGACGCCTTCTAGCAGCTTGAGCTTGGGGACGTGCCGGTCGCCGGTCCGCAGCCGCAGCGGGACGACCCGCGGGTTGCCGCGGGGCACCCCGCCCAGCGCCCCGACGTCGTTGATCTGGACGGCCATCCCGCCCCACTGGTTCAGGTTGCCGAACTCGTCGACGACGCCGGGGTCGTCGGAGTTGAAGGCGACCGACACGGGCCGGCCGGCCTCGTCGGTGGCGCGGTGGATGCGGACCCCGACGAGGTCGGTCCACTGGGCCGCGGGGGTCGGGGTCACGTCCAGGTTGAGGACGACCTCGCCGGACCCCCGGACGACGCGGTTGCCGGGGAACGTCGGCGGCAGCGCCAGCACGCGGACCAGGGACGACCGGGTGCCCGGCAGGGCGTCCGGCTTGCCGTCGGCGAGCAGGACCGCGACGCCGTGGGGCGGCACCGGCAGGCCGTCCGCGGTCAGGTACTCGGCGGACCGGCGGCGGGCGTTGACGAACGGGTTGTCCGGCCTCCGCGCGGACAGGTCGGCCCGGAAGACTTCCTTCAGCCCCGCGGCCCGGCACAGGGCGTCGACCGCCTCCCACGGGGTGACCGGGCCGGTCTTCAGCGTCACGTTCCGCACCGGGTCCGCGACCCCGGCCGGGTCCAGGGTCAGGGGAATCCCCGTCTTCGCCTTCAGGTCCGCGACGGCGGTGCCGAGCGGGACGCCGGTGTAATCCAGGGTCAGGGTCGGGGGCACGAGCCGCTTCGCGTTCTCCTCGGCCTTGCGGATCTGAGCCGCGAGGGCCGCCGCCCGCTCCCGGACCTCGGCGTCCGGGTCGCCGGCCGCCTTGTCGAGCGCGGCGAGTGCCGCCGGCCCGAGGTGGAGCAGCGCCCGGCCCGCCGCCTCGCGTTCGCGGTACGAGCCGTCGCCGAGCTTCTCGACGAGCGCCTCGGTCGGGGCCGGCGGAGCCGCGGCGGCGACGCCGATCGTGGCGACCGTCAGGGACAGGCTCAGAAGTCGTCGCATGGTGCCGTCCTGTTCAACCGGCGCGAGCGCGCCTGCGGTGACGGGAGATTCCCCACAGTGTACGTCGGGCCGCCGCCGGGAGGCAAGCGCCGGCCGTCACCCGATTGTAACTCGCGTTCGCGTCGGGCTTCCCTCTTTTTCCCGGCGGCGGTCGAACGGCCCGGTTGTGCGGGTCGCCCGGCCGATTCCGGTCGCAATCCGGGGAAACGCGAAGTCTTCTGCTCCAGATGCCGATAACTGCTGACGTCTGCCGTTCTCGGGAGGGGTCGCCGTGCCGTTGCATACCCGCGCCGCCTGTGCCGTTTGCCTGCTCACCGCGGGTCTCGCCGTCGCCCAGCCCCCGGCTCCGCAGCCCGCCCCGGACCCTCGGCCGGCGGCAGGGGGCGCGCTGCCGACGCCGCAACCGGCCGTCGAGGCGGACCCCGAGGTGTCGTACATCGACCTGGCCACGGCGTTGCGGCTCGCCGACTCGGTCAACCCGACGATCGCGATCGCCCGCGAGCGGACCCGGCAGGCCTACGCCCGGCTGCAGCGGACGCGGGTGCTGGCGCTGCCGAACGTCGTGCTGTCGCCGCTGGTGTACAACCGGCACGACGGCCAGTTCCAGACGTTCACCGGCCCGGTCATTACCACGAACACGTCGAACATCGCGTCGAACGCCGGGCTCGTGATGCAGTTCGCGACGGCGGACGCCTACTTCCTCCCGCTGTTCGCCCGGCAGGAACTCACCGCCGTCAACCAGGCCGCCCGCGCCGCGAACAACAACATCCAGCTCGCGGTGGCGACCGCCTACCTGGACCTGCTGCAGGCCGAGGGGTTGGTCGCGATCAACGCCGAGACGCTGGCGAACGCCGAGTTCATGCTGAAGAACGCGAAGACGGCCATCGCGGCGGGGAAGTCGTCCACCGGGGCCGACGCCCTCCGGGCCGGGACGGAAGTCGAGGCCCGGAGGCAGGAGCGGTTCCAGCTCCTCGCCAACGTCGACGTGCGGGCGGCCCGGCTCGCGGAACTGCTGCTGCTCCCCCCCGCCGTGCGGCTGCGGACCGCGGAGAAGGCGGCGCTGCCGATCAACCTCGTCCCGCCGAACTGCCCGGTCGACGAACTGGTCGTGACGGCGCTCGCGAACCGGCCGGAAGTCGGGCAGTCCGTCGCGGAACGGGGGGCCGTCGCGGAACTCTACCGGCTCGAACGGAACCGGCCGCTCCTGCCGCAGGTCGGGGTGTCGTACTTCGGCGGCGGCTACGGCGGCGGGCAGAACGCCCGGATCGCGGACTGGAACGCCCGGTCGGACGGCACCGTGCAACTGTTCTGGCAGTTCGAGAACTTCGGGGCCGCGAACGCCGCCAAGATCCGCGAGACGCGGTCGGTCGTCACCCAGGCCGACTACCGCATCCGGGCGGTGCAGGCCCAGGTGTCCCGCGAAGTCGTGCAGGCCCTGGCCGTGTCGAACGGGCGGGTCGCGGCCCTGGCGAGCGCGCAGGAGTCCGTCCGCGAGGCGATCGAGATGTGGCGGCGGCTGTCCGAGTCCGCGTTCGGCATGGTCGGCGGCAAGTACGACCCGATCCAGCCGCTCATCGCGGAGCAGCAGTTGAACCAGGCCCGCGTGGCGTACCTGCAAACGGTGCTCGACTACAACCGGGCGCAGTTCGAACTCTACACCGCACTCGGGCAGCCGTCGATCGAGGCGCTCGACAAGGCGGCCGCGGTCCCGACGACGCTCTCGACGGTGCCGGCGGGCACGGGGCCGGTGCCGATCGACCCGAAGAAGAAGTGAGTGTTCTACGGCAGTTTCGTTCGCCAGTTATTCCGTGGCCACTTTACGGACTGAGCCGACTCTGCTTGACAAGTGTCAACGCCACGCTAGGTTACTGGTGATGGGTAGACCACGGCACCCCAACTCGCACATTGAGCGAGCTGTTCAATACGCGGAGGCGCTCGGGTGGCGTGTTATCACCTCGAATGGCCACGCTTGGGGTCGTCTGTTCTGCCCGTGGAGTAACCGGGAGGGGTGCATCATCAGCGTCTGGTCCACGCCGAGAGTACCAGAGAACCACGCTCGGCACATCCGGAACAAAGTCGATTCCTGCCCACACCGCGGCGGGTGCGGGCAGAACGACGAAGGGGAGGGCGAAAGGTGAACATGACGCACGCATGCGAGCGAGAGTACGACTTCGCCCTGATCCTGACCGGGGTGCATGAGCTGACCACTGAGGTCGAGAACGCCCTGTTCGAGGCCGGGTGTGACGACGCCACCCTGAGCGTCCAGTACGGCTTCATCTACATGGAGTTCTCTCGAACTGCAAACTCCCTGAAGGATGCCATCCTGAGCGCCATCCGCGACGTGCGGAAGGCCGGCGTCGGTGCCGACGTATGGCGAGTGGACGAGTGCAATCTGGTGACCCAAGCCGAAATTGCGCGGCGGATCGACCGTAGCCGCCAACTCGTCCACCAGTACATGACCGGCAAACGGGGGCCGGGCGGGTTCCCCGCCCCGGAGTGTAACCTGACTGATGGTCAGCCCCTTTGGGCGTGGTGTGCTGTTAGCTACTGGTTGTGGCAGAACGATATGATCCGCCCCGAGGAGTTGCAGGACGCCGAGATCGTGGCGGCTATCAACAATGCTCTGGAGCAGTCGCACCAGCGCGGCCGTAACCCGGACTTGGTAGAGGAAGTCGCCAAAGCTCTGGCCGGAGCTTGACCGCCTGCGCAGAACATGACTAACCCCCAGGTTACACACCTGGGGGTTAGTCATGTTCTGTCATTGATTGATGGGTAACTCTTCCGCTCGGCGAATCGCAGCATCATTCCACCGTGACGCTCTTCGCCAGGTTCCGCGGCTTGTCCACGTCGCACCCGCGGAGGACTGCGATCTCGTAGGCGAGCAGTTGCAGCGGGATCGACGCCACGATCGGCTGCAGGTACTCGGGCACGTCCGGGATCGGGATCACGTCGTCCGCCAGCGAGGCGACGTCCGCGTCGTTCTCGCCGCACACCGCGATCACCGGCCCGCCGCGGGCCTTGATCTCCTGCATGTTCGACATGACCTTGTCGAACACGTTCCCGCGCGGGACCAGGAACACCGACGGCGTCGCCTCGTCCACGAGCGCGATCGGCCCGTGCTTCATCTCGGCGGCGGGGTAGCCCTCCGCGTGGATGTAGCTGATTTCCTTGAGCTTCAACGCGCCTTCGAGGGCCGCCGGGTACAGGTACTGCCGGCCCAGGTACAGCACGTTGCGGGCGTCGGCGTACTTCTCCGCGATCCGGCGGACGGTGTCGTGGCACTCCAGCGCCTTCCGGACGTGGCCCGGAAGCTCCCGCAGTTCGCGGATGATCTTCTCCCCCTGCGACGCGGACAGGTGCCGCAGCCGGCCGAAGTACAGGGCGAGCATCGTCAGCGTCACGACCTGCGACGTGAACGCCTTCGTGCTGGCGACGCCGACTTCCGCCCCGGCGTGGAGGTAGACGCCGCCGTCGGCCTCGCGGGCGATCGAACTGCCGACGACGTTGCAGATCGCGAGCGTCGTGTGGCCCATCCGCTTGGACTCGCGGAGGGCGGCGAGGGTGTCGGCGGTTTCGCCCGATTGCGTGATGGCGAGGACGACGGTGCCGCGGTCCATCGGCGGGTTGCGGTAGCGGAACTCGCTGGCGTACTCGACCTCCACCGGCATCCGCGCGAGTTCCTCGAACAGGTACTCGCCGACGAGCCCCGCGTGGTAGCTGGTGC
>CAYUHJ010000186.1:0-6550 GCA_964444365.1 uncultured Alcaligenaceae bacterium | reverse complement strand
ATCCAGTAACGCGCCACCAGGCCAGCGTGGTAGCTGGTGCCGCAAGCGGTCATGATCACGCGGTCGATCTGCCGCAGTTGCTGGGCCGACAGGTTCAGCCCGCCGAAGTGGGCGGTGGCGTCCGCGTCGTCGAGCCGGCCGCGCATCGCGTTCGCGATCGTCTCGGGCTGCTCGTAGATTTCCTTCAGCATGTAGTGCGGGAAGTCCCCGCGGTCGGCGTCGATGTCGCCGATGAAGTGCTTGATGTCGTGCGTGCTGGCGTCGACCGTTTCGAAGTCCTGGTCGCGGATGACGAAGTCGGTCCCGGTCAGCTTGCAGATCTGCCGGTCCTGCAGGTACACGACCTGGTCCGCGTGCCCGGACAGCGCACTCGCGTCCGAGGCGAGGTACGTCCCGTCCTTGCCGGTGCCGATCACGAGCGGGCTGCCGAGCCGGGCCCCGACGATGACGCCGGGTTCTTGCCGGCACACGACCGCGAGGCCGTAGGTGCCCTTCACGAGCGTCAGCGCCTCGCGGACGGCCGCAAGCAAATCGCCGTCGTAGAGCCGGCCGATCAGATGAGCCAGCACTTCCGTGTCGGTGTCGGAGCTGAACTCGACGCCGTCGGCGAGGAGTTGCTGCTTCAACGCCATGTAGTTTTCGATCACGCCGTTGTGGACGAGGGCGACGTCGGCGGCGGCGTCCATGTGCGGGTGGGCGTTGCGGTCGGTCGCGCCGCCGTGGGTGGCCCAGCGGGTGTGGCTGATGCCGAAGTGCCCGGTGACCGGCTCGTCCGCGACGACCTTCGCCAGTTCCGCGATCCGGCCCGCCTTCTTGCGCAGGTGCAGTTCGCCACCGGCCCCCGTCACCATGCCGGAACTGTCGTACCCCCGGTATTCGAGCCGCTTCAGCCCGTCGAGCAGAATGGGGGCCGCGTCCCGCTGGCCGGTGAAACCGATGATCCCGCACATGCGCGAAGCCCTCCTGGCGTGACCCGAAGCGTGAGGCCCCATGATCCCCGACGGGAAATCCGGAATCAATCCGAGTCGGCGGGGCGCGGGGCGGAGGAAACCGAAACCCTCGCTTGCGCGTCGGGCTGTTATGACACTCGCCCGACGCGCAAGCGAGGGTTCCCGGTTAGAGCTTCACCTACCGCAGCAACCCGTCCAGTTCGTCGACCAGCTTGCCGAACCGGGCCAGGGCCGCGTTCACCGGCCCCGGCGTCTCCATGTCGACGCCGGCGTCGCGGAGCAGGTCGAGCGGGTCCTTCGAGCACCCGCCGCGGAGGAACCCGAGGTAGGCGTCCAGTTCCGCCTTCCCGCCGGCCGACACGCGCTCGGCCAGGGCGATCGCGGCGGCGAGGCCGGTGGAGTACTTGTAGACGTAAAACGCCCCGTAGAAGTGCGGGATCCGCAGGCACTCCAGGCTGAGTTCGTCGTCGAGCACGAAGTCCGGGCCGAAGTACGCGTCGAGCAGTTTGCGGTACTCGCCGCGGAGCGTGTCGAGCGTCAGCGGCACGTTCTTCTCGGCGAGGGCGTGGGCGACGTGCTCGAACTCGGCGAACATCGTCTGCCGGACGATCGTCCGCCGCGTCTCGTCGATCTCGCGGTTCAGGTAGTACGCCCGCTCGCGGTCGTCCTTCGCCCGGCTCATCAACATCCGGCCCAACAACTGCTCGTTGAAGGTGGAGGCGACTTCCGCCACGAAGATGGTGTAGTTCGCGTACTGGTAGGGTTGCGACTTCGACAGGTGCGTGTGCATGCTGTGCCCCGCTTCGTGCGCGAGCGTGAACACGTGGTCCAACACGTCCGGCTGGTAGTTCATCAGGATGTACGGGTCGCTGTCGTAACACCCCGACGAGAACGCGCCGCTCCGCTTACCCTTGTTCTCGTACCGGTCGCACCACCGGCCGCGGAGCCCCTTCGCCAGCGTCGCGCCGTACTCGGACCCGAGCGGTTTCAGGGCTTCGATGACGAGTTCGACGGCCGCGTCCCAGTCCGTGTGTTTCTGCATGTCCGAGATGATGGGCACATACACATCGTAGAAGTGAATGTCCGGCAGCTTCATCGCCCGCTTGCGGACGCTGTAATACTTATGCACCGCCGGCAGGTTGGCCCGCACCGCGGAGACGAGGTTGTCGTACACGCTTTCCGGGACATTATCCGGGAACAGCGACGCCGCCCTTGCACTCGAATAGTTCCGCACCCGCGATTGATACACGTCCTGCTTCACCGACCCCGCGAAGGTCGCGGCCAGGGTGTTCGCGTGGTCCGCGAACTCGGCGTAGAACTGGTGAAACGCCTGCTTCCGCACCGCCCGGTTCGGGTTCTCCAGGCAGGACGAGAAGCTCCCGTGCGTCAGGTCGATCGTCCGCCCCGGCGACACCTCGATCCGGCCGAACTTCAGGTCCGCGTTGTTCAGCTGGTCGAACACCGTCCGCGGCGTCTGGGCCACCTCGATCTGCATCGCCAGGAGGCGTTCCTCCCCGGCGGTCAGGGTGTGCGGCTTGTACCGCATCAGCCGTTGCAGCACGAGCCGGTACGCGGCCAACTCCGGGGCCGCGAGGTACCCCTGCAACACGTCGTCCGGGAGGGCCAGCACCTCCGGCCGGATGTAGCTGCCGAACTCGGCGGCCCGGCCGGCCGCCCCGATGTACCGGGCCTTCATCCCCTGGTAGGTCCCGTTCGCCACGTCCTCGGACGCCTTCAGGAAGGCATACGTCCCGACCCGGTCGCCGAGCCGGTCGGCCTTGGTGTCGAACGCCAGACACGCCGCGAGCGCCGCCGGCCCGGTCCCGAGCGTGCCGCGGAACTGCGCGTACCCCGGCACCAGCGCCTCGTACTCGGCGAACGCCGCCTCCCAGCCCGCGTCCGAATCGAACAGGCTGGACAGGTCCCAGGTGTCGCCGACGGGAACTTCGGCACGGGCGGGCAAGCGGTCGGCGGACATGGCGAACCTCTCGGGGGACGGACGAACCTTATTCTACGGCTTCCCAGGCGCAGCGCCGGACAGGGTGCTGCCGTCGGGGGGTCGGGCTCGGTCCCGGCGGAGGCGTCTCGCCCCGATCTCGAAGCACTTCGGTCGGAGGCGTCCGAAGGGAAGGATCAGGACGTCTCGGAGGCGGACCAGTTTTCGACGGGCAAGCCGGTGATCCGGAGGAGATCGGAATCGGAGGAAACGACCGTGGTGTGTCCCATCGAGAGGGCGATGGCCGCCAGCATCATGTCGACGACCTGGATTCGCTCCCCGCGGGTCTTCAAATCGGCCATGATCTCCGCACACCGGCGCGCGGCGGCCCGGTCGAAGGGCCAACTCGAAAGCTGGGCCAGCGTTCGGTCGAGGCGTTCCAGGTTGGCCTGCTTGCTGGTGCTGAATTCCAGGCCGTAGAGCAGTTCGGCGATCACCGGCTCGCAGGTGCCGAGCCGGTCCCCCCGCCGGACGGCGGCGGCCGCGCGGGTGAACAACGGATCGCGGCGGTTGCAGTACGCATTCACCGCGTTGGAATCGGGCAGGTACTTCCTCACGGGAACGACTTCCGGAGTTCGTCGGTGTACTCGTCCCAGTGGGCCAGTTCCCAGTCCTTGCGAGCCTTCCGGTCGGACTCCCAGGCGGCCCGCTCCTCGTCGGTGAAGACGAGCGGTTCGACGGCGTCCATCGCGGCGAGACGGGCCGCGATGGCCCGGGGGCTGGAATCCCAGTCCGCGTCGGGGGTCGTGTCGGCGTCGGCGACCGTCACCCGCAGAGCGGTGCCGTCGGGCAAGTCGAGCGGAGTGGGGGTTTCGATGCGGCCGTTCCGGAAGACGGCGGGAATGGTGGTCACGACAGTTCTCCAGAGACGGTTCCAGTATACCCGCGGGACCGGATCACGGGAATCGCCGGGCGGTGCGGGTCATCGGTCGGGGGTTCCCGGCCGGTCGCCGCCGAAGGCGAGGCGGACCCCGGACCACGCCCAGAGGACGAGCACGAGGGCCGTGTCCCAGGCGTAGAAGTACCCCACCGCCCCGGCGATTTGCGGCACCCGGCGGGCCGTCGTGCCCGCGCTGTCCGTCGTCGTCGAGGCGAGGCCGTTCAGGGCGAACGTCGCGTTCGGGTCGAACTTGTACACCCAGTTCTCGCACAGCACCAGCAGCGCGACGATCGTCAGGGACACCGAACTGACGTAGCCCAGGACTTTAGAACCGGCCGGGTCCGGCGGGTCGCCGCGGCCGTGGACGGCGAACTCCCAGGTGCGGAACGCGGCGGCCGGGGTCGCGAACAGCACGAACACCCCGACCGCGGCCAGCAGCGAGTCGTAGTACATGAACCGGTAGCAGCACAGGTACGCGCCGAGGAACAGGAACCCGACCGCGAGCCCCGTCTGGTTCCGGGGGTTCGCCCGCCACAGGTACACCCCCGCCGATGCGAACAGGACGGTGCCCCACAGCGCCCACCCGAGTTGAGCGGCCAGGGCGTTGTCGCGGCGTTGCTCCTCGGGGATGTCGAAGTTCGTCAAGATGCGCCGGGGAAGCCCCTGCAAATCGCGGCTCAGGCCGATCCAGTTCTTGTTCACCTTGTACGTCTCGGACGCCTCCGCACCGACCGCGAGCCAGTCCTTCCACACCTCCACGCCGGTGAACGGGACCGTCGCGGCGGCGAGCCCGCACCCGGTGACGGCCATCGCGAGGCAGAACTTCCACCGGCCCATGACCAGCGGCACGACGACGAACGCAAGGCCCCACACGGGCTTGACGGCAAACAGGCCCCACACCATGCCGCCGAGCCCGTCCCGCCCGCGGCTTGCGAGTGCCCAGCCCCAAACGGCGACCGTCAGCGTGAAGACCTGGTTCTGCCCGAGGTCGAGACCGGGGCGGTAGCCGGGGAAGAGCAGGATGACCAGCGTCGCCGCCGGCCACGCGATCTGTCCCTTCGAGAGCACCCGCACCCCGAGCCCGGCGACGAACGTCATCGCGACGGACAGCACTTGAAAGATCGCGTAAGCGGTCGCCGGCGCGAACAGTCCGAGCGGTGCGTATACGAACCCGTGAATCGGGGGGTAGAGCGGCCCGCCGACCTTCTTCGCGGTCACGTCCGCGAGGAGTTCCGGCGACAGTTGATCGTTCGCGGACTGCGCGAACCCGACTGCGGCAAGCGGGTTGTCCGTCGCGAATGCGGTCGCCACCGCGCCGCCGACCTCCTTCCAGCGGGGGGAATCGCGGCCCATGAACCACTCCATGATCGCGTCGGAATCGTGCCGCGGCGACTCGGCCTTCAGCTTCGGTTGCAGGTGAGTGGGGAAGACGTGGTCGCGGATCTCCGGCGGTTCGTCGGCGATCGGGAAGCCGGCCTGCACGACCTGCCGGAGCCGGTTGCGGTCGTAGAGTTCGCGGGCGTGGCCTTCGACGACCATCCGGCCCATGACCCACTGGCCGCCGAAGTCGATGTGGGTGTGGCCGGAGTTGCCGTCGGTGCGGTCGGCCGGGGTGCGGTCTTCCTCGCGGTGCGGGGTGTCGAACATGTGCCGGGCCGAGTGCAACCGGTAGCCGGCACACCCGGCGCAGAGCACCCACAGCACGGCGAGCCGGGCGGTCGCGCTGCCGGCCCACCGCCAGTACCGCGGGGGGATGACCCAGTCTGTCGGTGCGGCACCCACGAAGGTTCTCGATCAGTAGGTCACTCGCTCCGCGAGTGACTGCGCATCAGCCCAAAATAAACTTCGTCACTTTTCGGAGACGTGTGCCCGCGACTCGCGGAGCGAGTCGCCTACTTATGCCGCCTGACGCGCCGGGACTGCTTCCCTGGAAAACCGTCCGGTCTTCGCCCACGTCTCGGCCAGACTTCCGAGGCGGTCCATCTCCGCCTGCACCCGCTCGCGGTACGGCTCCAGATCCGGAGTTCGTAACCGATCCGGGACGAAGATCGGGTCGCCGGGGACGAGCCGGGCCGCGCTACCCGGCTTCGGGATCGCGAACCGGTCCCAGCTCTTCAGCCGCCACGGGTCGCGGTAGCCGACGCCGATCGGGACGATGTGCATCCCCGTCCGGCTGGCGATGTAGACGATGCCCGACTGCACCACCCGCCGGGGGCCGCGCGGCCCGTCCGGGGTAACGGCGAGGTGCCGGCGTCCCGCTTCCCCGCGGACGAGTTGCCGCACCGCCTCGACCCCGCCGCGGTTCGTCGAGCCCTGCACCTGCTCCATGCCGAGGGCCTCGATCAGCCCGCCGAGGAGCCGGCCGTCCGCGTGCTTGCTGATGAGCACCGCGAGGTCGTCGCCGCCGTGCCAGATCGCCGGGAGCAGCAGGTTCTCGTGCCAGATGCAGTAGATGCACCGCGGCCCCGGCGGGGGGATCGTGTGTTTCAGTTCGAGTTCGCCGCCGCACCGGGTCTGCACGCGGAGGCTGCGGACCAGCCCGATCGCGAGCCGCCCGCCAAGCCACCCGGCGGCCTGGAGCAGGCGTTTGTTTCGGATTTTCATGGGCGTCCTGCCTTTCTGGAACCACCCCTCCCCCGACCCCTCCCCGAAGCGGAGAGGGGAGGAAGAGAAGATGCCTTTCTCCCCCTCTCCGCTTCGGGGAGGGGGTTGGGGGGAGGGGTT
>CAYUHJ010000185.1:0-11909 GCA_964444365.1 uncultured Alcaligenaceae bacterium | reverse complement strand
GGGGAGAGGGGAGGAAGCTTGTCTGACCCTCTCCCCTTGGGGGAGAGGGTGGCCGCAGGCCGGGTGAGGGGAGGACCCCACGAGGTAAGACGCTTCATGCACGGGCAGCAAGCCCCATCAGGGGTGGAGCGCGTTCCCCTCACCCCCGACCCCTCTCCCCCAAGGGGAGAGGGGAGAAAAACCAATACCCAACTCTCGGTGTCGTCGTGGCCGACCGTTTCTTCACCGCGGAACCGCTCGGGCCGGGGGAGTTCGTCCTTAGCGGGCCGGACGCGCACCACCTCGCCGGGGTCCGACGGTTCGGGCCGGGGGACCGCGTCACGCTGTTCAACGGTGATGGCCGCGAGTACCCCGCCGAGGTGCTGGCCGCGGATCGGAAGCACGTCTCGTTGAACATCACGGTTGCAGTGGAAGTCGACCGCGAATTCCCGTTCGAGGTCGTCGTCGCGTCGGCGGTTCCGAAGGGGGACCGGGCGGACTACCTCGTCGAGAAGCTGACGGAACTCGGGGCGACCCGGTTCGTGCCGCTCGTCACGGCGCGGTCGGTCGTGGTGCCGAAGTCCGTGGAGAAGTTCGAGCGGGCCGTCATCGAGGCGAGCAAGCAGTGCGGCCGGAACCGGCTGATGCCTGTCGAGCCCCCGGAAAAGTGGGAAGTCTTCGCCCGGCGGACCGACCTGCCGCCGGGCAAGTTCCTGCTCCACACCGCGGACGCGGAGCCGCCGTCCCCGGCGAACCTTCCGGGCGGCGTGGTCTTCGCGGTCGGCCCGGAAGGGGGCTTCGCCCCGGAAGAAGTCGCGGCTGGACTCGCGGCCGGCTGGCGACCACTGAGCCTGGGGCCGCGGGTGTTGCGGGTCGAAACCGCCGCGGCCGCCGCCGTGGTGTGGGCTCAGACGTACAAGTGCCCTTCGTGCCGGTAGCGGGGGTGGCGGGCGATGGCCCGGTGGTCGGCGGCCGCGAACGCCCGGGCCGCGCCGACCGCCGCGATGACCGCGTCCAGGGCGTCCCCGCCGGGGTTCCGCATCATCACCCGGCGGAACCGGTCGTCGAACCGCACGTCGGCCGCCAGCCACGACAGGATCGCGTGCCGGGTCCGCCGCCGCTTGAGGACCAGCGGCCCGCCCGTCGGCTGCTTGTAGTTCTGGTGCGGCACCCCCGCCCGCTTGAGCACCGAGCCGGGGCAGCACTCAACCACGACCCGCCGGGCCCGGGGCAGCTTCCGGTACTGGAACGGCAGCACCGCCGTGCCCGGCGACTGGCGGAGCGGGCCGATCACGTCCCGCATTCCGTAGAAGGTCTGGTAGATCATCCGGTAGTGGAAGGCGTCGAACGGGGCCTTCGCCTCGCCGTCAGTCGCCCGGCGGAGGTGCTTCCGCTGGAACCGCTCGACCGCCCGGCGGACGCACTCCAGCCCGCAGGCGTAGGCCGCCTCGCCCCACTCGCCGAGGAACGCGAAGTGGTCCGGCCACGGGGTGCCGGCGGGGAACAACTCCATCGGCAAGCCGAACGGGAAGTCGCACCCCCACAGGGCGGCGTCCGATTCGCGGACCATCCGGACGAGGTGCGCGAGCGCCGTCGACCGCTCGGCGGTGCCGCAGAGGGCGGTCATCGACCGGAGCGACGTCAGGCGGAACCCCGGCCCGTCCGGAGCCAGTTCCGCGACCCAGATCGCGTTCCCGGCCAGCTTCGCGCCGCTGAAGTCGACGCCGTAGAACCGCTCGAAGGGGGGCACCGCCATACGTGTAGTTTACGCGGTCAGCCGTCCGGCGTGTCGAGAACGTGTTGCAGCCGGGCGGCCAGTTCTGGCGGGAACTTCGCGGGCCAGGTGCGGTCGATGAGCCCGACGCCGATCATGTCGCGGAGGTGAGTGCGGTCCTTGTCCCGGTTCGCGACTAACTTCATCCGGACGAGCCCTTCGAGGGAAACCACCCGCATGGATTCGGTGGTTTCCGACTCGGTGAGGTCTGGAGCCGGGACGGGGTCGGTGTCTTTAACCTTTTCACCGGCAAAGAGAAGGTGGACCCCGTCACTCGGCTTTCCCTTTGGCCCTTCGATGAAGAGGTGAACGCCAGTCACTTCGGCATACTCGAAGCCAGCGGCCTCCATCGCCGACTTCACGGCTTCCAGATCGGCTCGGCGGACGAGAATGTCCACATCTCGTGTGTTCCGGACGGCTCCGTCGTCGATCCGAGCGACCCAGTTCGCGACGGCATTTCCGCCGATGACTGCATACTCAACGCCCGCGGCTTCGAGCGCCTGAGTGGCTTTCGCAAGCCGCTCTTTGACTTTTTCCACGGAACGGATAATCCTTTCCCATGAGGGCTCAAACGGGTACTTCGTGACCATCCGATCCTCCTCCAACTCACGCCGAGGCGTACACCTTCTCCGCAGCCGCGACGCCGGCCCCCGGATTGACCTTCGCCCCCTGCGTCCGCAACACGTGCTCCAGGGCCGCGAGCACCAGCAGCACGTTGCTCGGCCGGCTGTTGTAGCCCATGATGCCGATCCGCCAGGCCTTCCCCTTGAAGTCGCCGAGGCCGCCGCCGACCTCGATGCCGAACTCGTTGAGCAGTTGCTTCCGCCCGGCCAGGTCGTCGACGCCGTCCGGGATGCGGACCGCGTTGAGTTGCGGCAGCTGGCACGACGGGTCCGCCGTGTACGTCAGCCCCAGCCCTTCGAGCCCCGCCTTCAGGGCGAGGTGGTTGCGAAGGTGCCGCGCCCACCGGGCTTCGAGCCCCTCTTCCAGCACGATGCGGAGCCCCTCCCGCAGGGCGTACACCATGCTGATCGGCCCGGTGTGGTGGTACGTCCGGTCGCCGCCCCAGTAGCTCTCGATGAGCGACAGGTCGAAGTACCAGCTTTGTACCTTCGTTTTCCGGGCCTTCAGCGCCGCGACCGCGCGGTCGCTGAACGTCACCGGCGACAGCCCCGGCGGGCAGCCGAGCCCCTTCTGCGAGCAGCTGAACGCCGCGTCCACTTCCCACTTGTCGATTTCCACCGGGGTACACGCCAGGGACGTGACGCAGTCCGTGATGAGCAGCGTGTCCGTCTCGTGGCACAGCTTGCCGAGTTGGTCGACCGGCTGGAGCGCCCCCGTGGACGTCTCCGCGTGGACCAGCGCCAGCACCTTCGGGCGAACCTTTTTCAGCGTGTCCCGCAGCACGTTCAGGTCGAAGACCTTTCCCCACTCCTGCTTCAGCACCGTGAGCTCGCACCCGGTCCGGCTCGCGATCTCGACCATGCGGTTGCCGAAGTACCCGAGCGTGCCGACGACGACGCGGTCGCCCGGCTCGATGAGGTTGACGAGGCACGTCTCCATGCCCGCGGTGCCGGTGGCCGAGATCGGGATCGTGAGCCGGTTCTTGGTGCGGTAGACCTGCCGCAGCATCTCCTGCGTCTCGGCCATGATTTCGAGGAACTGCGGGTCGAGGTGGCCCAGCAACGGGGTCGTCATGGCGGTCAGCACGCGCGGGTGGGCGTCGCTCGGGCCGGGGCCGAGCAGCAGGCGGGGGGACGGACACAGTTGGCCGGGGATGGACATCGCGCACCACGGAGTCGGGGGAGAACACAGTCGCAAGAGATTAGTCTAAACGCGGAGCCGGTTCTGGCTACCGCGCAGGGGCGGAACCGGCTACGATTGCCGTCGGTTCCTCCGCGAGATGGTAGGGAGCGCTCAGACGTGCAGTTCCACCTTCCCCGCGGTGCGGCCGGCGTAGCGCTTCCGGATGGGTGCAATTTCGGCGGCGATGAACTCCTCCACCTGCTCCGGTGACCGACCGTAGAACGCGGCGGGGTTCGGCTGGGTGTCCACCGTGATGCGGGAGAAGGCAGGGTCGCGTGCCAGAAGCGTCAGCAATTCCGCCGTGGAACCCGTGCCTTCCTTCACCTTCGCGGTGACGGCGTGGCTGTGGACGCGGACCGTTTCGTGAACGTCCTGCCGGTCCGCCCCGGCGGCGACGGCGGCCATCATGAGGTTCTCGGTCGCCATGTATGGCAAGTACTCGCGCACGTTCTTCGCGATCACCGGCCGGTTCACGACCAACCCCGATGCGACGTTCTGGCTCAGCCGCAGGATCGCGTCGGCGGTGAGGAACGCCTGCGGAATGTACAGCCGACGCGCCGCGGAGTCGTCGAGGGTCCGCTCGAACCACTGCGTCGCGACGGTCTGGGCGGCCATCGCGGGCAAGCCCATCAGGAACCGCGCCAGCGAGCACATCCGTTCGGCCCGCATCGGGTTCCGCTTGTACGCCATCGCGCTGGACCCGATCTGGTCCTTCTCGAACGGCTCGTCGATCTCCTGCCGGTGGGCGAGCAGCCGCAGGTCGCTGCCCCACTTGTGCGCGGACTGCGCCAGCCCCGAGAGCGCGTCGACGATCTGCGTGTCGGCCTTCCGCGAGTAGGTTTGCCCGGTGACGGGGAAGAGGGACGTAAAGCCCATCTTCTTCGCGACGAGTTCGTCGAGCTTGCGGACCTTGTCGTGATCGCCACGGAAGAGGGCGAGGAAGCTGGCCTGCGTACCGGTGGTCCCCTTCGCGCCGCGGAACGGGAGTTCGTCCCGTCGGCGTTCGAGTTCCCGCAAATCGAGGACGAAGTCGTAGGCCCACAAGGTCGCGCGTTTGCCGACCGTGGTGAGTTGGGCCGGCTGAAAGTGCGTGAACCCGAGCGTCGGCTCCGCCTTCCAGGTTTCCGCGAACGTGGCCAGCGCGTCGATCACCCCGGCGAGCGACACGCACAGCGCGTCCAGCGACTCCCGCATCAGGATCAGGTCGGCGTTGTCGGTGACGTAGCAGGAGGTCGCCCCCAGGTGGACGACCTCGCGGACGCCGGGGGCCACGTCGCCGAGGGCGTGGACGTGCGCCATCACGTCGTGCCGCAACCGGCGTTCGTGCTCGGCGGCGCGTTTCAAGTCGACGTCGTCCAGGTGGGCACGCAGTTCGGCGAGGTGCTCGGGCCGGATACGTGGCGACACGCCGTCATCCGCGGGCAGCCCGAGTTCCGCCTCCGCTTCCGCGAGCGCGAGCCACAGCCGCCGCCAGGTGCGGAACTTCCGCAACGGCCCCCAGCGCTCGGCCATCTCGCGGCCGGCGTACCGGGCGATGAGGGGGTTGTCGTAGACGAGATTCGGGTCGGTCATGGGATGCCAAGTCGCCGAAGGTTAGCCAAAAGGCCGATGCAGGAGATAACGAAGAGGCCGCCGAAAATGAGAATAGTCAGGATGATAGGAGTCGAGGACCAGCCGTCATTGGTGTCGGAGTCTGTGTTGCCACTGGTGTGTGGCACGTCCAGTTTTTTCTGGTCGGGAAGCTCAGCCAGCTACGGGATGTCTCGTCCCAGTAGTTGAGAGAAGCGAGGTCAATTTCTTCGATCCGAATCGAGTTCTCTGTTGAGTAGGCTTCGTCATCCCGATCGAATGGTGATGGTGCCCAAATCACAGAAATTGCATCGTCTCCAACTTCAACGATCCATCCAAGAAACTCCACGCCCGATCGCATGCGAAACCCATGCTTCACGCCAGTCTCGGAATACTTCTGGAAGAAATCATGGAGTGGGGCGTCTTGAGAAATGGTCATAACGATCACTTGCCCGGTTCAGCGATTTCAACCCATTGCCCCGAGCGCGAAAGGCAGACATCGAATTCGAGCAAGAAATTGATCTGCCCGAGAAGCACAGGGACGGCATCCGACCGTGACCATGCGAATGCCAACCGCACTGGGCCGAACCCACCGACCACACCCTCACAGACCAACACACGGGCTTCGACCGCGGCAAGGTTGCCCGTCAGGGTCACCGGAGACGCGGAGGCCCACTCTCCACCGAGCCGTTCGCCCACGGACCACGGCAAGACGTTGACCGCCG
This sequence comes from uncultured Alcaligenaceae bacterium, assembly GCA_964444365.1. GTDB lineage: Bacteria > Planctomycetota > Planctomycetia > Gemmatales > Gemmataceae > CAYUHJ01. The sequence continues at coordinate 6,056 of CAYUHJ010000185.1, read as the reverse complement.
CTCCCGTGTCGATCAATCCCGATACCAGTTCCTCGCGGCTGCCGAGCCGCAATCGTAGCGGGAGCATCGGTGCCAAACTCGAAGGACCCGCCGCAGCGTCCCGAGTGACGAACGGGAACCGCTCGCGTCTCTGACTCACGTCTGCTTCGCGTGATCGTTCAGTGATTGGAGAAGAATGTCGGCGGCCCCGAACGCGGCATCCGGGGACCACACGGCGTACTCACGGCCTGGCTCGATCCGCGGGCGGGATTCGTCCTGCAAGAGTGCGGCGGCGAGTTCCTGGATCAGCCGAAACTGCTCCGCGCGGGAGAGTGTACGGGCTTCAGTGAGAACTTCGGTCAGCACCATGACATCCCCTGTGGAACATCCCCATTGTTGTGGCACCAACTCTCGTGTCAAGTTGCTGATCCGATTTGACCGTTCCGCTCAAGCTTGAAGCTTTCCTCGGACGAATGCGGAAAAACCTCATTCGGCAGTCGCACAACCCGCACGGTCGCTGACGGCGGTTCAGCCGGCACGACACGCAGGATGTTGTACGCGAATCGAACCGGAACGGCCGGCGGGACCGAACCGGCCGGCCGTTCCGGGCGATAAAGATGCGGACAGGAAGTCGGCCTGAGCAGGGATAGGGAGTAGGGATAGGGACAGTTCCGATCGAACTCTCCCTCTCGCTCTCCCTGCTCCCTATCCCTTCCAGATTCAAGGAGGACACTCATGATCCGTGGACTGCTGATCCGGGCGGCGCTGGCGGCCGGGGTGGTCGCGCTGGTGGCCGGGACGCCGGGGGGTGCGTCGGCCGCCGAGCCGCCGATGCCGCGGTACTCGTACTACCCGTACTCGTACTTCCCGCACAGCTACTGGCCGGCGTACAGCCCCCAGTGGCCGGAGCCGAAGGGGCACCCGTACGTCCCGCCGCCGGCGTACATGGCGTACCCCCCGTTCAAGGAACCGGGCTGGCGGTACGAACTGTGGCAGCCGCAGAAGTGGCACCGGGGCAGCCACTTCTGGCTGGACCAGTTCTAATTCGCCGTGACTCGGCGAGCGGCGGGGCGTCAGCCCGCCGTGTTTCCTCCAGTGAAACACGGCGGGCTCACGCCCCGCCGCTCGCCGCCTCAGTGCGCGTGGACCTTCTTGAAGTGGTCCGCCACCCGTTCCATCGCGACGTGCCAGCCGCAGTCGTCGCAGGCGGGGACGCTCGGGTAGCACTTGGCGCAGTACAGCGGGCCGCCGCGGTGGAACTGCTCGATCCGCTTCCGGTCGGCGGCGGGGGCGCTGTCGACCGACAGGGGAATCTCCACGGCGGACTTGCACTTCTCGCACGGCCGGCGGTTCTGCTCCGCGATCACCGGCTTGTAGTGGTCGTGGATCCCCTTCGGGACGACGCCGGTGCCGGTGCACAGCGGGCAGGTCATGCCGAACTGCGCGAGGATCGCCTTCCGGATGAAGTCGCTCTTGTTCGGCAGGTCGTTCAGGAACTCGGCGAGTTCTTCCTCGACCTTGAACGCGACGATCTTCGACTTCTTCGTGTCCGTCGGCTTGCTGCGGGCCATGTCGGGGGTCCAGAGTGGGGTAACGCAATGATACGCGGCCGACGCTGACCGGAGAAGCGCCGGCGGGTCGGGCTCGTGTGGCGGCACTCCGCCGCGTCAGAACATCCGCCACACGTCGAGGCCGACGACGAACACCATCAGGCACCCGATCATGGCGAGGCCGGCCAGCTGGAACCAGAACATGACGCGCGGCGGGGCCGGCTTGCCGCGGACCCCCTCGTAGATGAGGAACACCATGTGCCCGCCGTCCAGCACCGGGATCGGCAGGAAGTTCACCACCGCGAGGTTGACGCTGATCAGGCCGATCCAGATGAGCAGGTGCCAGACGTCCTCGCCGGCGATGATGTAGCTGGCCCGGGCGAGGGTGATCGGGCCGCTGACCATCAGCGGGGAGATGCGGCCGAACACCATCGCGTACAGGCCGAGGTAGATCGACTTGATCGACCGGACGGTCCGGTAGGCCCCCATTTCCAGGGCGTCGAGGATGCCGTCCGCCTTCTGGAGCCGGGTCTCCGGCAGGAACTCCAGGCCGAGTTCCGGGGAGCCCCAGTCCCGGTCTTCGACCGCGGCGACGGACACTTCGACCGTCTGCCCCGCGCGTTCGACCCGGGCGTCGATCCCGTGCGGGGCGTTCCGCTGGATTGCGTGGTCGACGAACGCCCAGTGGTTCGGGCGGATCTCGGCCCACCCGGTCTTGACCTCCGTCCCCTTGTGGTCCTGGGACTGGAACCGGACGTGGGTGATCTTGTCGTTCGGCTGGAACCCGGCGGCCGCCGCGGGGGAGTCCGGGGCGACGTGGTTGACCACCGCCTCGACGTGGTACGCGAGCCCGAGCCCGCCGACCGGCACCGGGGAGCCGGGCGAGGTCGGCCGGGCGAGGTCGTACCGGAACGAGTGGTCCCAGGTCATCTCCAAAGGGACCCGCTTCTCCGTGTGGTCGACGACGCGGAGGACCGTCACGGTGAGTTTGCGGTTGCCGGGGCTGCGGTCGGCCCACTGGTCGAGGTCGTGCGGCAGCCGCAGGGGGTCGAGCAGTTTCTCGTTCGCGCCGGCTTTCCCGTCCGGGACGCCGGCGACGAATTTCGTCGTGCCGCCGGCCGGCTCGGGGACTTCGACCGAGACGATGCGGTCGCCGGGGACGGGGGCGTCGCCGGTCTGCGCGGCCTGGACGCCGGCCCGCTCCGCGGGGGAGTTCTGGCGGATGCTCGCGACCTCGCCCATCCGCATCCGCAGGCCGGTGTCCCAGCGGAAGGCGGGGTCCACCGTGATGACGGCCGGCTTCGCGTCGGCCGGTTCGCCCTTCCGCGTGACGTGGAACGTCACCGGCTTCCCGGCGAGCCGCTGGAGTCGCTTCGCGTAGTCGAAGAATTCGCCCGGCAGGCCGTCCGGCTTCGGGTGGAACGGGGTCACCTTGGCCGGGTCGTCGGGGTCCGTCATCGCCCGGAGGTGGTCGCCGGGCAGGAACCCCGGCGCGTCCCCGGCGGCCTTCGCCGCGGCCGCCCGCGACCCCGGCTGGTACGGCGGCAGTTCGTCCCGGCGGAACGTTCGGAGGACGAGTTGTTCCGGCGGGGCAATGCCGAGCTGCGGGAACGGGGCTCCCTCCGCCCGGACGGGCTCGATCTTCGCGTTCCAGACCTGGCCCCGGTACTCCAGGTCGAGGTCGACGACTTCCCCCTTGCTCGTGCTGGAGATGATCGGGCGGATGTCGTCGAACCACGGGTTCGCCCGGCCGTTGATCCGCTCGATCTCCGTGCCCGAGTGGATGCCCGCCCGCCACGCCGCGGACCCGGACTCGACGTGCGAGGCGATCGCCGGCTTCTCCTGGACGCCGTTCAGGTAGGTGATGACGAAGCAGACGCACCCGAGGATGAGGTTCATGATCACGCCGGCGGAGATGATGAGCATCCGCTGGCCGACCGTCTTGTTCTTGAAGCTCCGGGGGTTTTCCTCCGCCTCCTCCTCCGTCCCGTTCTCGGCGTCGTTCTCCGTCTCGCCGAGCATCCCGACGAAGCCCCCGAGGGGGATCATCGCGAGCTTGTAGGTCGTTTCACCGTACTTGTACTGGCAGAAGGGCAGGGCCGGGCCGAACCCGATGCTGAACGTGTCGACCTGGACGTCGCACCACTTCGCCGCAAGGAAGTGGCCGAGCTCGTGCAGGAAGATGATCAGACTCAGCCCGCCGGCGGCGAGGATCAGGTCGAGCGGGTGGAGGGTGCGGAGGATCACCCCGACGACGAGGGCGATGAACAGGAGCTTCTTCCAGTTCAGGCGGAACCACTCGCCGAGGGTTTCCGGCGGGGGCGGGTCGTCGGACGCGGGTTCGCCGGCCCGGGTCGGCGGCGACGGGGGGGCGGGTGCGGGGTGCGGGTCGGGGTTCACCGGCTCGGGCTTCGCGTTCGCGTCCAACGGGCCACCTCCTGTCGCGCCCAGCGGTCGGCGGCCAGCAGGCCGGCGAGCGTCGGGGCGGGGTCGTAATCGTGTGCGTCGAGGACCGCCCGGCAGCACCGGGCGATGTCCGGAAATCCCATCTCCCGGCCCAGAAAGCCTTCCACGGCCGCTTCGTTCGCGGCGTTCAACACCGCCCCGCACGTCCCGCCCCGGCGGGCCACTTCGAACCCCAGGTCGAGCGCCCCGAACGTCCCGCGGTCCGGCTGCTCGAAGTGCAGGGCGGCCAGCGCCTTCCAGTCCAGCTTCTTCGCCGGGCCGGGGACGCGGTCCGGGTACGTCAGTGCGAACTGGATCGGCAGCCGCATGTCCGGCGGGGACAGTTGCGCGAGCACCGACGCGTCCGCGAATTCCACGAACGAATGAACGACCGACTCCGGGTGGACGATCACGTCGATCTGCTCCGCGGTCAGGCCGAACAGCCACCGGGCTTCGATCACTTCCAGGGCCTTGTTCATCAGCGTCGCGGAGTCGACCGTGATCTTCGGCCCCATCTGCCAGGTCGGATGGCGGAGCGCCTGCTCGGGGGTGACGGCTTCCAGGTCGGCGGCGGTCTTCCCGCGGAACGGTCCGCCGCTGGCGGTGAGGACGACGCGGGTCACGTCCGCGGCGGCATACCCGGTCAGGGCCTGGAAGATGGCCGAGTGTTCGCTGTCGACGGGGAGGATGGCCGCGTTCCGCTTCGCGGCCAGTTCCGTCACCCGCGGCCCGCCGACGACGAGCGTTTCCTTGTTCGCCAAAGCGACGGTCTTGCCCGCCTCCAGGGCTGCCATCGTGCCGCGGAGCCCGGCCGCCCCGACGACCGCCGCAAGAACAACGTCCACGTCCGCCGCCGCGGCGAGGTCGCAGCAGGCGTCGTCCCCGTGCAGGAGCTCCGTCTCGCGGGGGAATTTTGTGCGGTCGGCCTGCTCGAAGGCGCTCCTGTCGGTCAACACGGCGACCCGCGGCCGGAACCGCCGGCACTGGTCCGCGAGGAGCTCCCACCGCGAGTTCGCGCACAGCCCGACGACCGTGAGGCGGTCCGGCAACGCCGCCGCCACGTCGAGGGCGCTCGTCCCGATCGACCCGGTGCAGCCGAGCACGGCCACCCGGCGGGGCGTCGGCAAGCGGCGGGTTGTCGGGGCACTTCCCGTCACGGGGCACCAGCGGGCGAACGGGGGCGTGGGGGAATTCTACGCCCCGCCGGGGAAGTGTCGCAAGTCGCGTCCGGACGGGGAACCGCCTCGGTCAGAAGTTCACGCCCGCCCCCGCCCACGCGATGCGGGCCGCCTCCCCGACGATTTCGCCCAGCGTCGGGTGGGAGTGGGTGCAGCGGGCGATGTCCTCGGCGCTGCCCTTGTACTCCATGACGGTCACGCACTCGGCGATGAGTTCCGACGCCCGCGGGCCGAGGATGTGGACCGCCAGCAACCGGTCCGTGGCGGCGTCCGTGATGACCTTCACGAACCCCTGCGTCTCGTCCATCGCCCGCGCCCGGCCGCTGGCCACGAACGGGACCTTGCCGACCTTGTACGCCTTCCCGGTCGCCTTGATTTGTTCTTCCGTCGGCCCGACGCTCGCCACCTCGGGCCAGATGTAGATCACACTCGGGATCGTGTCGTAATTCAGGTGCGGCTTCATGCCGGTCAGTTGCTCCGCGAACACGACGCCTTCTTCGGTCGCCTTGTGAGCCAGCATCGGCCCGTCGATGAGATCCCCGATCGCCGACACGCCGGGCACGTTGGTGCGGAAGTGGGCGTCCGTCTTCACCTTGCCGGTCCGCTTGTCGTACTCGACGCCGACCTCGTCGAGCCCGAGGTTCGCCGTGTGCGGCCGGCGGCCGACCGCCACGAGCACGCGGTCCCCCTCGAAACTCACCTTCGAGCCGTCCGACTTCTCGGCGGAGACGGTGACGGTGCCGCCCGTCACGGTGGCCCCGGTGACCTTGGTTTCCAGGTGGAATTCGAAGCCCTGGCGGGTCAGGATCTTCTGGACCTCGGCCGCGATCTCGCCGTCGCAGACGGTCAGAATCCGCGGCAGGAACTCGACGACCGTGACCTTCGCCCCGAGCCGCTTCCACAC
>CAYUHJ010000184.1:0-11926 GCA_964444365.1 uncultured Alcaligenaceae bacterium | reverse complement strand
GGGTGGGGGGTGGGGGCTCCACCACTCAAGCGACCCCCACCCCAACCCTCCCCCCTCCCAGGGGGAGGGAGGAAAACTTGCCCCACGCATGTCGCAATCCGTTCCAGCCCCTCCCGTTCGCCTGCCAGCGCCGCCGCGTCCCGAGTTCGCGGCATCGCCAGTGACACCGCGTTGACACCGGCGTGTTTCGCGATCTCCGCTTCCGCGTACACGTCGCGTTCGCCCATCAGGATGACGCACGCCGGGCGAATGCCCCCCATCCCGGCGAGCGCGGACAGCGTGCGGCCGACGGCCCCGACCGCGGACGAGCCCACCAGCACGCACGGAAACCCGAGTTCGCGGACGAGCGCGAGTTGCAGTTCCGTCTCGTTCAACGGCGACAGCGGGCCGCCAAAAGTTTCGATCAACAGGTTCCGATTCGTGGAGGGAACCCGCGCCGCGAGCTCGGCCGCGGGGGGAATCGTCCGCCCTTCCCGCTTCGCCGCAAGTGCCGGCGCGACGGCTTCCCGCAACGACATCACCGGCGGATGGACCACCGCGTTCGGGACCAGCCGCCGGACGGTTTCGCTGTCGGAATCCCCGGTTTCGAGGGGCTTCCAGTAGTCCCACTCGCCGCCGAAGGCGGTCAGCCACCGGAGGGAAAACGTCGTCTTCCCCGCGTCGGTGTCGGTGCCGAGGACGATCAAGTTCATGCCCGCACCGCCTCCGCGAAGGCCGCCGCCAGGGTCCGCAACACGTCCGGCTCGTGGTCCGCGTGGACGGACACCCGAACCCGGCTCGTCCCCGGCGGCACGCTCGGCGGCCGGATCGCCCGCACGTCGAACCCGCGTTCGCGGACACGTTCCGCAACTCGCACGGCGGCCCCGTCCTCGCCCATCACGACGGGCACGACGAACTCCGAGCCGATGATCGGCACCCCGGCCGCCGCCAGTTCCGTTCGCAGCAACTTCGCCCCGGCGTGCAGGGCTTCGCGCCCGGCGGAATCGGCCTGCACCTTCGGCAACATCTCCAGCCACCACCGGCCGCACTCGGGGGGCAACGCCGTCGTGAAGATGAGGTGCCGACAGCGGTTCGTGAGGTATTCCTTCAGCAGCGTCGACCCGGCGATGTACGCCCCCGGCACGCCGAGGGCCTTGCCGCCGGTGTGGACGCTGGCGAGCACGCGGTCGCGGATGCCGGCGGCGTCGACGCACCCGGACCCGGTGTCGCCATAACACCCGGTGCTGTGGGCTTCGTCGACGATGAGGCTCGCCCCGTATCGCGTGCAAAGCTCTGCGATTTCCCGCAGGGGAGCTACGTCGCCGTCCATGCTGAAGACGGACTCCGTGACGACGAACCGTTCCCGCCCCGGCTCCACCTTCGCCGCCTCGGCTTTCAGCGCGTCTTCGAGGTGGCCGACGTCGTTGTGTCGGTACGAGAACCGCCGACACTTCGCGAGCCGCAACCCTTCCGCAATGCAGGCGTGCGACAGCTCGTCGTAGGCGACCCAGTCGCCGGGCTCGCAGATCGTGGCGAGCAGGCCCTCGTTCGCGACGTACCCACTGGTCATCATCAGCGCGGTTTCGCAGCCGTGCCACGCGGCGAGTTCGGACTCGACTCGCTCCCAGATTTCGTGGTGTCCGCGAAGCAGACGGGAGGCGATGCCGGAGCGGGAGAGGGGAGAAGGCAACCCCTCCCCCGAACTTTCTGGTCCCCTCCCCCCTTGGGGGGGAGGGTTAGGGTGGGGGGTGGGGGCTTCACCACCCAAGCGACCCTCACCCCAACCCTCCACCCTCCCAGGGGGAGGGAGTGGAGCAGCAATAGCGAGCCGCCCATTCCCATACCCGAGGTAATCGTTCGAGGTGAAGTCGACGCCCGCGGGCCGGCGGAACGACCGGAACCGGTCGAGCTTCCGCAACGAATCGAGGGCGGCGTTCCAGCGGTCGGAGAGCATGGGGGAAATCGGAGGTTTAGCCGCGACGCGAAGCGGAGCGCGGGAGCCGGTCCCGCGCTCCGCTTCGCGTCGCGGCTAAACGGTGTAGGTGGCTAACACACCGGCAGTTCGCACCGCACCGCCGGCACCGGCAGGCCCATCGCCCGGAACAGCGACGCATCGGCGTCCGCGGTCGGGTTGCCGGCCGTGAGGAGCTTCTCCCCGAAGAAGACCGAGTCTGCCCCGGCGAGGAAGCAGAGCACTTGCAGTTCCCGGCTCATGCGGTCGCGGCCGGCACTCAGGCGGACGCGGGCCGTCGGGAACGCGATGCGCGCGGTTGCGATCAGCCGGACGAGTTTGATCGAGTCGACCGGTTCCGCGTTTTCCAGCGGCGTGCCGGGGATCGGCGTCAGGCAGTTGATCGGCACGCTCTCCGGCGGCGTCGCCAAGTTGGCGAGTTCGACGAGCATCTTGAGCCGGTCGTCTTCCGTCTCGCCCATGCCGACGATGCCGCCGGAACAGACGGAGATTCCCGCCTTCGCGACGGCCCGGAGCGTGTCGAGTCGGTCGTCGTAGGTGCGGGTCGTGATGACGTCGCCGTAGTGTTCGCGGGACGTGTCGAGGTTGTGGTTGTACGCCGTCAGCCCGGCCTCCGCGAGGCGTTCCGCCTGCGACGGGCTCAGCATCCCGAGCGTGACGCAGGCTTCCATGTCGAGCGACCGCACGACCCGCACCATGTCGAGCACGCGGTCGAACTCGGGGCCGTCCTTCGGCGACCGCCACGCCGCGCCCATGCAGAAGCGGGTCGCGCCGCGGGCCTTCGCCGCTTCCGCCTTCTCGCGCACTTCGGCGACCTGCATGAGCGGTTCGCGGTCGACGGGCGAGTCGTAGTGGGCCGACTGCGAGCAGTAGCCGCAATCCTCGGGGCAACCGCCGGTCTTGATGCTGAGCAGGGCACACCGCTGTACGTCGCGGTAGTCGCGGTACTCGCGGTGAACTTCGGCCGCCCGGAACATCAGTTCGGGCAGCGGCAGGTGGTAAACGGCCTGGAACTCGGGCAGGGTTTTCATGGGGATTGGGATAGGCCGGACACACAGTTCCGGCCACCCGACCTGGGGTCGCGTGTCACAGGTCGATGTCCCACACCACGACCCGCCCGCTCTCCCCGCCCGCCGCACACGTCAACCCGTCGGGTGAGAAGGTGAGAGTAGTAACGGTACTCAGGGGAAGTTGGATCGTGGCCCGGAGTGTAGGTTGCTGTGCAAGTGACCAAAACTCAGTGGCACCATCAACTCTCCCGGTCCCGAGTGTCATACCGTCCGGGGAGAACGCTACCGCACTGATGCGAGGTCCAGTTCGCAAGAGCGAGACACGCTGGAGTGAAACCGGGTCGATCAGACAAAGCCCCTTACCACCAACTGCGAGCCAAGAGGAGTTTGGTGTAAGTGCAAGGCATCCCGAAGAGAAGCCGACGGAAATCGAGGGATTCTCCTCCCGGTCGATGCTTCGAGGATCACCAGGATTCCACACGACAACGCGGTCGCTGTCCAATCCGCTCGCGGCGAGAAACTTGCCATTGAAGATGAGCGTCGCCAGATCTTGAAATGGGTTGAGACAGGCGCGATCCATCTCAGCAGCGCGGTCGTCGGCCACTCGACCCCAGCCGCCCTCCGCGGATTGATGTGCTTCGATTTCTTCGGGTGACAGTCGGCCGAATTTCCAGACTTCGAGAAGCGAACTCCCGTCCATATCATGCACGGTCGCCGCCGCGATTGAGGAACCATTCGGCGCAAGTGCAATCCGGTGAATGTGAGTCTTGTACGGCACCGAAAGGTAGACGCCTTCGGTCATCGGCACGTTGTAGCCCGCCACGCCTTCTTCTTTGTTGGTCCACTCCCATACCGTTGCAACAATTCCGTTGGAGGCGACAGAGACATCGAGCGCAGTTTCGTTCGGCGTGCGGTCGACGGCATCCTCGGTATCCAGCAGCACACCGTTTTCACCGTAGAGCGAGTCCCGCAAGCGAAATCGTCGGTTGACGACCCCAGACGACCAATCCCACCACGACAATTCGTGGCACTGACCAACAGGCAGATTCGGATACCACGGATGGGTCCGAGATGGACCTCGGACATCGCATACCAGTTGTCGGCTATCGAGAGTGTAAATGAGCGAGGTTACTTGCGAATCGCCGACATGAAATGTTCGCATTGGTACCTCATGAAACACTTTACCCCGCCCGGCGTTCGAGCTTCGCGCGGAGGTAGGCGACTTGCCGCAGGCGGACGTCGTCGGGGGCGTCGAACTCGAACGTGAGGGGTTCGCCCACGATCTGGCGGAGGAGGTGGAACGCGAGGTAGCGGACCTTCAAATCTCGCCACTCCAGCGCTTCCAGCAGCGCGGGGACGGCCTGCATGCCGCGGGAAATCAGTTCCTGGCCGGCGACCGGGGCGGCGGATTCATCGCGAAGGCGCTCGACGAGCCGGCGGGTCTTTTCCTGTTCGAGGAGCAGTTGCGTCGGGCCGGTGAACGTCGTCGGCTTCGGTTCAAACACCGGCGAACCGGGGAACGCGATCGGCGGCGGCATCGCCGGGGCGGGCGGCGGGACCGGCTTCGACGGCGCGACCACTTGCGGCACGGGCGCGGGCCGCGGGGCCGGCGGCGGAGCGGGCGGCGCGAGTGGGGCCGGTCGCGGCGGCGGGGCGATCACCTGCGGCGGCGGGATCGGACTCGGGGCGGGTTCCGGCGGCTTCGCGGGGGCGGCCGCCTTCAGCGGCACGACCGGTTCCGGGTTGGCGGCGGTGAACCCGGCCATGCGGGCCATCAGGGCGTCGTCCTCGAACGTCGAGCCGAGGTACGCATCAATCGCCACCTTGTCGCGGATGATCTTGTCCGGCGTGCCGTGGCAAACCACCTTCCCGTTCACGATCAGGTAAATGCGGTCCGCGGTCTTCACCACCTCGCGGACGTTGTGGTCGGTCAGGAGAATGCCGATGCCCGTCTCGGCGAGTTCGCGGATGTTGGCGCGGATGTCCTCCGTCGTCTTCGGGTCCACAGCCGCGAACGGTTCGTCGAGCAGGATCAGCATCGGTTCGCAGACGAGGCACCGGGCGATTTCGAGCCGCCGCTTCTCGCCGCCGGAGCACCGACCGGCGACGTTCTTGCGGACGTGCTTCAGGTTGAACCGTGCGAGTGCCTCTTCCGCGCGGTCCCAGCGTTCGGAGCGGGTCAGCTTGCGCTTCAGCGTCCGCGATTCGGGCAACGCTTCGAGAATCGCGATGAGGTTCTGCTCGACCGTCAGCTTGCGGAAGATGCTCTGTTCCTGGGAGAGATAGCCCATCCCGAGCCGGGCACGGCGGAACATCGGGTGGTGCGTGACTTCCTGGCCGTCGAACAGCACGCGGCCGCCGTTGGGCGTGATCTGGCCGGTGGTCATGCGGAAGCTGGTCGTCTTCCCGGCCCCGTTCGGCCCGAGCAGGCCGACGACCTCGCCGGCGTTCACGTCGTAGCTCACGCCGTCGACGACTTTCCGCTTGCCGAACCACTTTTCCAGGCCGTGAGCTTCGAGCAGAGCCATCGTCGGGGTCACTCCAAGATAGTAGGTCACTCGCTCCGCGAGTGACCCCGCAGCAACGAGGGGATTGGGTTCCACTTTCCCCGTGCAACAGTCACCGGTGCAACTCGCGGAGCAAGTTGCCAACTCACCGCCGCCGCGACGAGCACCGCCCCGACCGCCTGCGGGCCGAGCAGCGTGAACTTCCAGTCGTTCGGGAACATCGGCCGCAACACGACCGCGACCATCAGCCCGCACCCGAGCCATACCGTGGCGGTCGCCCACCGGTTCATCGGCAGCACGGCGGCCGCGGCCGCGGTCCCGGCGAGGATGACGTAGGTGTGCGCTTCCGTCGCCGGGCCGAACACGGTCATCCACGTCGAGCCGACCGTGACGGTCAGGAACAAGAGCGAGCGTGTTTCGACCCCGAAGAGTCGAGCCCCGAGCACGATCGCGCCGCACCCCACCGCGGTCGCGAGCATGGTCAGCTTGACGACCGCGTCGGACGGCACCCAGTTCAACCAGCTCCGGGCGACGCAGGTCCAGTCGCGCGGCACCCGTTCCGGCCCCGCGGTCATGCGGCTTTCCTCGCCCAGTTCGTGTGCGAACCCCCGGTACTGGTCCGCGACGTAGCCGGGGTCTTGCAGCACGAACGGCAGCGCGAACCCGGCCACCAGCACCACCGCCAGCCGCCCGGCCAGCTTCTTCGGGTACGCGGCGGCGAGGAGCATCCCGACCGCGAGCGGATAAATCTTCACCCACCCGCCGACGGAGAGCCACCCGGCCGCGGCCCACCAGTTTCCACGGGCAATCGCCGCCGCCCCGCCGAGGCCGACCGCAGCGAGGACGAGGTTGAGTTGCCCGTTGTTCACGGCGGGAAGCGCGAGCAGCGCGGCCAGCGCGAACATCCCCCCGGCCCGCTCCGGCGACAGGTCCGGCAGCACGTCCCGGCGGAACCGGGTCAGAGCGTAGAGGAACAGCGAGGCGGTCCCGAGCCGCCAGAGAATCGCCCCCGTTTTCTCGGGCAGCAGGGCGACCGGCGCGAAGAACGCCGCGATTCCCGGCGGGTTGCGGTACACGTCCTGGCCGGGGACGAGGGCATAGATGTTCTCGCCCGCCAGCCACTGTTCCCCGGCCGTGCGGTAGATCGGCACCACGGACTGCGAGGCGGGCTTCGACAGCGCGACCCGGCCCGACACGCCGACGACCAGCGCGACCCACAGCCCGACGGCGAGCTTCCCGGACCGCGGCAGGGACTTCCAGAAGGCGAACATCAGGCGGCCCCGCGGAATTCGGTGCGGTCGTCGCGGTCGATCTCGCGGCCCAGCCCGGTGACGATGCCGCGCTTGCTCGCCCGGATGAAGTCGACGATTTCCCGGACGCACGGCGAGTCCGGCAGCTCGCGTTCGAGCTTCGCCACGGCCGCCTTCACGAGCAGCCCTTGGAGGTGGATCGTGCGGAACGCCCGGCGGACGGCCTGGACCTCCGGGTGCGAGATCCCCGCCCGCCGCATGCCGACGACGTTCACGCCGTGGACGATGTTCATCACGCCCTGCGCGATCCAGAACGGCGGCAGGTCTTGCGTCACCCCGGACAGCCCGCTGACGAGCGCCAGCCGGCCGACCCGACAGAACTGGTGCACCCCGGCGCTGCCGCTGAGGAACGCCCGGTCCTGGATTTCGACGTGCCCGGCGAGCATCGACGAGTTCGCCATGATGACGTGGCTGCCGACGGCGCAGTCGTGCGCGACGTGCGAGCCGACCATGAACAGGTTGTGGTCCCCGACGACGGTCTTCCCCCGGCCGGTCGGCATCCCGCGGTGGACGGTGCTGTGTTCGCGAAAAATGTTGAAGTCGCCGATCTGGGTGAGCGTGTCCTCGCCCTTGTACCCGAGGTGCTGCGGTTCCCCGCCGATCACGCAGCCGGGGCCGAACGAGTTCCCCCGCCCGGCGACGACCCGCCCGAGCAGGTGCGCGTGCGGCCCGACGACGCAGCCGGGGCCGAGCGTGACCGGGCCGTCGATGATCGCGTACGGCCCGACCCGCACGTCCGGGGCCAGGTCCGCGTCGGCGGAGACGATCGCGGTCGGGTGAATCAGGTCGGACTCGGGCCGGGGCATGGGAATCCTTTCCGCTGCCGGCAGCAGGGCGTGGCGTGTCGGCGGTGTCGTACCCGATCCCCCGACCCCGCGACAAGGGCAACTGCCCGGCGGACCCGTCTGCGTCGCCCCGCGAACCCGACTGTGGCTCCGCAGGCTGGCACCGGGGCGAGCCGCGGACGCCAGTCCGCGGGTGACGTCGCAGCAACCCGCCCACTGGCGTGGGCGGCTCGCCGACGGTCCGAAGGCACACCCCCGCGAACCCGGTCGGCCTACCGCGTGTCCGGAGAGTTGATAGGATGACTCAGTTCGGGGTGTAGCTCAGTCTGGTAGAGCGCCTGGTTTGGGACCAGGAAGTCGTCGGTTCGAATCCGGCCACCCCGACTCGACACGAGCCTTCTCTCGAACGCCGTTCGGCGTCCCTTCTGCCGCTCGGAACTGCGGCTCCTCTCCGTCTTCATTCCCACCGCCGCCGGCACGAACACGCTCGGCCAGTGATATCAGCAACGCTGCCAGGTGTGGGGTTCTACTCCGCGCGGGTTGTATAGATTCTGGTTCCCTCCCCCTGGGAGGGGGGAGGGTGAGGGTGGGGGTCGCTTGAGTGGTGACGCTTCCACCCCCACCCCAACCCTCCCCCCTCAAGGGGGAGGGAGAACGATCAATTCAGACCGCGTGCTGAATCACAGCGGGAGGCCCACGCTTTTCCCGTCGCGCCCTTGTCAGAACCGGGGTCGCCCTCCATAATCCCACTTTCGTCCCCTCACCGGGCCGGTCAGGGTAACGGGTTCGCGTCGCTCGAAAGCGGCGTCGGCCTGTGAGAGCCACTGACCCGGAGGCCGAGTCACGATGTCCGACATTCTCGCCTTGAAGTCCCACCCGCGCGACGGCCGCGGGTCTCGGGCCGCCCAAAAACTCCGCAAGAACGGGCAGATCCCGGCCGTCGTGTACGGCCACAAGGAAGCCCCGGCCCACATCGCGCTCGAACTCGAAGAGTTCGACCGGGCCGTCCGCAAGCTCCACGCCCGGACGTTCACGATCACCGTCGGCGGCAAGCCGGAAACGGTGCTGATCAAGGAACTCCAGTGGGACCACCTCGGCAAGGAGATGATCCACGTCGACCTGATCCGCGTCTCGGCCACCGAGCGGGTAAAGGTGACGGTGCCGGTCGAACTCCGCGGGGCCCCGAAGACGATGGGCGGCGGCGTGCTCGACCAGCCGCTCCACCACCTGCACGTCGAGTGCTCCCCGCTGGGCATCCCGGACGCCATCCGCATCGACGTGACGAACCTGACGCTCGGCAACCCGATCCACGTCAAGGAGATCACGTTCCCCGCCGGCGTGACCCCGCTGGACCCGCCGGAAGCGGTGGTCGTCCACATCAAGCTGCCGGGGGCCGAGGCGGTCCTGCCGGAGGCGACCGCGGCCGAGCCGGAAGTCCTCACGGCGAAGAAGCCGAAGGAAGGCGAGGACGAGAAATAGTGGGCAGTGGGCAGGGAACAGTGGGCGGTCAAGACGCCGCCTCGGTTCGGGCTGCCCACCGCCCACTGCCCACTGCCCACTGACAGGCCATGAAAGTCATCGTCGGCCTCGGCAACCCCGGCCCGAAGTACGCGGGAACCCGCCACAACGTCGGGTTCGACGTGGTCGACTACCTCGCGGCGGCCCCCAGCGTCGGGCCGTTCCGCAGTAAGTTCCAGGCCCTGATCGCCGAGACGAAGGAAGGCGACGAGCCGGTCCTGCTGGTGAAGCCCGAGACGTTCATGAACCTGAGCGGCCGGGCGGTGCGGCAGGTGGTCGACTTCTACAAGCTGGAGCCGGCCCGCGTGCTCGTCGTGTCGGACGACTTCAACCTGCCGCTCGGCAAGCTCCGGGTGCGGGCCAAGGGGAGCCACGGCGGGCAGAACGGGCTGCGGAACATTCAGGAGTGCCTCGGCACCGACGAATACCCCCGGCTCCGACTCGGGGTCGGGCAGCCCGGCGACGGCGAGGCGGTGGACTTCGTCCTGTCGCGGTTCAAGCCGGGCGAACGGGTCGCGGTCCAAGAGGCGGTCGCGAAGGCGGCCGAGGCCGTGACGGTGTGGGTTCGCCAGGGGATCGACGCCTGCATGAACCGGGCGAACGGCCCCGGCGAGGAGAAGCCGAAGAAGCCGAAGCCGGAGAAGGTGAAAGAAAAGACAACCCCTCCCCCCAACCCCCTCCCCGAAGCGGAGAGGGGGAGGCCGGGCGAGCGGGCGGACTGAGGATCCGGCTTTTCACCCCTCTCCGCTTCGGGGAGGGGTCGGGGGAGGGGTTCTTCCTTTCCCCTGTTACTCCCCTCCCCCGCGGGGAGGGGTCGGCGGCGAACGGTTCGCCCCGAGCCACAGTGACCCGACCGATCGAGGATTCGATGCCGACGCGCCTGTACGAAACGATGTTCGTTCTCGATTCCACCAAGGTCGCGACCGACCCGGAAGCGGCCCGCACGACCCTGCACACGGCCATCGAGAAGCACGGCGGCGAAGTCGTCGTCTCCCGCCCGTGGGACGAGAACCGCAAGCTGGCGTACCCGATCAAGAAGCAGAAGAAGGGGTACTACCAGATCGTCTACTACAAGTTCGAGAGCACCAAGCAGCGCGAACTCGAACGCGACTTCCAGCTGATCGAAGTCATCCTCCGGCAGATGACCCACGCCATCGAGCCGAAGTGGGAAGAGGTGATGCTGGACATCGCCAAGAACGACACGGCCACGTCCTTCGCCTACCGCGGGATGCAGGACGAGTCCGCCCCGACGGACATCACCCCGAACCTGGGCGTGCCGGGCGAGGGCGGGTTCGAGGGGGACGGAGCTCCGGCCCGGCCCCGCGGCCCCCGGCGGGAAGGCTCGTTCGCGGACAAGGACTGACCTACGGACCTTGTGGCCGCCACACGGTCCGGCGTACTTTGGTGGAACGGCACCTGCTCGACCCAGCAACTTCCCGTAACTCCTGACACTCCACTGGGCAGGGCCGAACCGGAGACGCGACCGTGGCGAACTTCAACAAGGTGGTGCTGATCGGCCGGCTGACCCGCGACCCCGAGACCCGGGCGTTCGCATCGGGCGGGATGGTGGCCAAGTTCGGCTTCGCCGTCACGAACCGGCGGAAGAACACCCAGACCGGCCAGTGGGAAGACGAGCCGATGTTCATCGACGTCGAGGTGTACAACCGCGGCGAGTTCGGCAAACTGGCGGACATGATCCGCGACCGCTGCCACAAGGGCAGCCAGATCATGCTCGAAGGCCGGTTGCACCTGGACCAGTGGGACGACAAGACCACGGGCCAGAAGCGGTCCAAGCACAAGATCGTCGCCGACAACATCCAGCTCCTCGACCCCCGCCAGGACGGCGGGATGCGGGGCGGGGCCGGCGGGATGGGCGGCGACGACGAGATGGGGATGGACGCCCCGCCGCCGCGGCAGAACAACTACGGCGGGAACCGGAACGCCGGCGGCCCACCCCCCCGCGGCCCGGCCCGGCCCCCGGCGAACACCGGGTATTCGGCCGGCCCGGACGACGACACGGATCACGGCGGCGGCGACCCCGGCGAGATCCCGTTCTAACTTCCACCGAACCCCGGGCCGGGAGCACACCCCCGGCCCGCCGACCCGAGCAAAGGGATCCTCCGATGGCCAAGACCGCCACCAAGCCGAAGGGCGAAAAAGCCAAGCCCGCCGAGAAGAAAGGCCCGCCGAAGCCGAAGGTCAAGGTCCGCCAGCAGGTCAAGAAGGGCCCGCACGGCGGGATGCTCCTCGTCCTCGTGGACGACGTGACCCACGTCGGCAAGATCGGCGACCTCGTCGAGGTGAAGCCCGGCTACGGCCGCAACTACCTCGTCCCGAACGGCCTCGCCGTCGTCCCGACCGCGCACAACCTCAAGCAACTGGAACTGCACAAGATCAAGGTCCAGAAGGCGAAGGAGGCCCGCATCGCGGACTTGAAGGTCCTCGCGGAGCAACTCAGCCGCCAGCCGACCATCACGATCGAGGCCAACGCGAACGACGAAGGCCACCTGTACGGCTCGATCGGCCCGGTGGAGATCGCCAAGACGCTCCGCGGCAAGAACCTCATGGTCGAGCACGACATGGTCAAGCTCGAACACCACATCAAGGAAGCGAACACGCTGTCCGAGGTGCCGCTGTCCCTCGGGTTCGGCATCGAGGCGAAGATTCAGGTGCTCGTCATCGCCCTGGCCCAGACCGCCCCGGCGAAGAAGTAACTCCGTTCGCGACAGTTGAACCGAAGGCCGGCGACGCAAGTCGCCGGCCTTCGGTTTCTTCCTTTCTTGTCGGGCGGGCCGAGCGAAGCCGGAACACCAGCCCGAAGCGCAAGCGAGGGTATCCCATCAAT
>CAYUHJ010000183.1:0-11961 GCA_964444365.1 uncultured Alcaligenaceae bacterium | reverse complement strand
ACCCTCTCCCCTTGGGGGAGAGGGTGGCCGCAGGCCGGGTGAGGGGAAGACCCCATCCGGGAACACGCAGAATCCGAGGGCAAGTAGCCTCACCACACTTGTAGTCTTCCCCTCACCCCCAGCCCCTCTCCCTCACGGGGAGAGGGGAGCAAGAATATCCCTCGCCGACCGCACAACGGTCTCCGGCTGTGTCAAATCTTCACACGACCCACACCGAACCCACCCGCGCGCCTTGCGAACATTTCCGAAGATACTCCCATCGACAGTACCGTGGAACGGAACTTCGACTTGCACCCCGGAGGGCCACCGATGTACGACGCCCTGGTGATTTCCGACCTGCACCTCGGCAGCGACAACTGTCAGGCCCGGCCGCTGGTCCACTTCCTCGAAGCGATCCACCAGAAAGACGTCCTCACCCGCCGGCTCATCCTGAACGGCGACGTGTTCGACTCCATCGACTTCCGCCGGCTGAAGAAGCAGCACTGGAAGATCCTGTCCCTGTTCCGGAAGCTGTCGGACGACCTCGAAATCATCTGGATCAACGGCAACCACGACGGCCCCTCGGACATTATCTCCCATTTGCTCGGCGTCAGCGTGTCGGACGAGATCGCGATCCGCAGCGGCGGGCGGAAGATTCTCTTCCTGCACGGCCACCGGTTCGACGCCTTCATCGAGCGGTACCCGGTCACGACGAAGCTCGCGGACCTGCTCTACCGGTTCCTCCAGCGGGTCGACAAGACGCACACTGTGGCCCGGTCGGCGAAGCACAACAGCAAGATGTTTCTCCGGAGCGTGCAGAAGGTCCAGGACCAGGCGATCGAGTACGCCCGCAAGCACGGGTGCGACGCGGTCTGCTGCGGCCACACCCACCTGCCCGCGGCCGTCACCGGCGGCGACGTCGAGTACTACAACAGCGGGTGCTGGACCGAACGGCCGTGCCACTACCTGACGGTTCAGGACGGCGTCGTGGAACTGTGCGACTACCACGACGTCGCCGAGGACCCGGTGGACGAACCGACGCCCGCACTGGCGATCGCGTAGGCGGTCGGGCTTACCCCGGAAACCGCGCCCGGTCCCCGTAGGCGGCCCGCAGGTTCGCGGGGGTGAACGCCTCCGCCACCGGGCCGCTGGCCACCTTCCGCACGTTCAGCAGCGTCACCCAGTCGAAGAACTCCGCCACCGTCGCGAGGTCGTGGTGGACGACCAGCACCGTCCGGCCCTGGGTCCGGAGTTCGCGCAAGATGTCCACGATCGTCCGCTCCGTCACCGCGTCGACGCCCTGAAACGGCTCGTCCATCAGGTAGACGGGGGCTTCCTGCACGAGTGCCCGCGCCAGGAACACCCGCTGCTGCTGCCCGCCGGAGAGCTGGCTGATCTGCCGATCCGCGAACGCGGTCATGCCGACTTTTTCGAGGGCGTCGCGGGTCAGTTCCTTCTCGTGCGCCCCCGGCCGGCGGAACCACCCGAGCCGGCCGTAGGTGCCCATCAGGACCACGTCGAACACCGTCGTCGGGAAGTCCCAGTCCACGGTGCCCCGTTGCGGCACGTACCCGACCGACCGCTTGTCCGCCCGGTACGGCTGGCCGTGAATGAGCACGTCCCCCGACACCGGCCGGACGAGCCCGAGCATCGCCTTGATGAGCGTCGTCTTCCCCGCCCCGTTCGGCCCGACGACGGCCATCAGCACCCCGCCGGGGACGGTCAGGTCCACGTCCCACAGGACGGGCTTCTCGTGGTAGGCGACCGTCAGGTCGTGGACGTCGATGGCGGGAAGCGAAGATGACGGGGTGACTTGGTGACGGGGTGACTTGGTGACGGGGTGACGGGGTGAGTCGAACTGGTTTTTGTCTTCTTCCGTCACCGTGTCACCCCGTCACCAAGTCACCCCGTCACCCCGTCACCGTGTCACCCCGTCACCAAGTCATCGTCCCAGGGCGGAGGCGATGACCGCGATGTTGTGCCGCACCATGCCAGTGTAGGTGTCGCCGGGGGTGCCGGGCTCGCCGAGGGCGTCGGAATAGAGGGCGTCGTCGCCGCCGACCAGTTTCACGTCGAAGTGGTATCTCGCCTTCACCGCGTCCAGCACCGCCTGCAACCCCTTCGGCGGGACGGACGTTTCCCCGAACACCGCGGGAACCTTGCGGGTGCCGAGGAACTGCGCGAGCTCCGTCACGTCCTTGGTCGTCGTCTCCGCGGCGGTGCTGACGCCCTGTAACCCGCGGACCTCGAACCCGTAGGCGGCCGCGAAGTAGCCGAAGGCGTCGTGCGACGTGACCAGCACCCGGCGGTCCTTCGGAATCGTGATGGCTTTTTCGCGAACCTCCGCATCGAGGGCCGACAGTTCCTTCAGGTACGCTTCCGCGTTTGCCCGGTACTCGGCGGCGTGGTCGGGGTCCGTTTCGACCATTCCGTCCCGCACCGTTTCGACGCACGCCGTCCAGAGCTTCACGTCGAACCAGACGTGCGGGTCGTGCGAGCCGTCGGCTCCTTCGCCGGTGCGGAGTTGCTTCGGGCCGAGGTTCCGCGTCACGGCGATCGCCTTCGGCCCTCGGCCGTGCTCCAGCACGTCGGTCATCTTCCCTTCCAGGTGCAGCCCGTTGAAGAACACGACCTTCGCCCGAGACAGTGCGGCGAGGTCGCCGGGGGTCGGCGTGTACCGGTGCGGGTCGACCCCCGGCCCCATCAGGCACGTGACCGAAACGCGGTCCCCGCCGACCCGCTTGACCGCGTCGGCGATCATCCCGGTGGTCGCCACCACGCGGACCCTGGAACTCTCCGGTTCCGCGTGGCAGCCCACGGCCCCCAGACACAACCCGAGAAGGGCGACGTGCTTCATCTGGCGAAACCCTGCAGATCAGACGGCCTCACTGGTCTGTAGCTTAGCCTAATCCGCGGGGTTAGTCCACGCGAATCGCGATGACACTCTCCTCGGGCTGACTGGCTCTCTTGGGGACTTCTATTCCCCTCCCCCTTGAGGGGGGAGGGATAGGGTGGGGGTGTTTTGGGGGAGTGAACCGTTCACCCCCACCCCAACCCTCCCCCCTCAAGGGGGAGGGAGAAAGGTCAGTCGGCGTCACTTCAGCAACTTCTGCAGCGTGTCGTCGATCGCGTCCGCCCAGATGCCGTAGCCCTTCTCGGACAGGTGCAGCGCGTCCGGCATCACGTCCGCGGGCAGGGTGCCGTCGTCGGCGAGGAACTGCCGGCCGATGTCCAGGTAGAACACCGCCTTGTTGTCGCACAGCTTCGCGAGCTTCTCGTTCGCCTCGGCGACCTTCTTCCGCATCGCCGTGTCCGGCTTCTTGTCGCGGGGGAAGATCGCCAGCAGCAGGATCTTCGCGTCCGGGGCCTTCTTCCGGACCGATCCGACGACCGCCTCGACGCCCTTGACCGCGTCCGCGGGGGTGTCCCCTTCCAGGCCGAGGTTGTTCGTCCCGATGAGGAGCACGACGGCCTTCGGCTTCAGCCCGTCGAGGATGCCCTGGTCGAGCCGGTAGAGCACCTCGCGGGTGGTGTCGCCGCCGATGCCGTAGTTGGCGGCGTTCAGCCCGGCGTACCGCTTCTGCCAGACGGCCTTGCCGCTGCCGCCCCACCCTTCGGTGATGGAGTCCCCGAGGAACGCGACGTCGACGCCGCCCTGCTTGGTGCGGGCGAGGTGGCCGTCGTGCATCTTCTTCCACGTGGCGGTGGACATCCACGGGTACTCTTTCGCCCGCGGGGCCGGCTCCCACGCGGCCGGCTTGGCGGGGGCCTGCGCGAGCGCGAGCAGCCCGGCGAGGAGGAGGGTTTGCATCGGGAATCTCCGGGGGAAAGGGGGCGGATCACGAACGATACTCCGCCGGGTTGGATTGATTCTGGTTCCCTCCCCCTGGAAGGGGGGAGGGTGGGGTCGCTTGAGTGGTGAAGCTTTCACCCCCACCCCAACTCTCCCCCCTCAAGGGGGAGGGAGAAAGATCAATCCAGACCGCGTGCGATATCACACAGGTGTCGGTCGGGTTCACACCTTCGGCTACGGCAGGGTGCCGAGGCTCTGCTTCCAGGCGTCCATGCGGGCGCGGAGTTCCTTCACCCGTTCGGGGAATTTTTCGGACACGTCGGTCGCCTCGCCGGGGTCCGTCGACAGGTCGAACAGCAGCCACTCGGGGGACGGTTGCTTGCCTTTGACCTTCTCGGCCGCCTTCAGCTTCCAGTTTCCGAGGCGGACGGCTTCGAGCGTTTCGGACTTGTACAGATAGAGGGCCGCGTCCGCCGCCAGGGGCTTGCCGGCGAACAGCGGGGCGAGGTCGCGGCCGTCGATCGGCACGTCCTTCGGCAGCGGGCACCCGGCGGCTTTGGCCAGCGTCGTGAACAGGTCCATGACCACGACCGGGGTCTTCTCCACGGTCCCCGCGGGGACGACGCCGGGCCAGCGGACCACGCACGGCACCCGGACCCCGCCCTCCCACGTCGTCCCCTTGCCGAGTTTGAACGGCCCGGCCGAGCCCTTCGGGTCTTTCGGGTCCAGTTGCGGGTGGCTCGTGACCGGCCCGTTGTCGCTGAAGAACACGACGATGGTGTTCTGCTCGAGGTCGTGCTTCTTCAGCGTGGCGAGCAGTTCGCCGACGTGGTGGTCGATCTCCTCGATCGTGTCGCCGTACAGCCCATGCTTGGACTTGCCGCGGAACTTCTCGGTCGCCGCCAGCCAGAGGTGGGGCATGGACGTGGGGACGTAGACGAAGAACGGCTTCGCCTTGTTCGCCGCGATGAACCGGTTCGCCTCCGTGAAATACCGCTCCGTCAGGGTCTCCCGCTTGGCCGGCTTCTCGACCACTTCCCCGCCGCGGTAGAGCGGCAGCGGACCCCAGTTCCAGTTGTTTTTCTTCGTGAGGAAGTGGGTGTCGTCCTGGTCGTTCGGCCAGGGCATCCCGAACCACTCGTCGAAGCCGTGTTTGGTCGGGAACCGGTCCGGGGTGCTGCCGAGGTGCCACTTGCCGAAGCACGCCGTCGCGTACCCCTTCGCCTTCAGCAGTTCGGCGAGGGTCGTCTCGGACTCGTCGAGCCCGTCCTGGCTGTGCGGCCACAGGACGCGCGTCATGCCGGTGCGGATCGGGTGCCGGCCGGTCAGCAGGGCGGCCCGCGTCGGGGTGCAGTACGGGTGGGTGACGGAGAAGTCCGTCAGCTTCGCCCCGGCCCTGGCGAGCCCGTCGAGGTGCGGGGTGCGGATGGTCTGCGACCCGAAGCACCCGAGGTCGCCGTACCCGAGGTCGTCGGCGAGGACGACGACGACGTTCGGCGGCCGGGGGGCGTCGGCGGCCCCGGCGGGGAGCAGCGGCACCGCCGCCGAGACGAGAGCGAGGAGGAGGGGTCGCATGGGGGCTCCGCAGGGGACAGCAAGATTGGTGTATGACCCGAAGGTGAACGCGGCGCGCCCGGCTTCCTGACCGAACTCGGGTTGACGCAGTGCGTGAAAGTAGGCAACTCGCTCCGCGAGTTGCGGGCTCATGTCCCGAGACGACTTCACCGCTTTTCGAGGGCGGACGCGCAGTCACTCGCGGAGCGAGTGACCTACTGAATCGGCCGAGCTTGAAACTCTGCGTCCCCCGGCTTCCTGACCGAACTCGGGTTGACGCCGCCGGCCGGGGTTTGGACGATGCCGCCGATGCTCTACGAATCCCCGGACGTGTGGGCGGACGCCGCGGACGGCGTCGCGACCCTCTGGCTCGCGTTCTCGACCTTCGACCCCGTGCGGGCGGCCGCGGTCGGCCGTGCGGCCGACGTGCTCGCCCGGCGGACGGACCTGGATGCGGTCGTCGTCCGCTCGGCGATTCCCACCGGGTTTTGCCGCGGGTTCACCCCGGAGGGGCTGGCCGGACGGCGTGACGACCCGACGGCGTTCGCGCGAATCGGGCAGACGGCGTTCGCGAAGCTGGCCGCGCTGCCGGCCGTCACGGTCGCGTTCGTGGAGGGTCCGTGCCTCGGGCCGGGGCTGGACCTCGCGCTGGCGTGCGACTACCGGCTCGCGGTCGCCGGGCCGGACTCGTGGGTCGGCTTCCCGGAGGGTGTCCCGCCGTGCTGGGGCGGGGCGGCCCGGGTGCGGCACCGGTTGGGTCGGCGGGCGGCACCGTGGCTCGCCGGCCACGTCTTCACGGCGAAGGAAGCGGTCCGGGCCGGCGCGTTCGACGACGCCTTCTCGGCCCGCCGGGCGAAGGTGGAATTGCGGCTGTTTCTGGACGGGGTCCAGCGCCGACCGCGGAAGCGGTGGGACCGGGTCGACCTCGCGGAAGGGCTCGCCGCCGAGCGGGTCGCCGTCCGCACAGCCGACTTCGAGACCGGCACCCGCGCCCCCGCCTTCGACGACTCCCGCACGGCCGTGGCGGTGTTCGGGTCCGACCCCGCCCTCGCGGAGTTCGCCTGCGAAGCCGTCCTGCACGGGCGGACCGTGTCGGCCCCCGGTGCGTCGGACGCATTCCAGTCCCACTTCGCGACCGCTCTGGCCGTGGCCCTCCGGCGCGGCCGCGTCACCCCACTGGAAGCGGATCAGGCCCGGAAGCGGTTCGATCCGGTCGGGACGCAGGTGCCGGCCGCCCGGTTGGCGGTCGCGGACCCCTCCGGGTTTCCCGCCCTGATGGGGGTCGAACCGACGCTGCCCCCGGGGTGCCGGGTCGCGGTGCCGCCGGACCTGCTGGCCGCGGCGAAGGCGACCGCGTACCGGCCGCAGCGGGTCGAGGCCGGGACGCCGGCCGCTCGCCGGGGTCTCGCCGAGACCCCGCTGTCCCGGTCCCGCCCCGCGGTGCCGGCGTCCGCGGCCGCGTGAATCGTTGGCACCCTCCCGTTCGTGGGGTATCATCGTCTGTGCCCGCGCTCGGGCCGACTTCCGCCGGGGACGCCGACGTGCCTCCTAGTCCGACTCCGTTCACCCCCGAAGAACTCGGCTCGCTGCTCGTCGAACTGAGCATCCTGACCGACGCCCAGTGGGACACGGCCCTGTCCCGGGCCGGCGGGTCCGAGCACCTGCCGTCCGCCCTCGACCTGCTCACCCGGACCCCGGCCCACTGGTCCGCGCAGGCCAAGTCGACCGACGTCGGGGCGGCCGTCCGGTCGACCGCGCTGACCGACTTCCAGGTCAAACAGATCCAGAAGGCCCAGGGGGACGGCGGGCTGACGAAGCTCTCCCGGCTGCTCCGGTGGAACGAGTACCTGCTCATCGAGACGCTCGGCAAGGGCGGGATGGGCGTCGTCTACAAGGGCTGGGACCTCGCGCACCAGCGGTACGTCGCGATCAAGCGGACCCACCGGGAAGGCCCGGAGGCCCGCAAGCGGCTCCGCCGGGAAGCCGCCCTGCAGAAGTACCTCGACCACCCGAACATCGCGAAGCTGTACAGCCGGGAGAAGTTCGGCAGCGCCGACCTCCTCGTGCTCGAATACCTGCCCGGGTCCCCGCTCAACGAGGTCGTCGCGAAGCGGAAGAAGGAGCAGAAGCCGTTGCCGTGGGTGTTCGTCGCGGAAATGGCCGTCGACCTGCTCGACGCGCTCGACCACGCCCACGGGAAGAACAAGCGCGGCGTGACGGTGATCCACCGGGACATCAAGCCCGCGAACGTCATGCTGATGCGGACGAAGGCCCCCGGCGGCGGGGAAAAGTACGTCCCCAAGCTGCTCGACATGGGCCTGGCCAAGTGGGCCGGCGACAAGGGCGGGACGGACGAGACCGCCCCGTCGTCGATGGGCTCGCAACTCACCGGGCAGTTCCAGCTGCTCGGCACCCCCGAGTACATGCCGCCGGAGCAGTGGGAAGGGGCGGGCGGGGCCTTGCCGGAGTCCGACACCTACGCCCTGGGCGGGACGCTGTTCTACGCGCTGGCCGCGGAACTGGCGTTCCCGGTGAAGAACACCGGCAACAAGATGGCGTTCCTCAGCCAGCTCGCCCACCTGCACAAGACCGCGGACCGGCCGTCGGTCCGCGGCAAGCGGCCGGACGTCCCCGTCGAGTTCGACCGGCTGATCCAGCAGATGCTCGCGGTGCCGCCGAGCTACCGCGGGAAGCCGGCCGACCTGAAGCAGCAGGTCCAGGCGATCCTGGCGGCCCCGCGGTCGGCGAGCCGGTCCGGGATCATGCCGGCGTCGGTCCGGCCGCTGTCACCGGGGTCCGGGGCGATCCCGCCGCCGGGCGAACGCCGCAAGCCGCTGAGCGAGTCGACCGGCACGGTCCCCCGGCTGGTGACGCCGGGGCAACCCAGCGGGTCCGTCCCGCCACCCCCGCTGCGCACCCCCGGTGCCCCGACCGCCCCGCCGAAGTCGACCCCGCCGCGCGACCCGGAAGCGGATGCGTTTTTGGCCTCGCTGCGGGCGGACATGATGAGCCAGCCGCCGCCGGGCTTCGGGCCGAAGCGCCCGGCCGCTTCGGCCCCCGCCCCCGCTCCCACCTCCGCCCCGGTGTCGGCCCGCGCCGAGCCGCCCCGGCCCCCGATCCCGAAGGCGACGACGCCCTGGGCCGCCGACCCCTTCCCGGACCCGCCCAAGCGGCCCCGGGCGTCGATGGACAACCTCAAGGCCGGGGTCCGCAACGTCCGCGCGTCCGCCCAGCTGTTCGTCGACGGGTCCGACCGCGAACGCCAGGCCGTCGCCGACCGCGTGTTCGACTTCGTGAAGGACACCGCCCGCCCGCACCGCAACCCGGTGCCGCTGGTCCTGGCCGGCATCCTGGTCCTCGCCTTGGGGCTGGCGGTCAACTGGATGCTCGCCGCCTGGATCGGCGTACTCGTCGCGTTCGCCGTCGGGTTCGCGTTCGTGCTGACGAAATCGGACGACTGACAGGACAAGGATTCGAAACGACCTACGCGGGCTGATTCCATCTGTTTTCGACTTCTGGTCTCCCTCCCCCTTGAGGGGGGAGGGTTGGGGTGGGGGTGACATGGGGAGTGAACCGTCCACCCCCACCCCAACCCTCCCCCCTCAAGGGGGAGGGAGACCGATCAACCCTCAGCGAGCGGAGCATGGTGTGCGGACGGCCGCATGAGGGCACCGGGGTCGGCGGGCAGTTCCACTTCCATTTGCAGTATCGCCAGGGCGAACGTCTTCCCCTGCGTGTCCGTCCGCAGCGACCGGCTCGCGCCGCCCGCGAGGGCGTCGGACAGGACGAAGTTCAACCCCCGCACGTTCGCCGCCTCGTACCGTTCCACCCGCGAGCACCCCAGCGGAGCGAAGTACGCCGCGACCACCTCGGCCGTGAGGTGCTGTTTCAACCACGCGAACCCGGCGTCGGTGTACGCGAGGACGGCGACGTTGGCGTGGTTCCCCTTGTCCCCACTCCGGCCGTGGGCGATGGCGGACAGCGGAAGGCGGTGAGTGTTGAGAGTCATCGGCCTCCTCCTTACGGGCTTACTCCGCGTCCCGGCGGTCCAAGTCCGTGACCAATAACGGGTTCACGGTTCGTTGGTCTCGTATCACTTCCTCGCACGTCGCTGCCTTGGTTTTGATGCGATCTAACTCGTTCGACGTGATGCCGAACGCCTGAACGAACTCGACCCGACCGTGTGGCGTGTCGATGGGAGCGAGCGCCGGGTCGAGAACGAACGCGAGCCCGACGAGGTCGGTCGGGTAGTCCGCTCGGATGGGTCCATTCGCCGGAATCCAATGGTATTCCTCAAACCACCGCCCGGACTTGAAGACATATCGGGCGAGATTGTTGAGAAGATTGAGCACCCAATGCGGCTCTTCGAGTGGAGGCAACTGGGAAGCCAGTCGGAACGTCATTTTCGAAGCCGAATCCGCTGCACTCCCCGCCCGCACTCTCTTCGTCGTAGTAAAGCGATGAATAGCCATAGGTACAGAAGTGCAAGTGGGGTGTGCCCCCATCTCGGCACTCATACGCGCTGATGCCATCGATCGGGTCCGGGCCACCGAGCATGTGCTTGATGACACTGCCCCAGTGTCGCGGTTCTTGGTCGCGGTACACTTCGGAAAGTCGCGAGGTAATCGAGTCCCAGCCGGGAGCGGCGTCGTCGCTCCGCCCGAATCGGCTCTTATATTCCGCGAGATCCATCTGAGTACCCCTTCACGAAACCGTCCCCACGCGGCCAGCCGGAATCGGCCCACCGTGTGGGGACGTGCCAACACTCTCGCGGCGGGAGGCATAGCGGGACGGTTACTTGTCCCGCTTCACGTCCCCCAGGGCGGCTTGGGCCGCCGCGAGACGGGCGATCGGCACGCGGAACGGGGAGCACGAGACGTAGTCCATCCCGATGCCGTGGCAGAACACGACGCTGTCCGGGTCGCCGCCGTGCTCGCCGCAGATGCCGACCTTCAGGTGCGTGCCGTGCTTCGCCTTGCGGCTGTCGCGGCCCTTCTGGATGCCGATCTTCATCAGCTCGCCGACGCCGTGGAAGTCGATCGTCTGGAACGGGTCGATCGGCAGGATCTTGTTCGCCAGGTACGTCGGCATGAACCCCTTGATGTCGTCCCGGCTGAAGCCGAACGTCATCTGCGTCAGGTCGTTCGTGCCGAAGCTGAAGAACTCGGCTTCCTCGGCGATCTTGTCCGCCGCGATGCACGCCCGCGGCAGTTCGATCATCGTGCCGATCTGGTACTCGACCTTCACGCCGGCCTTCGCCATGCACTCCTCGGCGACGGCAATCGCCCGCTTCTTGAGGGCGTTGAGTTCCTCGACGACGCCGACGAGCGGGATCATGATCTCGGGCAGGACGCTCTTGCCCTTCTTCTTGACCTCGATGGCGGCCTCGATGATCGCCCGGACCTGCATGTCGCCGATTTCCGGGAAGACGAGCGGCAGCCGGCAGCCGCGGAAGCCCATCATCGGGTTGAACTCGTGGAGTTCGTCGACCCGGGCGCGGACCTCTTCCGGCGTGACGCCGAGCGTCTTCGCGACTTCCTCGGTCCCCTTCACGTTGTCGTGGTGCGGCAGGAACTCGTGCAGTGGCGGGTCGAGCAGGCGGATCGTGACGGGGTAGCCGTCCATCGCCTCGAAGATGCCGACGAAGTCCGCCTTCTGGAACGGCTCGATCTTGGCGAGCGCGTTCTTCCGGCCTTCTTCCGTGCTGGAGAGGATCATCTCCCGGACGGCGGTGATGCGGTCCTCGCCGAAGAACATGTGCTCCGTGCGGCACAGGCCGATGCCTTCCGCGCCGAACTCGCGGGCCTTCAGGCTGTCGGCCGGGCTGTCGGCGTTCGTGCGGATCTTGAGCTTGCGGCTCTTGTCCGCCCAGGTCATGAGCGTGCTGAAGTCGCCGGTCATGCTCGGGGCGATCGTCTCGACCTTGCCGATCATCACGTCGCCGGTGGTGCCGTTGATCGTCATGAACTCGCCGGCCTTCACGGTCTTCCCGGCGACGGTGAGGCACTGGTTTTCTTCGTCAATGCGGACGGCTTCGCAGCCGACGACGCAGGGCTTGCCCCAGCCGCGGGCGACGACGGCCGCGTGGCTCGCCTTGCCGCCGGTGCTGGTCAGGATGCCCTTCGCCAGGTGCATCCCGGCGACGTCTTCCGGGGACGTTTCCTTCCGGACGAGCAGGATCGGGTCGCTCGGGTGCTTCGCGGCGTGGGCGACGGCGGCCTCGGCGGAGAGGATCACCATCCCGCTCGCGCCGCCGGGGCTGGCCGCGATCCCCTGGGCGACCGGCTTGACCTTGCTCTTCGGGTCGAGTTGCGGCTGCAGCAGGTGGTTCAGGCTGTCCGGCGCGACGCGCTTGACGGCGGTCGCCTCGTCGATGAGCCCTTCCTTGACCATCTCGACGGCGATGCGGACGGCGGCGGTGCCGGTCCGCTTCCCGGACCGGGTTTGCAGCATGTACAGGGTGCCGTCCTGGACGGTGAACTCGATGTCCTGCATGTCCTTGTAGTGCTTCTCCAGCGCGGACCGGATGTCCATCAGCTGGGCGTACACCTTGGGCATTTCCGAGTCGAGCTTGGCGATCGGCTCCGGGGTGCGGATGCCGGCCACCACGTCCTCGCCCTGGGCGTTGATGAGGT
>CAYUHJ010000182.1:0-11966 GCA_964444365.1 uncultured Alcaligenaceae bacterium | reverse complement strand
GGGGTTGGGGGTGAGGGGACTGTCTCCACAGTGGGAAGTCTCACCCCTCACCCCCGGCCCCTCTCCCCAGCGGGGAGAGGGGAGGAAACATCACGAATCGAACTCGTTCGGTGTCACCGGTCCGGAACGGTCGGGATCGGCAGGACCGCGGGGACGGCGACCGCCGGCAGTTTCGGCTCCGGGCGGCCGGCCGTTGCCGCCATCGGCGTCGGGGCCGCGGGCACCGCCGGGGCCGGGGAACTGCCCGCGATCTCCGGCGTCGCGCACCCGCCGCCGGCGCAGTTCGTTTGCGGGCCGCAGCACGGGCCGGGCTTCTGCCGCCGCGGGAACAGCCCTTCGGTCAGCGTCTGGCTCGGGACGTAGATGCGGTCCCCCGGCATGATCTGGTAGTTCGTGGACGTGTCGCCGAGCTGGACGATCTGCGGGTAGCACACCGGCATCACGATCCGGCACCCGTCCGGCGGCGTCGGCCGCGACACGACGATGCTCTTCTCGGACGCCTTCCGGGTCAGCCCGCCGGCCGCGATGATCCCGTCCAGCACGGTCTCCCGGCCCGTGACCGGGAACACGCCCGGGGCGTTCACTTCGCCGAGGACGTAGTACACCTTGCTGTTCCGCCCGATCAGCCGGACCGTGACGGTGCCCGCGTCCTTCGCCTGCTTCTTCACGAGTTGCTGCACGTCCCGCTCGATGTCGGCCACCGTCTTCCCCGCGACGACGGGCCGGCCGAACGGGCTCAGGTCGATCGTGCCGTCCGGCAGCACGGTCTGGTCGGCGGGCAGGCGGACCGGCGAATCGAGTTCCACCGGCTGGACGAGGAGCACGTCGCCGGGTTCGACGACGTGGGCCGGGTGGAGAATCTTGGCCAGTTCCCGCGGGCCGGCCGGCGGCGTGCTCTCGCGGAAGGCCTTTGCTTCGGGCAGGAGTTTGTGCTGCGGCGGGGAAAACCCCAGCGTCGAGCCGACCGAACTGCAGCCGATCGAGAAGGAAATCAGCAGGAACGCGGCTGCCGACGAGGCGATGCGCAGGCAAGTTCTCATTGTTCGACCCTCGCATGAATCCGTGCGGGGTCAATATCGGCGAACTGCGTAACTCCGCTGCATCGAATCCGACTTGCGCAACCTGCGCATCCGTCGCGGGCGGGGCGTCAATACCCTTCGGCCGCGAGCCGGGCGAGGAGCCGGCCGTACTCCGGGGCGCGGTCGGTCCACTGGCCGGCCCGCTGCATGAAGCGGTTCGGCCAGTTCACGAGGTTGAGGTGGTCGCCGGGCCACACGTCGGTCCGCTCGCCCCAGGTGGCGGACGCCAGCGACACCACGCCGTCGTTCGGGCCTTCGGCCTTGCCGACGATGCGGGACGGCAGTTCCCATTCCCGGCCGAGCCAGGGCCGCTCGCACACCGCGGCGACGGAGAAGTACCGGACGCCGGGGGCGTTCGGCACCGCGTCGTTGAACCGGCGGCAGCGTTCGGTGGTCAGGTCGAAGAAGGCGTCGTCCGGCAGGCCGACGGCCCGGAACAGCGGGTGCAGCATCCGGGCGAACCGGCTCACCGCCCAGTCCGCGAACGTGCTGCCCCAGTGCGGCGTGCCGACGGACGTCAGGGAGAGCACCTGCCCGGCCATCTTCAGCCTGGAGATCATGTACCGGGCGTCGAGCCCGCCGAGGCTGTGGCCGAAGATGTGGACCGGCCCGCGGCCGACTTCCCGGCGGATGAACGCCTTCAGTTCCGCCGCCCGGGTCGCGATGCCGGCCGTCGGGCTGACGAGCGGGACGAACACGCGGTTCCCGCACGCCTCCAGGAACTGGCGGATGCCGGGGAAGTAGTCCCGCACGGGGCGGTTCCGGGCGACGTACCGCTGGAAGCCGCAGAGCCCGTGGGCGAGGACGATCGGGGCGGACAGGCGGGGGGTGGAAGACGAGTCGTACACCGGGGCGATTCCTTCTTCACCAGCGTCGCAATGGCCGACGGGACCGGGGCGGCTTACGATGAGCGGAGTTCGGCGGCGGGGTCGGAGAGGTGACCTGCCGGCCGAAATGTGTAGCTAGCATACTTAGCACCTTCACGGAACCTTCGCAATGACAATTCCCCCCGCCCGACCCGGAAAAACGCGCATCGGCTGGATTGGCACCGGCGTCATGGGCCGGTGGATGTGCCAGCACGCGATGGCCAAGGGGTTTTCCGCGACGGTCTATAACCGCAGCAAGGACAAAGCCCAACCCCTCCTCGACCTCGGGGCGACGTTCGCGGCCACGCCGAAGGACGTCGCGGCGAACAGCGACGTGATCTTCGCGATCGTCGGGTTCCCGAAGGACGTGCGGGAAGTGTTCCTCGGCGAAGACGGGGCCCTCGCCGGCAGCCAGCCGGGCGCGGTCCTCGTCGACATGACCACCAGCGACCCGAGCCTGGCCGTCGAGATCGCCGCGGCCGCGACGGCGAAGGGGGTCCACGCCCTGGACGCGCCCGTGTCGGGCGGGGACGTCGGGGCGAAGAACGCGGCCCTTTCGATCATGATCGGCGGGGACAAGGACGTGGTCGCCGCCGTCACCCCGATCTTCGAGGCGATGGGCAAGACGATCGTCCACCAGGGCGGCCCCGGTGCCGGGCAGCACACGAAGATGGTGAATCAGATCCTGATTTCGTCGAACATGATCGCGCTGTGCGAGGGGTTGCTGTACGGCTACAAGGCGGGGCTGGACCTGGAGACGGTGTTCAAGAGCGTCAGCGTCGGGGCGGCGGGGAGCAAGGCGCTCGAAGTCCTCGGGCCGCGGATCCTCGCCCGCAACTTCGAGCCGGGGTTCTACGTCGAGCACTTCATCAAGGACATGGGGATCGCGCTGGCCGAGGCCGAGCGGATGAACCTGAGCCTGCCGGGGCTGGCGCTGGCGAAGCAACTGTACGAGAGCGTCCGCGCCATCGGCTACGGCCGGAAGGGGACGCACGCGCTGATGCTGGCCCTGGAGGCGATGAGCGGCGTGAAGCGGTGAGGCCGGGCACCGCGGCGGGCCACCCGCCGCGGTGCGAGCGGTCGGTTACCCCACCCAGGCCCCGAAGGTGCCGAACGGGTCGTCGAAGGCGAACGACTCCTGGATGAGTTGCGGGACGCCCGCGGCGGCGAACTGGCCGCCGGCGAAGGTGCGGATGGTCGGCGCGCCGTCGCCGGCCCCGACCACGATGTCCGGGACGTTGTCGCCGTCGACCTGGGCGACCGCGACCCGGACGCCGTCCCGGCGGTCGTCGCCGAACGCGAAGAAGTTCAGCAGGACGGGGTTCGCCCCGGCCGGCGGGTTGGTCAGCAGGGCGGCGTCGAACACCTGCACCCGCGGGGCCCCGCCCGGCCCGGCCCCGACGACGATGTCGTCCCGGCCGTCGCCGTTGAAGTCCCCGGCGGAGACGTAGGCCCCGTTCCGCAGGGTCGGCTCGAACGCGAAGAAGTCCGCGATCGGGACCACGAGCGGGAGGGCGGCCCCGTTCAGGACCAGCACCCGCGGGCCGCCGCCTTCCGCCGCGGACGCGATCAGGTCCGCAATCCCGTCGCCGTTCACGTCCCCGGTCGCGACCCGGGTCCCGCCGCGGAACGTCTGCTCGAAGACGAACACGTCCGCGATGACGGACAGGTTCGCCGCGTTCAGGACGAGCACGCGCGGGCCGCCCCCCTCGCCGGCCCCGATGACGATGTCGTCGCGGCCGTCGCCGGTGAAGTCGCCGGCCGCCACGAACACGCCGCCGGTGAACGTGCTCTCGAACACGAAGAAGTCGTACACGGTGGCCTGGCTCGCCCCGTCGATCACCTTGACCCGCGGTCCGCCGCCCGGGCCGGCCCCGACGATGATGTCCGCGATGCCGTCCCCGGTCACGTCCCCGACGGCGGTCCGGAGTTCGCCCGTGTAGCCGGGGAACGCGATCACCGGCGGGCCGTTGACGAGGTTCCCGCCGGCGTCGAACGTGGACAGCCCGACGAACCCGTTCCGGCCGCCGGCCACGGCGACCACGCGGGCCACCCCGAACGACGGCAGCGGGGTGCTCACGGTGTAAATCTGCACGAGGCCGGGGATGACCGTGAACGTCGACTGCAGGTTGTCCGCGACGCTGTTGAACCGGACGGTCACGGCGTTCCCGGACCCGCCGATCACCGGGCCGGTGGACGGGCCGTTCCCGGTCGTGGTGAAGTCCGTCGAGACGCTGGCGACGCCGGTCGTCCCGCCGGCGACGTCCCGGACGAACACGTCCGTCGTGGCGTTCGTGTCGCGGACCGGGGTGAGGTTCGACGCCAGGGACTCGAACGCGACGTACAGACCGTCCTGGGACACCCGCGGGTTGGACGACGCGGCGTTACCCGTCGAGGTGCCCGACGGGACGAGGCTGATCGGGGCGGCGGCCTCGGTGGCGACATCCCAGAGGAACACGTCGAACGCGCCGTTCGTGTCGGTCACGCCGGCGGTCAGGTTGGTCGCGGCCGACGTGAACGCGACCTTGCTGCCGTCGGGCGTCACGGAGAACGAGCCGACGCTGCCGTCCAGCAGGCCGTCCGAGCCCTGGACCAGGCTGCCGAACTTCGACGAGACGAGCTGCGTCGGGGCGGAGATCCCGGCCGGGGTGACGACCCGGCGGTAGAGGTCGGCCCCGCCGCCGTTCAGGTTGGCATACCCGGTGACGAGGGTGTTCGCCCCGCCGCCGACCTTGGACGCGAACACGACGACGTTCGCCGCCTCCGGGGCCAGGATCGCGTTCTGGACCTGGCCGTTGGACGAGACCCCCGGTGCCCCCGGCCGGGACGACACCAGCGACACCTGCGGCACGGCACCGCCCGCGGTGAGCAGGTAGTAGGCGTCCAGCGTGCCCGGCGCGGACGGCGACCACGTCGGGTTCACGTCCCGCGGGCTGATCGAACTGACCACCACGTACCCGGTCCCGTCGTCGGACATGTACCGGCCGAGCGGGTCGACCGAGACGCTGCCGAACTTCCCGAACGCGAACCGGGCGACTTCCGGCGTCGTCCGCTCGAACTCGGTCACCAGCCGCGGGTTGTTCACGCTCACGAACGGGAACTTCCCCACGATCCGGAAGGAGTCCACCCCCGTGCGAAACACGTCGTCGGTCAGGTCGCCGTTGTCGGTCGCGCCGAGGAACTCGACCTTGTTGGCGTCCCGCGGGGAGACGAACGACACGGTCTTCCCGTCGAGGCTGATGGCGGGGTTCGTCGCCCGGCTGGAGTTCCCGATCGCGACGGTGTCGCCGACGGAGAACTCGAAGCTCATGAGCAGCGACTGGTCTTCCGAGATCGGGGCGGCGACCCGGGCGTAGTCCGCGCTCCACAGGAACACGTCGCTGGAGGAGTTGCCGTTGTCGATGATGGTGCCGAAGAAGTTGGTGCCGTCGAACTTGTTCGCGTTGGTCTTGCTGACGAACGCGACGGACAGCCCGTCCGCGCTGAGGACGGCGTTGGCCGGCCCGCCCGCGACGGTGAGCTCGGCCCCGGCCGCCTTCAGCCCCTTGCTGAACCGTTCCGCGCTGACGAGCCGCCGCTCGCCGGTGGCCGAGTCCGCCCAGAACAGGTCGTTCGTGCCGGGGGTGTCGATCTGCCCCTGGACGACGTTGATCGCGGTGCTCTGGAACAGGACGTACCGGCCGTCCCGGCTGGTCCCGATGACGGAGGCGTCGGCCGGGAGGGAGTCCGTCTGCGTCGCGTTCGTGGAGAACAGCGTGGCCGGCGTACACCGGTCCTCGAGCTGCAGGTCCGCCCCGAGACGGGTGGCGGGCTGCGGCCGGGCTCCGCGGCGGTCGCCGGGCCAGCGGGGGAAGGTCACGAGCGACATGGGAACCTCGTCCTCGGGGTTCGTGCGGGGAAACCGTGCTGTGTACTCTAACATGCTCCCGGAACGCGGGAGCGAGAAACCCGCCCCCCCCGGTTCCTGGGATCGCCCGCCCCCGCGTCCGCCCCGTTCGCCCCCGCCGGCAGATTCGGACCCCGCCCCCGCCCGGACCGGGGAACACTCGTCTCCTATCCCCAGTTACGCATCCCGCACGACCGCACCGGCCGGCGTCGCCGGTCGAACCCGGACGGACAATTTGCTTGATATCGCGGGTCCGGTCCAACTAAAACGGAACAGCCCGACCGCCGGCGCATCCGCTGCGAGCGCCGCCGGCCGGACCAACCCTCACCCCCGGCACGACCGCTGCCGCCGGGTTCGGGTACGGAAGGACGCCCCGGACCGGCAAGGACTTGCCGCCGACTCGGACCTCCGGACCCCCGCACCCCGATGCTGCTCCGCACCGCCCGTCCGGCGACTCGCCTGGCCGTCGAACCGCTGGAAGACCGCCTGACCCCGGCCCTGACGTTCCAGTTCGACTACTCGTTCGACACGAACAACTTCTTCAGCGACCCGACCCGCCGGGCCGCCCTGGAGCGGTCCGCCGCCGAGTTCGGCTCCCGGATCACGACCAGCCTCGCCGCCATCACCCCGACCGGGGGCGACACCTGGCAGGCGACGTTCTACAGCCCGTCCGACGGGACCACCCTGGCCCGCGTGGACAACCGCTCGATTCCGGCCGACACCCTCCTCGTGTTCGTCGGGTCGATGAACACCACCTCCGCGGAGGCCGGGTTCGGCGGCCCCGGCGGGTACTCGGTCGCGGGCTCGGCCGGCTGGCAGAACGTCGTCACCACCCGCGGGCACGTCGGGTTCTCCACCTGGGGCGGCAGCGTCTCGTTCGATAAGAGCCAGAGCTGGTACTTCGGCGCGGACGCGGCCGGCCTCGGGGCCGGGCAGATCGACTTCGACACGGTCGTCGAACACGAGCTCGGCCACGTCCTCGGGTTCGGCACGTCCCCGGAGTTCTCGCTGTACGTGACCAACGGCGTCTTCACCGGCCCGACCGCCACCACCCTCTACGGCGGCCCGGTCGCGCTCGGCCCGGACAACGCCCACTGGGCGCAGGCGACGATGTACAACGGCGAGAACGTGCCGATGCACCCGCAGCTGGTGCCGAACAAGCGGGTCGAGTTCTCGGACCTGGACTACGCCGCCCTCCGGGACATCGGGTGGGACGTGACCGGCGTGCCGCAGGTGGACCGGCCGAACTTCCCGCCGGCGAACCCGCCGGTGGACGCCCCGCTGCCGGCCCCGTTGACGACCCCGCAGGTGATCGGCAGCCTGCCGGCCGGCCCCGCGGCCCGGTACGTCGCCGCGTCCGGCCCGAACAACAACTCCGTCCAGCTGTACGCCGGGACGTCGGCCGGCACGCTCAACCCGCAGAACCAGACGTTCCAGCCGTTCCAGAACTTCAACGGCCCCGTCCGCGTCGCGTTCGGCGACCTGAACGGCGACGGCACCCAGGACCTGATCATCGGCACCGGCCCCGGCGGCGGGTCGCAGATCCGCATCCTCGACGGCCGGCTGTTCACCGACCTCGTCCCGAGCTTCTCCGTGTTCGAGTCGTCGTTCACCGGCGGGGTGTTCGTCGCCGCGGGGGACTTCAACAACGACGGGTTCGACGAGTTCGTCGTCACCCCGGACGAGGGCGGCGGCCCGCGGGTCGTCGTCTACCGGTTCAGCGTCAACACCGTGGTGAAGCTCAACGACTTCCTCGGGATCGACGACCCGAACTTCCGCGGCGGGGCGCGGCCGGCCGTCGGCGACATCAACCGGGACGGGTTCGACGACCTCGTCATCGCGGCCGGGTTCGGCGGCGGGCCGCGGGTGTCCCTCTACGACGGCCGCACCGTCATTCCGCCGGTGCCGGGCCAGAACCGCGTGCCGACGAAACTCGTCGCGGACTTCTTCGTGTTCGAGCAGACCCTGCGGAACGGCGTCTACGTCACGGTCGGGGACATCAACGGCGACGGGTTCGGGGACCTGATCTGCGGGGCCGGGCCGGGCGGTGGGCCGCGGGTGCTCGGGCTGAGCGGGTTCTCGATCATCTCGGCCGGCGGCGTGGCGGCGGTCAACACCCCCCTCACGAACTTCTTCGCCGGGGCCGAGACCCAGCGGGGCGGCGTCCGGGTCGCGTGGAAGGACGTCAACCAGGACGGGATCGGCGACATCGTCACCGGCAGCGGCGAGGGGTTCACCGGCGACCTGCGGGTCTACGTCGGCACCGGCGGGGCGCGGTTCCGCCAGCCGCCCGTGTCGTTCAACCCGTTCCCGGCCGTCCCGACCGCGAACCTGGACGGCATCTACGTGGGGTAAAGAAGGGGTTCGCGATCGCGTCGCGTTGAGCATCTCCCGCCGGAAGGAGACCGGTTTTCGAGCCTGAGAGGCTCGTTCCCTCAGCCCAGGCCGAAGGCCTGGGGGAATGGACCCAAAGGATTTCGGCCCTGACGGGGCCGTTCGCCGTACCTCGGGCGAACGGCCCCGTCAGGGCCGGTGCTGTTGTGGTCTGGTCGTCCCAGGCCGAAGGCCTGGGCTGAGGGAACGAGCCAGTCAGGCTCGAAACATTACTTCTTCAGCACCGCGATCGACCCGACGTCGTCGACGTAGACGAGGTAGCCGGTGTTGTTGTCCTGGAACACCTCGATGCCGAACCGGGTGGCCTTCTCGAAGCTGGCCTCGCCGCCGGCGCGGGCCTTCAGTTCCATCGCGTGCTTCCAGGTCACGCCCTTGCCGGACTGGACCGTCGCCGGGGCGGGGACCACCGCGAGGGAGCCGGTCTCGGAGATGTACACCAGCCACCCGGTGTTCTCGTCGCGGAAGACCTCGACGCCGACCCGCTTGGTCTTGTCGCCGAAGTCGGCCTCGCCGGCCTTGCGGACGCGGAGGCTCATGCCGTACAGCGCCTTCGGGGCCTTCACCTTGTCCGGCTCCGGCGGGGTCGGCGGGGCGGACGGGCTGGCGGCGATCACCCCGGCTTCCGTCACGTAGATCAGCCCGCCGGTGTTGCCGTCCTTGAACACCTCGACGCCGAACTTCTTCGTGTCCTTGCTGAACTCCTTCTCGTCCGGCCCGCGGACCTTCAGGATCAGGGCGTGGTGCCACGCCGGGTCCTTGTCCTGGAGCACCTGGCTCGGCATGTCGACGACCGCCGCGGACGACTTCTCCGAGATGTACAGGAGTTTCCCGCTCGGGCCGTCCTTGAACGCCTCGACGCCGTACTGCTGGGTGTCCTTGGTGAACTTCTCCTCGTCCCCCTTGCGGGTGCGGAGGTCGTGGGCGAACAGCCAGCCGGCCTTCTTGTCCGTCCCGAGCGCGCCGATCGGGTAGACGGTCAGGCTGCCGGTCTGGGTGATGCCGACGATCGCGCCGCCGGCCTCGTCCTTGAAGAACTCGATGCCGTGCTTCGGCGTGTCCTTGTCGAAGTCCTTCTTGCCGCCGGCCCGGACGCGGACGTCGTGGGCGTGGACCCAGACCGGCTTGGACGGGGCCCCCTGCCCGGTCACGTCCGGGGCGAACCCGGCCAGGGCCAGCCCGACCGCGAGCCCCGCCATGCCACCGATCCGTACTCGCATGCTGCACCTCAGAGAGACTGTGTCTTCGCAACCGTGCCCGGATTCCTGTGCTTACCCGATTCAAGTGAGACGGCCCGACGTCGTCAAGCTAACACCGGTGTACCACCGGCGGCGCGGGGTGGGAAGGCGGTGACCGGAAGTGGGTTCGACGTGACCAGGAAATCTCGCCGGAACGTCGGACCGTTTTCGCCGACCCGAGTCGCTGCGGGCGGTCGGTGGTCGCGCCGGGCCCAGGGTGGACCGGGCCGGTCCACGCGGCTGATCACGCACCGTCCACCGAGGCCCGAATTCGGCTCTTTTGTCGGAGTTCTCCCGTCCGGCGCACGTCGTGCATAGCCCCCGCCGCGCTCCTCACTCAACGTCTCTTCCCCCCACGGTGGTCCCATGACGACGCCTGCGCTCAGGTTCCGACCTCGCGGCTTCACCCTCATCGAAATGCTGGTCGTGATCGCGATCGTCGCGATCCTGATCGGCCTGCTGCTGCCCGCCATCGAGGCGGCCCGCGGGTCGGCCCGGAGCACGCAGTGCCAGTCGAACCTGCGGCAGCTCGGGCTGGCTGCCGTCCAGTACCGCGAGACGAACGGCTCC
This sequence comes from uncultured Alcaligenaceae bacterium, assembly GCA_964444365.1. Classification (GTDB taxonomy): domain Bacteria; phylum Planctomycetota; class Planctomycetia; order Gemmatales; family Gemmataceae; genus CAYUHJ01. Next base: position 1,936 of record CAYUHJ010000182.1, on the reverse strand, counting down.
TACCCGCCGTACCGGATCGAGGACGCGACGGTGTTCAACAACTACGGCGTCCAGCGGCCGCGGTGGCAGTGGATCATGGCGTCGTGGATGGGCGGGTACGCGCAGAACCCGACCGCCGTCGCCGCGTCCGTCGCCGCCGGCGACGCGACCTGCACGAGCGTCCCGCTCGACAACAAGGTGCTCGTCTGCCCGAACATGGACGGGGCCGACGTGGCGAGCATCCGGAACGGGGCCTACGGGTACAACTTCGGGTACCTCGGCAACAGCCGGCGGGTCGTCGACGGGGACGCGACGACGCCGTACATCCGGTACCCGATCACCGGGGTGAAGGAGGCCTCGCGGACGATCATCTTCGGCGACAGCCGGGGCGGCGGGACGACGCACGGCGGCCACTCGATGACCCTCGACCCGCCCCACTACGTCGTCCGCGGGGACAAGGTGTCGACCGTCTCCGACCACTGGACGATTAGCGGTTCGTACCCGACGACGACCGGCCCGGCCGGGGTCAACCCCTACGGCCCGGACGAGATCACCCCGGACATCACCGTCGGGTTCTCCCCGGTGGCGGCCCGGCACAACGGCCGCGGGAACGTCGTGTTCCTCGACGGGCACGTCGAGTCGCTGACCCTCTCGGCCCTCGGGTACGCCCTCGACACAAACGGCGTGGCGAAGTGGCTCCTGCCGACGTACACCGGGACGGGTCCGACGGCGACGCTGAACGCCTTCCCCGGCGCGAGCAACGCCCTGTTCAACGGCCGCGGCCTGGACGAGTTCGCGCCGGGTTACAACGTCGACGCCCCGTGACCGCTCGGGTGCTCGGTTCGTCTCGGCTTCGGCCCCCGCCCGGGGGCCGGATCTCATGGGGGTCGACGTGACCGCTTCTCCCGGACCGCTCGCCACCCGGCCGCCCGCGGACGCCACCCGCGCGGTTCAGGACTTCTGCGCGGGGGTTCTCGACCTGCTGGCCGGCACGCCGGACGGGGACCCGGTCGCGTCGGCCGTGTGCGACCGGCTGACCGGGGTGCTGGCGGGTGCGGCCGCGGTGGCGGAGGAACTGCGGCGGGAGGCCGCGACCGCCGACGCGGCGGTCCGCACCCTGGAAGCCCTCGCCGGTTCCTCGCTCTTCCGCGAAACCCGGGCCGCGTCGGTGCGGGCGGAGCTGGCCGACAAATCCCGGCACATCCAGCGGTTCGTCGCGGCCCTCGACCGGCTCGCCGGACCGCCGCCCGACCCGGCCGGACGTCCCCGCCCGGCCTTGCCGGGCCCCGCTCGCGAGACCGTGTGTGCGGGGGAGACGGCGGTCTACGACCTGGCCGACCTCGCCCCGCCTCGCCCCGCCGCCGAACCCCGTGTCCTGCCGGCCCCCCGCACGCCCGCCCCGTGGCCGGCGCGGGACGACGATTCGGGGCCGCTCAACCTGCCCGATCTGCACATCCCGGACCCGGACGAGGTGCCGATCAACGTGCCGATGGCCGGCACCGAGGCCGACTCGGCGGCCGACCGGTGCGACGTCCGGGACCTCGTCCGGCGGGGGGAGCGAGCCCGCCGGACGGGCGACCTCGAAACGGCCGAGGCGCTCTTCGGCGAGGCGATCCGCCGCGACCCGCAAGCCCGGCGGGCGTTCGTCGGGCGGGCCCAGATCCGGATCGGGACCGGCGACCTGACGAGCGGGATCGCGGACCTGAGTGCGGCCCTCCGGCTCGGCCCCGACGACGCCGCCCTGCTGGCCCTCCGCGGGGACGCCTCCGTCGCGGAACGCCAGCTCGCCGCCGCCCTCCGCGACTACACCCGGGCGCTGGACCTCGGCCCGGACCTGCCGCGGGTCCGGTTGAACCGGGCGGTGGTCCTGCGGATGACCGGGGAGACCGCCGCCGCGCTAGCCGAGCTCGACCGCGTCATCGCGGTCCGCCCGGACTCGGTGGTCGCGTTCTACAAC
>CAYUHJ010000181.1:0-12428 GCA_964444365.1 uncultured Alcaligenaceae bacterium | reverse complement strand
CTCTCCCCGCTGGGGAGAGGGGCCGGGGGTGAGGGGTGAACCGACAGCCCCGATCAACGATTGCAGGTGGATGAAGCGAATCCCCTCACCCCCAACCCCTCTCCCCAGCGGGGAGAGGGGAGAGGGCAGACAGAATCAAGAATCCACGGGACTCAGGCTCACATCCGTTCGCGCTGCTCGAATACTTGACAAATGTTCATTTCCAGCGTAGAGAAGTGTATTCATGTCCTTTTCACTTCGCAGGTGCCGCCATGTCCGACTTCGCCGCCCGCCGGGAGACCTGGACCGCCGCCGTGTTCGAGGCCGTCGCCGCGTTCCGCCGGGTGCTGACCGCGTCGGACGCGTCCGCCAAGGACGTGCTCGCCGCGGGGGGCGAGATCTTTCGCCTGGAAATGACCCGGATGCGACACGGCGGGACGCTGACCGGGACGGCCGCCCACGGCGACCTCGCGCCGCTCATCCCGGTGTCGCCAGCGTCGGACGCGAGCGCGGGCGATGAGGAGGAGCCGGCGGACGTCGAGGGGGAAGTCGACGCGGAAGAACCGGTCGAAGCCCCCGCGGACCGCACGGAGCAGATCCGCGAGTTGGTTCAGAAGATTCTGGCCCGCCGCACGACGGCGGCGTCACTTGTTGGCGGGCACCGCCCACACGCGGGACCGGACGTCGGCCATCGCCTTCTTGAACCGGGCGTCGTCGGCGGAGCCGTAGTCCCGCAGGAACTTGGCGGCCGAGAGCCCCTCGACCAGCCCGTCGACCTTCGGGGCGTGGTCGGCCACGTCGAACCCGCGGGCGTACCGGTCGACGAGGCCGGGGTCTTTTCGGACCCGCTCCGCGAAGGCGATGCCGGCGAGGTCCGCGGCGAGGTCCACGAAGCTGAACCCGCTCGGGCGGACGGAGTCGAGCAGTTCCTTCGCCACCCCCGCGGACTCGGCGGCGTCCGGGCCGAGGTGGACGGCGAGGGCCGCGGACACGAAGAAGTGCTGGCACAGGTCGCGGCGGTGGCGGACGGTCGGCACCCCGAGGGAAGCGACTCGCTCCTTGCGTTCCGTCTCGGTTTCGACCGCTTCCCAGAACTCCTTCGCGGCGGTGTTGCCGCGGACCAGCGCGGAATCGTCGAGTGCGATCCCGAGCCCGAGCAGGAACGCCGGGGCCTTGAGCTTGTCGTCGAGGGTGCTGGCGACGTCGGCGGCGGCGCGGACGAGTTCCGCCGTGAGCCGGTCGCCGCGGGGCCGCTTGCCGTCGGCGTCCGCCTCGCCGGGGGCCGGTTCGGGCAGCCGGCGGAGGTCGTCGGCCCGGAGCGCGACGGCCTTCACGACCTTCCGGGTCGCCTCCACCTTCGGATCGACCTTGGGCTTCTCCGGCTCCTTCGGCTTCTCGGGGTCTTTCGGGCGGGGGACGTCGTTGACGGCCGGCGGGTCGGGCACCTTCGCCGCGACTTCCGGCGCGACGGTCTTCGCCAGCGCGGCGGGCAGCGGGTCGTCCGGCATCGCCTTCGCGACGGTGTCGTAGACCACCCGGAGCCGGTCCTTCGCGTCGGGGCCGAGGTCGTCCCACCGGGCCACCTTCCCGGTCCGGAGTTCGTCCGCGACGACGTTCAGGGCGAGCAGGTTCAGCGGGTCGAAGTGCAGGCGGTGTTTGGCGTGTGTGGCGAGTTGGTCGTCGAGCCGCGACCGCATCACGGTGAACCGGTCCGGGCTGCGGGCGGCCCCGAGCAGCCGGGCGAACTCGTGAACGAGCAGTTCGACCCGTTCCGCCTCGGTGCGGGGGAAGTTTTCGCGGAGCAGGACGTGCGACCGCAGCGGGCCGGCGGTGCCGTTGGGGGTCGGGGTTCCGCCGCTCGCGGCCGCGGCCTTGCGGGACGTGAACCCGACGGCGACGGTCCCCTTCTCCGGGGTCGCCGCGGTCTCGAAGTCTTTTCGCAGGGCGGAAAAATCCTTCGCGGCGGGGTCCGAGTTCCACTCGGCGACGGCGACGACGTCGACGCGGACGCCGCACGCCTGTTCGATGACCTCGGCGGCGGCAGACACGCGGGCTCGCAGGGCTTTCTCCCAGACGGCCCGCGCCCGGGGTTCGGCGTCGTCGGCCAGCAAGGTGACCGGGAAGCGGACCGGCTTCGGCACCGCCGGCGGGGCGTCGGGCACGTCGTCCGGGATCGGCATCTTCCCGACGAGTTCGACGCCGCGGACGGCCGGCGTCCCGCCCCGGGCCGCGACCGCGTAGGCGTGGTACGGGTCGATGCGGACCGCGTCGGTTCCCACGACGAGCGTGGGCTCCTTTCCGACCCGGACGGCCCGCGACTCGCCGGGAGCGAGGGTGAACCTCCGCGGCTCGCCGTTCGCGTGGCGGACTTCGCAGGGGACGTCGCGGTCGGTGGCGTTGGACACGACGGCGACCCCGGCGGACACCGGGGGCGCGAGGGCGACGAGAACGGCGGCGGTCAGCCAGCGGGGGCCGGGCATCGGGCGTCTCCGGGACGGCGGTGTCCGCCGATCGTATCAGAACCCGCCGGGCACCCGCAGCGCGAATCGCTCGGGGACGGGTCGAGGTCTCTGCACTCATTTCTCCAGTTTTCGGGAAGTTCCTAACGTTTCCCCCGGAAGAATCCGATGAAACAGTACCTTTGGACGCCGCGCGGAGCGATGTCTTTCCAGACGCCGAATCAGCAGGAGTTTGTGCGTGGTTCCGTTCAACGATCTCCGTCATCGTTACGACCCGTATCGAGCTCAGTACTCGGCCGCGGCCGAGCGGGTGTTCAATCGGGCCTGGTACATCCTCGGGCCGGAACTCGAGGCGTTCGAGGCGGCCTTCGCGGAGTATCACGGCGGCGGGCACAGCGTCGGTGTTGCGAACGGGACGGACGCGATCGAACTGGCGCTGCGGGCTGCGGGCATCGGGGCGGGGGACGAGGTCATCACGGTGGCCCACACCGCGGTCGCGACGGTTTGCGCCGTGATGCGGACCGGGGCCACCGCCGTGCTGGTGGACATCGACCCCCAGACGTACACCATCGACCCCGCCGCGGTTAAAGCCGCGATCACGCCCCGGACGCGCGCGGTGGTTGCGGTTCACCTGTACGGCCACCCGGCAGACATGCCCCGGCTGGTCGAGGTTTGTCGGGCAGCGAACGTGTTGATCGTCGAGGACTGTGCCCAAGCCCACGGGGCGAGGTTGGCGGGACGAAAGGTCGGAACGTTCGGCGATCTGGCCGCGTTCAGCTTTTATCCGACCAAAAACCTGGGGGCGTTCGGGGACGGCGGCGCGGTGTATACGGGTGATGCGTCCCTGGCGGACCGGGTTCGCCGGCTGCGAAACTACGGTCAAACGGACCGCTACTTCCACGCCGATCCGGGCGGGTTCAACAGCCGACTCGACGAGCTTCAAGCCGCGTTTCTGCAGATCGGCCTAGCCCGGCTGGACGCGGACAACGCCGCGCGTCGTCGGATCGCCTCGGCATACCTGACCGGCTTGCGAGGGGTCGGGGTGCCGGCCACGGTCCAGTATGGCAGGGCCGTCGAACACGTCTATCACCTGTTCGTGGTCCGCCACCCCCATCGCGACCGGTTGCGCGCGCAGCTGGAGAAGTTCGGCGTCGGGACCCTGGTCCACTACCCCATCCCCGTCCACCTGCAACCGGCCTACCAGTGCCTTGGCCTGCGGGCCGGCGACCTACCGGTCACGGAACAGGCGGCGAAGGAAGTCCTGTCCCTGCCGATGTCGGCGGGGTTGACGGATGATCAGGCTCGGTTCGTGGTCGAACGAGTCAATGCATGCTCACTCGTCCGGGAGGCCGCATGACCGCTTCCTATTCCGAATCGCACTGGGCCGGCCGTCGGGTCCTCGTGACCGGGGGGCTTGGCTTCATCGGCTCGACGCTCGCCATTCGTCTCGCCGAGGCAGGGGCCAAGGTGACCCTGGTGGACGCGATGATCCCCGGGTACGGAGCCAACCCGTTCAACATCGAGGCGGTCCGGGACAAGGTGACGGTGAACTACGGCGACATCTGCGACCGTCACGCCATGAATTGGCTGGTCCGCGGCCAGGACTACGTCTTCCACCTGGCGGGCCAAGTGTCTCACGTCATGAGCATGACCGACCCCTACCCGGACATCGAGTTCAACATCAAGGGCACGGTGGTCGTTCTGGAGGCGTTGAAGACTCACAACCCGCGGGCGAAGCTGGTGTTCACCGGAACCCGGGGGCAGTACGGCCCGGCCGTCCGCCTCCCCGTCGACGAGACGATGCCCACTAACCCGAAGGCCTTGTACGAGATCTCGAACCTCACGGCCGAGAAGATCGTGCAGATGTACAACCAGACCCACGGCATCCCCGCGGTGCTTCTGCGGCTGACGAACGTGTACGGCCCCCGAGCCCAGATGCTGCACTCCCAGTACGGGGTCGTGAACTGGTTCATCCGCATGGCCCTCGACGGCGTCCCCATCAAAGTGTTCGGGGATGGGCTCATCAAGCGGGACTTCCTGTACGTCGACGATTGTGTCGACGCGCTCCTGATGAGTGCCTCGTGCCCGGCCGCCGACGGCGAGATCTTCAACGTCGGGGTCGACACGCCGTCGAATTTCTTGGAACTGGCGAAGCTCCTGGTGCGGCACTGCCCCGGGGCGTCCTGGCAGTACGCCCAGTTCACGGCCGAGCGGAAGGCGCAAGAACCGGGCGACTTTTACTCCGACATCAGCAAGATTCGCCGCATCGTCGGCTGGGAGCCCACGACGACCCTCGAAGCGGGCGTGTGCCGGACGCTGGCGTATTACCGCCGACACCGCGACCACTACTGGACCCCTCAGCCGCAACCCTCGACGGCTCGACACGCGGCATGAGAACGGAAACTTCTGCGGAGCAACGGATGGCGACAATCGGCCCGAACACCGTGGTGCCGGACGACACCCGCATCGGGGCAGGGGTCGTAATCGGCAACAATGTCACGGTCTACCCGGGAGTCACCCTCGGGGACGGGTGCCGGGTGTTCGACGGAGCCGTCCTCGGGCGGCCGCCGTTGAGTCCGGGGAACACGAACCGCCCAGTGGGGGACGCCGGCCCGCTGGTGTTCGGTCGGGGGTGCATCGTCGGCTGCAACACCGTCGTCTACGCGGGCAGCACGTTCGGCGACCGGACGATGGTCAGTGACCTCGCGACCGTCCGAGAAGGGTGTGCCGTCGGCGACGATGTCATCCTCGGCCGCGGCGTGATGCTCATGTACGACACCGCGGTCGGCCACCGCACGCGGGTGATCGACGGGGCGGTCCTCACCGGGCGCATGACGGTCGAGGAGGACGTGTTTATCGGCCCCGGCGTCGTGTCCATCAACGACAACGCCGTCTACCTGAAGCGGTTCGGGCTGGTGCCGTTCGGCGTCGCCGGGCCGCGGGTCCGGCGGTTCGCCCTGATCGGAGCGGGGGCGAACCTCGCGGCCGGGGTGGACATCGGGGAAGGCGCGGTCATCGCCCCGAGCGCGATGGTCACCCGGGATGTGCCGGCCTGGACGGTGGTGACCGGGGTGCCCGCCCGGGTCGTCCGGGACGTGGCGGCCGCGGATCGGGAGCGGATTTTGAGCCACTTCGGCCTCCAACGCGCGGGGTAATCATGGCGCTGGTGTCGATCGTCGTGCCTGTCTACCACAACGCCCCCAGTCTCCCGGACCTACTCGACCGGTTCCGGGATCTGGCCGCTCGGAACGCCGACGACGCGTTCGAGTTCGTGTTCGTGGACGACGGGTCCAAGGACGATTCTTTCGCAGTCCTCAACCGTCTTGCGGCCGGCGACCCGCGCGTGCGGGTCGTCAAGCTGTCCCGCAACTTCGGTTCGAATCAGGCGATCATGGCCGGCCTCGCGGACGCGGCCGGGGACGTGGTCGCGGTCATTGCTGCGGACCTGCAAGACCCGCCCGAACTGATCCACGACATGCTCGCCCTGTGGCGAACCGGCAAGAAGGTCGTCCTGGCCGCCCGCGAGACCCGCGACGACCCCGGACTGACTTCGGTTTTGGCCGACGGCTTCTACCGCTTGTTCCGAGCGTTCGCCATCCCGACGATGCCGAAACGTGGTTTCGACTTCTTCCTGCTCGACCGGCAGGTGGCGGATCTCGTCAACCGGACGGCCGAGGCGAACGTCTACCTGATGGGCCTGATCCTGTGGCTCGGCTTCGACCCCGCGATCCTGCCGTACCATCGCCGGGAGCGGGAAAAGCGGTTCGGCCGGTCGATGTGGACCTTCGCCCGGAAGCTCAAATACTTCGTCGACTCGTTCGTCTCGTTCTCCTACGCCCCGGTCCGGGCCGCCTCCCTGGCAGGGATCGGACTCTGCGGCGCGGGGATGGCCTACGCACTGGTCCTGGTCGGCATGTGGCTCGCCGGCGGCGCGAGTGTCCCCGGCTGGACTTCGCTGATGGTCGCGATTCTCCTCATCGGTGGAATGCAGTTGACAATGATGGGCATCTTGGGCGAGTACGTGTGGCGGAGCCTGGACGAAACCCGCCGCCGTCCGCGATTCATTGTGGACCGCGTCGTGAACTCGTCGACAGCCTCCCGTCGGTCTGCCGCCTAATCCGTGGTACCTAAAGGAGTGCGAATGGCTTCGGATCCGACACTGCTCGAAGGGACGGAGAACACTGCGGCGGACGAACCCCAGCCTGCACCCCGGGAGGGTTTCGTTCCATCGGCGGCCCTTGTCATCGCCCGGATCGCCGTAACGGCCCTGTGCGTGTTTGTCGCGTTCGAACCCGCCGTCTACGCCCGTTGGCAACTGCTCGATGACGCCGCGGTCGTGGACGGGTCGCTCACCGACCTCAATTCGTCGCGGTCCCGTTCGTGGATGTCGGGAGGGCGAAACTTCTACTTCACCGGCTTGTACTTCGAAGCCCAGAGGGTGTGCTTCGGCCGCGAGGTCCGCGGGTTTTATGTCGTTCAGGGGGTCTGGATACTCGGCACCTTCGGCCTCATCTACTGGTGGACCCGTCGCGTTTCCAACTCCGCTCTCGTCGGACTCAGCGTCACGTCGCTGTTTGCCGTCTCGTCGACGGTGCCCGAAGTGACCCACACGCTGTACAAGCTCGAGGTGCGGCTCGTCCCGTTCTGGCTCGGGGCATGCGTGCTGGCTTGGCGTTTCCTCGGCTCGCTTGCACCGTCGACCGACGGTAGCCGCGTTTCCCCGAAGTGGTGGACGCTCGGTGCGTCCGGCGCGGTCGTCTACGTCGGATACTTCCTCGGGAAAGAGACCATCGCTCTGCTCGTCCCGAGCGCAGGGGTGGTCGCGGCCGTTGGGGCGGTCACGGCACGGTCGGGTCAGAGGAGGTATGCGGCCGCCCTCGCTGCTTTTGCCACTATTGCGGCAGTAGCCGTCTACGCGGCTAAGCTGACCAACTCGCAGTTCGGGGTGGTGGCCGTCGCAGAAGGGACGTATAGCTCGCTGGCGTGCCGCGTATCGCTGGAACATGCGATCTACCGATTTACCGGCTACCTGCCCCTCGTCCCGGACGTAATGCTGCTAGGCGCGCTCGTCGCCTGCGGAGCGGTTGTCCTCATCGGGGTATCGCTGGGCGGAAGGGGTTTTGATCCCGAGATTGCGGCGACGGGGTTAGCCGCAGCCTCATGCCTGGCCGTGATCGCATTCCACATCATCATTTGGCAGTTCGTTTTAGTCTACTACATCTACCCCGCCGCCGCATTCGGTGCCGTGGCACTTGGGATGGGCTGGCCTGCACTCTCACGGTCGGCCGCGCCCCAGGCCCGGTGGGTGATCGGGATCGGGACGATTGCGTGCATGTTGTTGATCGCGACCTACAGTGTCCCTTTGCACGATCTCCGCTCCATGGCCGGTCGAAAATGCCCGCGGGCCGATCACGAGCTTCTCGCGAGCGTAGCCAGCATGCCGCCCCTGAGTCGTGTCGGGTTCAACGTCCCGGCCGGACACGAGGCGATGGGGAACATGCCCATCTTGCTGCGAGAGTTGTACGGTCGAACCGACTTGTTTATTGAGTCCGCGATTCAGGACGGATACTTCGACCGCGCCCCCGTCGCGAACGACTACCTCGCCGTTCGGAACGCGAAACAGTGGTCCTGGGAAATCGGGAACCGCGAGAGCGGGCGGTCACGAGACCCTGGCCCGAACGACGCACGCCTTGAGCAAGAACTGACCAGCGGCCGGTGGGAGGAGGTCGGGGTCATCATGGCAGCCCCCCGGAGCTTCCGCCGGGATCTCTGGCCTGCGCGGCAGGTGGACTACACTTACGAGTGGCATCTCTACAAGCGTTGCAATGGCCCGGGTCACTGAGTCGACTGGGCCTAGGGGGGGTCCGTGACCAATCGGGCCCCCCTCTGACTGGTCCCGCTTCCCTGCGGTCAATGTGACAAGCGAATGCTTCGTCCGAAAAGCCCGAGGAGGGCCGGCGGCGGGGTTCGCACCCGCATGAATCCGACTTACGAGATCGGTGCCTTCCTGTGTCGAGCCACGCCGGCAGACAGGCAACCTGGGGGGAATCGAACCCGCCACCTCGGCATTCACAGTGCCGCGTGCGAAACCGCTACACCACAGGCTGCATCCATCGCTCACCTCAGCCGTGAGCAGTGACCCTGGGTGGAGTCGAACCACCGCTCTTCTCCGTGTCGGGGAGACGCCTTCGCCACTAGGCCACAGGATCATGTCCAATGGGGAATGTCGAAAGCGAAGTGCGGACTTCAATCCGCATTCGACATTCCGCATTCCGCATTTCGCATTTCACAAGAGTACCCCAGCCAGGATTCGAACCTGGAACGCCGCGTTCGAAGCGCGGAATGATGGATCCGTTTCACCACCAGGGCATGTATCCAACCAGCGGAAGGGGTGGGAGTTGAACCCACAGGCCTGTGATGGCAGAACGCCTTAGCAGTGCGTCCCGGCGAACCGTTATCCGGCTCCCTTCCATATTGCCTGCCAGTGGACTCGCCGGGAATCGAACCCGGATCACCGCCATGCCATGGCGGGGTCATCCCGTTAAACCACAAGCCCGATGCCCCCGAAGGGAGTGGAATCGCGGGGAGTTGCACCCCGGTTTCCCGCGTGCGAGGCGAGCGTCCTCCTGTTGGACGACAATCCCAAGAGTGACCGGGGTGGGGGTCGAACCCACACGACACAGGCTCTCAACCTGCGGGCTCTGCCGATTGGCCTACCCAGTCAACAGTTGCGAAGCCCGGGACTCGAACCCGGCGGCTCAGGCGTATGAGACCCGAGAGAGCACCCGCCCGCCCGCAAGTTGGAGACCCGGGAATCGAACCCGGCAGTCAGGCTTATGAGACCCGATCGGGCACCCGCCCGCCTCCAAACATTAAGTGGTGACGGTGGGAGTCGAACCCACACCTTACGGCTTCTGAGACCGTTGCCTCTACCAGTTGGGCCACATCACCGTGTCTGTGAACATTTGCCGACATATCGTATCCAGACAAACCCACGCCCCATCCGATTCCGCCTGTGACATTTCTGGGGGCGATTCCTCGCACCGAACGCCAGTATGGAGAGAACTTGCAACGAGAGGTTCGCGCGGTCGGAGAAAATCTTTCGCACCGGGGGATCACCATGCCGAGAGCGAGGCGGACCCGTGGAGGGGTCGGTCGAGATGCTGTCGTCTGGCAAGTTCAGGGGACGTAGAACGGTGGCAGTACGACCCGCTGGAGAGGACGGCATTCGAGTGGATGGTTCGGCACGCCACAACAACCGCGTCGCGGAGTCGATAAGGTCGTGTCCACGGAGGTGGACTGGACTCCGGGGCGAGTCGCGTTTGCAAGGCAAATGAGATTCTTGTAGCAAGCTCGAAATGGAATGCAGATGCTACGTCCGAATGCCCCCACAGTCCAGGAAAAAGCCCGGGTTGCGGGCGCTCGCAACCCGGGCTTGTGTGGAGGTGCCGAGAATCGAACTTCCCCCGAAAACCCCGAGGATCTCGCACTTTTCGGAACTCGCGGCGCAAAAAGCGGCGCACTCGCCGCCGACCTCGAACTCAGCCGTACACTCGCCGCTTGGCCCACGCTTCCGGACCCGATCAAAGTCGCGATCCTTGCGCTGGTCCACTCGGTGGAGGCGTGAACCCGGATGGTCTCTTCCGGGCGAAATCCGTTCTCGGCAACTTCCCCAAACGAGACGAACCGCACGGGATCGGCCCGCGTGGCTCGGACAATGCGAAGATCGACTGCCGGCCGCCGCCTACTCTTCGCTACCCCTGTTCGGTTCCACCCTCCGTCGGTCGAGCGGTTCGCCCCGCCGGCCGGCATGCCTGCGGAATCGCTCATCGATCTCCCGCTTCGACTCGCCCCCCGCTTCGATCGCCACCACGCCGTCTTCATGACGGCTTGCTTTGACACCCCAAGCAACTCCCCGAGTTGCTCCGCGAAGGCCGTCGGCGGAATCGGCATCAGACCGTCGATCCCTTCCACCTTCTCGTTCGCCGTCAGACTCTCATCCCCCACGACCTGGGCTGCTCGCTTCAACCGTTCAGCGGAGACGCCGTTCGTGTAGACGCTCAGCAACTTGAGCGTGGGATCGGACGCCGGCAATGCACACCCGGTCGTCGCAGAGTATGCCCGGAGCGCCTGCGCGATGGCGACCGCCCCCGCCTCCCAGTCCGTGACGGTCGCCCGACCCGGCGTCTCGTCCGCAGCGCGGCGAATCCGGATCAGCGACCCGTGCCCTTCCACCGCAACCCGCCGATGGCTCCGGCCCGACGGCGTCCACTTCGAGCAGCAAACACGCCGTACAGCGGTCGGCGGTCACCTCGGGGTAGTAGGCGTGAGCCCGGCCGAAACTCAGGTCGAACGACTGGACCTTGTCCGGGTGCTTGTGCAGCAGAAAGCCGAGATCGGCGGCCGGCCGGTGGGTGGTCGTGATCGAGAGGAGCATGGGAAGCCGGAGCGAGAATGTCGGAGGACGAACACGGTAGTGTACGCCCTCCGACGCGAGAGGACGTCAGTCGAGGAACGCGACGTTTCGCATCGCGTTCCTCGACTGACGTCCTGAACAAAACCTCGAAGCGAGGGTGATTCGGCTTTTCCCAGGGTTTTCGATGGAACCGGCGTTCACGGGTTGTCACTATGATGGCGAGGCGAATACACCGACCGGCGCGATCCTACCTCGGAATGGGAATCATGGGCGGATGGCTTGGGTAAGTAATATTGCGTATATTTAATTCATCATCCATTGCGCTGTCAACCGAGGTATAATTCTGTTCGATGTGTATTCTATCGTGACCTATCAACCGAACGAGATACCACAGGACTGTTCGCTCGGTGAATCGCCGGAAAGCCAATTTTTTAGAGAGCGTTGGAGTGACAGCCGACTTCAAGGTGCTCGCAGCGGCGTAGTCGATTCGGTACGAAGACAGTTCCTCTCGGGGATCTGACGAAAAGCGGTACGGCGGCGGAGGCGCGGGGATGCGGAAGCGGGCGGCTGTCGCAGAGGCGTGCGGCTTGGTGCAGGTGGTCCGCCTGCACTGGGACAAGTCCGCGCGCGGCGGCCCGGGTGCCCGCGACCGCAACGCCGTCCCGCAGGCGTTCGCGGTCCCGGCCGCTGACCTCGACTCGGCCGACGGGCACCTGTGCGTCGGTCTCACGCACTGGGGCGACCGGAACGCCTTCGCCGAGCCGTTCTCCGCCCGCCGCGAGCGGGTCGCCGTCGCGGACGGCTTCAAGTTCGGGTGTGTCGGGGTGTCGCCTCACCCGGACGGCTTGGAAGTCCGCTACCAGTACAACCAAGCCGACGGCGGTGCCCCGGATCGGTGGTACTTCAACTGGTCGTCCGGGTACGGCGAGTCGCCGGGCCGGTCGCTGGTCGTCCGGCCCAGCCAATGGGTCCGGGTATGCTACAACGGCCGGTTCTCGTGCATCGACAGCGGCAGTGGTGGTATCAGCAGGTCACGGTCAATGTGGCGTGGTTCGCCGGCGAGCCGGACGGACGGGTGTTCCTCGACTGCGAGCCGGCCGAGGAACTACGGGTGCTGGCCGACCTCTGGTAGACCCCAGACGCCGAACCAGGCGTTGCAGCAGACGGCGGGGGCCATCTTGGTTTCCGGCATTTCAAGCTCGTCGTGGCCCCCGCCGCTGCTGAGCGGGGTCGTTCGAGTGAATTTGACCGAACAGTAGACTGAGAACGCTGAGAGGGACTCTTCTCGGCGTTATGCGTTTCTAGCACTTCGCACCATGGTTTCGGCCGATCCACGCGCGGTGAACGCAACTGTGAATCGCGGCATTCTCCAAACTGTTTGTGGATTTCCTTGGGTTGGCGTACCGATTGCTGGTGCTTGGGCGACACCCAGAGCCATTTGAGGGAAATCGTGTGAATGAGGACCAACCGCAGAGGACCGGTTCCCTGCCGGGGAACGATCCACCAATGCAAGAAGGCACCGCCATGTCGACGTTGCTCGTGACCGGGGGGTGCGGGTTCATCGGGTCGAACTT
>CAYUHJ010000180.1:0-12442 GCA_964444365.1 uncultured Alcaligenaceae bacterium | reverse complement strand
CGAGTCTTCGAGGCCCGACGTTGCGCTTCCCGTCGGGCCTCGAAGACTCGGCCCGACCTACAAGCCAAGAGGTTTGATGGAGAGGAACCGTGCCGAACTTCCGCCGGTCGCGTGTGAGTGGTGGAACGTATTTTTTCACAGTCGTTACACACAATCGCACTCCATTTCTCACAACACAACTTGGCAGAGAATGCCTTCGTGAAGCCATCCTCGCGGAACAATCTCGCAAGTCCTTTGCCATTGATGCCATTGCACTCTTACCCGACCACTTGCATACGATTTGGACACTGCCCGAGGGGGACTCAGACTATTCGACGAGGTGGAAGAAGATCAAAGAACGATTTACCCGTTCCTACCTCGCTGCAGGTGGGATTGAAGGAAGTCGCACCCAAAGCCACTTCAACCATCGCGAACGCGCTGTTTGGCAACATCGATTCTGGGAGCATACGGTATGGGATGAGGATGATCTCAAAAGATGTGTCGACTACATCCATTGGAACCCGGTCAAACATGGACTGGTTACGCGAACGGCAGACTACCCCTGGACAACATTCAATCGATACGTCGAGATGGGTGAGTATGAGACGGAATGGGGCACAGGCTTCGTTTGCCCAGATGTGGTCGGAGCGGAATGGGACTGATTCGGCCCGACCTACAAGAGAATTACCCATGCCCAAGCCCCTGTTCCTCGCCGCCGGGCACAACGGCCTGCGGGCCACCTCCGCGGACGGCAAGACGTGGTCGACGCCGCAACTCGGCAAGGAGGGCGAGACGTACCGCACCGCCGCCGCCGGGAACGGGCGGGTGCTCGCCGTCGGCAGCTTCGGCGGGTCGAACATTTTTGCGGCGTCCGCCGACGGCACCGCGTGGAAGACGGCCGGAAAGGACGCGGGGTACGTCCGGTACGTCCGCGGGCTCGCCTTCGGCAACGGCGTCTTCCTCGCCCTCGGCGGCGACCCCGGTTCGGTCGGCAACGCGACGCCGTTCGCCGTCCTCTCCGCCGACGGCGAGAAGTGGGACGCCCCCGTGAACATCCCCGCCAAGTTCATGCTCCGCCGGGCCGCGTTCGGGAACAAGCTCTGGGTCGCGGTCGGCGACCGGGGGTTCAAGGGCTCGTCCGCCAACGGCACCGAGTGGAAGGTGAACGAAAAGCCCGTCGCGGCCGACACCCTCATCGACGTCGCGTTCGGCAACGGCGCGTTCGTCGGCGTCGGGCTCCACGGCCTCCGGATGCGGACCGCCGACGGCCTGAAGTGGACCGACAAGCAGGTCGGCGAGGAGGGCGAACACCTGAACGCGGTCGTGTGGGCCAAGGACCGGTTCGTCGCGGTCGGGGCCGGGGCGACGTACACCTCGGCCGACGGGCTGAAGTGGGAGAAGTCACCGAACGCCGACGCCCCGACGGCGGTCGCCTACGGCAACGGCGTGTTCGTCGGGGCGCGGTGGAAGGGGAAGGTGGTCCGCTCGACCGACGGCGTGAAGTGGGAGCAGGTGTTCGCCAGCGAGAACCACGTCGAAGCCGTCGCGTTCGGCGAACTGTAAGGAAGCGTCCATTGAAGACTTCCCGTTGTGGCGATCTGACGAGAGCCGCGACCGCAAGGGAGCGGCCGCCCCAACTGTAAAAACCCTTCCCCCAACGGATGGGACTTCCCCCCCCCGAAAATGATGTGATTCTACACCGGAAGCGGCCGCTCCCTTGCGGTCGCGGCTCTCGTCTGCTGGCGGTTCGACACGAAGTGGTTGAGGGACGCCTCCTGAGCCGGTCGCGGCTCACGCCCCGAGGTTCTTCACGATCTGCTCGGTGATCGTGGCGGTGGTCCCGTCGCCGCCGAGGTCGCGGGTCAGGCCGACGCCGGCTTCCAGCGTGCGAATCACCGCGGTCTCGATCCTCGCGGCGGCCGCCCGTTCGCCGACGTGGTCCAGCAGCATGACGGCACTCCGGACCACCGCGATCGGGTTCGCCTTCCCCTGCCCGGCGATGTCCGGGGCGCTGCCGTGGACCGCCTCGAACACGGCGTAGCGGGTGCCGAGGTTCGCCCCCGGCACCACGCCGAGCCCGCCGACGAGCCCAGCGCACAGGTCGGAAATCACGTCGCCGAACAGGTTCTCCATCACCAGCACGTCGAACTTCGTCGGGTCGAGCGCCAGTTCCAGGCAGACGTTGTCGATCGGGATTTCGTCAAACTTGATGAACGGGAACTCGTCCGCGACGTGGCGGGCACATTCGAGAAACAGCCCGTCCGACAGCCGCATCACGTCGGCCTTGTGGCAGAACGTGACGCGGTGCCGACCGGCGTGGCGGGCGAACTCGAAGGCGTACCGCACGATCCGCTCGGCGGCCGTCCTCGTGATGACCCGCAGGCTCTCGATCACGCCCGGCACGACCTGGTGTTCGAGCCCGGCGTACAGCCCTTCCGTGTTCTCCCGCACCACGACGAGGTCCACGTCCGAGTAGGGCGTCTTCACCCCCGGGAGCGACCGCACCGGCCGCACGCTGGCGTACAGGTCGAGCCCCTGCCGCAGCCGGACGTTGATCGAGCGGAACCCCTTGCCGACGGGGGTGGTACACGGCCCCTTCAGCGCGACGCGGTGCTGCCGGATCAGGTCCAGCGTCGCTTCCGGCAGGGGTTCGCCGTGGCGCTCGGCGGCCCCGAGCCCGGCGTCGGCCCGGACCCAGTCAATTCTGACGCCCGCCTCGGCCACGATGCGGCACGCCGCCGCCGTCACCTCGGGGCCGATGCCGTCACCTTCGATGAGTACGACTTTCATCGCCGAGCCCTGCGCGTCCGGTGTCCGCCCCTGGTCAGCCTCTTGCCGGGGCGGGGCATCGGCAAGGAGGTCGGCGGGGAGAATCCCCAGAAAATGGCGCGCCCCCGCCGGAACTTTTCGGGCTACAATGCGGTCTAACTCGATGCGGTAGTCCGTCCATCTCCGGAGGCTCGTCGCCATGGCTGGGAGCGTTCGTGCGACCTGTCCGAACTGCCAGAACTCGCTGACCATCCCGCGGGCGTGGGCGGACAAAGCCTTCAAGTGCAAGAACTGCGGGGCGGTGATCAAAGGGGTGCCGGGGGCGGACCTGCCCGCCGAGCTCCCGCCGGGGTTGCAGGAGGCGGGGGCGCTGGCCGGCGTCGGGGCCGCCCCCGCCGCGGTTGCCGCCCCCCCGGTCGAATACTCCCCCCCCGCCGCCGTTCCGCAGTACGCCGCCCCGGTCGCCGCTCCCGCCCCGTACTCGCCCGCCCCGTATCCCCAGGCTCCCGGCTACGCCCCGGCCCCCGGCTACCCCGCACCCGCTCCGGGGTACGGCTACGCGCCGCCGGCCGGCTATCCGGCCCCGCCCGGCTACCCCGCGCCCGCACCCGGCTACCCGGCCGCGTACCCGCCCGCGCCGGCCTACGGCGTCCCGCCGGCGTATTCGCCGGCCGCCTATTCCCCCCCCGAGGCCCCGCTCGCCGCCGCCCCGGGGATGCCGCCCGTCACCCCGCTGCCGAACCCGCAGGCCCCCCGCCGCCGGCCGCCGGCCGACACCGGACCGATCGCGAACGCCCAGGCCCTGAACCTGCCGGAACCCACCTTCGGTGCGGGCCGCGAACGCCGCCCCCGGAAGACCTCCAACACCGCCACCCTCGTCTGGGTCGGGCTGTCGCTCGTCCTCACCCTCGGGCTCGTCGGCGGCGGCATCTACGCCTCCGGCGTCTTCAAGAAGCAGGGTCTGCCCGACGAGCACAGCCACCTGCCGCCCGGCGTGACCGCCAAGCAGGTCGGCACGGACAACGGCAAGACGCCCTCCCCCCCGGGCGGCCTCCGCTCCACGGAGACCTTCCCCCGCCGGCTGCTCGTCCTCAACGTCACGAAATACCTCTACGCGAACGGCCTGACCTCCGGGAAGAGCCGCAACGGGTCCGACCACGTCTCGACGATCGCCAAGAAGCTCGCGTTCGAGTGGTTCATCCCGGACGACTTCAAGGCCCCGAACGACCCGGCCCGGTCGCAGACGTTCATGGTCTCGGACTCGTCCGCGAACGCCCGGCCGATGTTCAAGGACACCATCACGAAGTCCTACGAGTCGTTCTTCAAGACCAGCCGCAAGCAGGACCGCGTGGTCGTGTACTTCGGCGGACACGCGATCGAGAAGGAGGGCAAGGCCTACCTCGTCCCCGTCGACGGCGACCTGGACAACCTCGACTCCCTGGTGCCGCTCGACGACTTCTGGGAGAAGCTCAAGGCGTGCCCCGCCCAGCAGAAGGTCGTGTTCTTCGACGTGTGCCGGCTGAACGAGGACGGCGACAAGATCCGCCCCGGCAGCGAGGAAATGTCCGAGGGGCTGGAAAAGGCCCTGCACTCCCCGCCGGCCGGGGTGCAGGTCGTGTCGTCGTGCTCCGCCAAGCAGCTGGCCAACGAGTTCCGCCGGTCCCCGTCCGACGCCCCGGAGGCGGCCGGCAGCCTGTTCCTCAGCGCGTTCAAGTACGTCGCGGACAAGGGCAAGGCCAAGCCGCCGAAGCCGCAGACGCCGAACGACCCGATCCCCGTCGCCCAGTGGGTGGTCGAGGTCGGCAAGCGGGTGACGGAAGTGTCGAACTTCACCACCGGCCGCGCCCAGACCGTGAAGTTCACGGACTCGACGGACGTCGGCACGGTGGCGCACAACGTCGCCGAGCCGCCGGCCCCGCGGTTCGACCTGCCGATCACCCCCGCCGGCATGAGCGTCGAGGCGGTCGCGAAGCTGACCAAGGCGATCGAACTGCCGCCGATCCGCCCGTCCACCGGCGGCCTCGGCGACGAGGACCCGATCGCCAAGGTCGTGCCGTTCAGCCCGGACCTGATGAAGGACTACACCTTCGACGGCACCAGCGACGACGACGTGTTGAAGGACGCCGAGAAGTTCCCCGTCCGGGCCGCGACCGTCGAGGCGATCAAGTACATCAACGCCCACTGGGGCACCGGTGAGGAGCAGCTCCGCACGCACTTCCTCGGCAACACCGACGACGGGGTCAAGGCCGCCGTCACGAAGGAGCAAGAACTCCCCGCGATCGTGACGGCGGAACTCAAGGACATCCGCGCCAAGATGGAAAAGGCACAGGCGGCGCTCGACAAGGAGGAGTCGAAGTACTGGAAGGTCACCTTCCTGTACTCGTTCGCGCAGATCAAGTCCCGGATGGCGTTCATGGAGGAGTACAACTTCGCCCTCGCCGCCATCAAGACGGAAGCCCTCCCCGAGCGGAAGAAGGGTGAGCCCGGCTACCAGCTGGTGTCCACCCTGACCCCGAAGGGGAAGGTGAAGGAACTCGCGGACGAGTCGAAGGAACTGTTCACCCAGATCGAGGACGAGCACAAGGGCACGCCGTGGGCCGTCCAGGCCAAGCGGGCGAAGGTCGTGTCCCTCGGGCTGAAGTGGGTGCCGTACGCGCCGGGCTCGAAGGACGGGTCGGACTGACCGACTTTGGTAGGGTGGGTCGAGCCGGCTTTGCGGCGAAGACCCACCGGAGTGGCAATCGCTCGTCGCCACTCCGGTGGGTCTTCGCGAAGCGCTCGACCCACCCTACAGGGTGAGTCCTGTCTGGCGCGAACCCGATCGGCTACGGCACTCAACTTTCCCGGCGTCGGCCGGCGGCGGGCCGCCTACACTGTTCGAGAGGCGATGGTCGCCCCCCGCGTTCTCCCTGGAGACTCCCGATGCCGTTCACCCTGCCCGCGCTCCCCTACGCCTTCAACGCCCTCGAACCGCACGTCGACGCGGCCACGATGGAGATCCACTCGCAGAAGCACCACAAGGCCTACGTCGACAACTTGAATAAGGCCCTCGAAAGCCAGCCGGCCCTGGAGGCGCTCGACATCGTCAGCCTGCTCCGCCAGGCGAAGACCGCCGTCCCCGAGAACATCCGGGCGGCCGTCGTCAACAACGGCGGCGGCCACCACAACCACTCCCTGTTCTGGGAGATCATGGGGCCGAACGCCGGCGGGGAACCGACCGGCGCGGTCGCCGACGCCATCAAGGAGGCGTTCGGCGACTTCGCGAAGTTCAAGGACACGGTCAAGCAGAACGGCCTGACGCAGTTCGGCAGCGGCTGGAGCTGGGTCGTGTGGAACCCGACCACGACGAAGCTGGAAGCGATCAAGCGGCCGAACCAGGACAGCCCCCTGATGGAAGGCCTTGTCCCGGTCCTGGGCGTCGACGTGTGGGAGCACGCCTACTACCTGAAGTACCAGAACCTCCGCGCGGCGTACCTCGATGCCTGGTGGAACACGGTCAACTGGAAGGCCGTCGAGGCGAAGCTCGCCGCGGCGAAGGCCGGGAAGTAGTGCCGAATCGCACGGATTCGAGCTTCTCCCGTCAGGGAGGAGCCGGAACCGGAAAGCCCAGTCATCGCCTCGGTCGGCGAGCACTCTAGCCCGAAGCGCAAGCGAGGGATTCCGCGAAACCCTCGCTTGCGCTTCGGGCTAGCGTACCCCCGGTCAACGCCGCAACACCGGCGCGACGCCCGCGACGGCATCCTTCACGCCGGCAACTCCTTCCCCTTCGTCTCCGGCGCGACCGCGATCAGCACCAGCCCCACGACGTAAATCCCCGCGACGACGGTGCCCGCCTTCGGGTAGCTGCCGCCGAACGCCTCCAGCAGCGGGCTCACCTGCAGCGCCCCGACCGCCGCGAGGATGCGGCCGAAGTTGAACCCGAACCCCTGCCCGGTGGCGCGGACGGCCGTGCGGAACAGCTCCGGGAGGTACAGCGGCAGCCAGCCGTAAAACGCCGCGGACACCAGCGACAGCACCCCGGCCGTCAGCAGGAACCACGGCCCGTAGGTGTCGTTGGTGTTGTAGAACGCCGCCATCGTGCCGAGGGACAGCACGCACAGGGCGGCGTACACCGGCCGCCGGCCGAACCCGCCCGCGAGCACCGCCCCGGCCACGCACCCGACGGCCGCCGCCACGGACGAGAGGATCTGCACCACCGGCCGCACGTCCTTCGCGTCCCCGTCCGGCAGCTTGCCGACCCACTGGTACATCCACATCAGCCCGGCCCACGTCCCCAGCAGCGGCACCCCGCTGATCCCCGCCGCCAGCAGCATCCGCAGCAGCGTGTGCCGCCGGTCCGCTTCGGACAGGTCGCCGCGGGACAGGTACTGCCGCACCGGGAAGAGGTAGCCCAGCGTCACGACGGCGAGCAGAACCGCGGACGCCGCGAACTTCGCCGGCACCGGCACGACGCCGGCCCACAGCCAGTCGTCCCCCGCCCACACGCCGACGAGCCCGGTCGCCGCCGTCGCCCCGACCAGCACCCCGGTCAGGTCCCGGCCGGACCAGTGGGACGCCGTTCCGGCTTCCTGCGCCTGGGACCACTTCTCGGATTCGGGCACGAACATCCGGATCAGCAGGGTCAGCAGCGCCGGCCCCGCCCCCATCAGCAGCAGCAACCGCCAGTACCCGTTCGCCGTCACCGTCGCCGCCCACGCTTCGGGCAGGCCGACGGAAACGAGCCCGCCGGCGAGTTGGCCCCCGTGGTGGTTCAAGGTCAGCGCGATCGTGCCGCACACGGTGTAGCCCAGGTTCCCGAACGCGCCGATGAGCCCGGCCAGCCACGCCCGCGAGGCGTTCGGCCACACCTCCATGACGAGCGCGACCCCGAGCGCCCACTCGCCGCCCATGCCGAGCGCCCCGAGGAACCGCAGCGCCGCGAGGTGCCACGGGGCCGCCGACACCGCACTGAGCCCGCTGCACAGCGAGTACATCAGCACGCTGAGGGTCATCGCCCGCACCCGGCCGATCTTGTCGCCGAGCCACCCGAACAGCACGCCGCCGGTCGCCGCCCCGATCAGGAACGTGGCCGTGACGACCCCGTACCACTTCGCGATCGCGTCCTCGTTCGCGCCGAGCATCTCCGTCAGGGCGGACCGCGCGACGAGCGGGAACAGGCCCATCTCCATGCCGTCGAACATCCACCCGAGCAGCGCCGCCAGCAGGGCGAGCCACTTGCCGGACGAAGCGGGAGAGCCCATCGGGTTTCCTCAGTAGGTCACTCGCTCCGCGAGTGACGGCTGCGTGTGAAGACTGACGGCGTGGGATCCGGAGACAGTGACCTCCCAGATGAAGCCGCGACTCGCGGAGCGAGTCGCCTACTGAGCAGGCACTTGCCTTTGGCCGGCGGATCGCCGATCCTACAAGCTCTCCCGTTCCCGTTGTGCCGCGTGGGAAGCGTCATGATACTCCGCTCTGCGTCGAAAGCCGCGTTTGCATTCATCGCACTCGTCGCGTTCGCTCCGCCGACGCTCGCCCAGGGCTTCACGCCCGACGAGGCCGTGAAACGGATGGCGCTGCCCGACGGGTTCACCGTCCGCGCGGTGGCGACCGAGCCGATGATCCGCCAACCGGTGAGCATGAGCTTCGACGCCCGCGGCCGGCTGTGGGTGTTGCAATACCTGCAGTACCCCAACCCCGCGGGGTTGAAGGCGGTCAAGCAGGACCAGTACCTGCGAACCGTGTGGGACAAGATCCCCGAGCCGCCGCCGAAGGGAGACAAGGGGGCGGACCGCATCACCATCCTGTACGACCCGGACGAGCACGGGGTGTACAGGAAGTCCAAAGACTTCCTGAAGGATTTGAACTGTGCCAGCGGCTTCTGCATCGGCAACGGCGGCGTGTATGTGGCACAACCTCCATACCTGTTGTTCTACCCGGACAAGGATGAAGACGACGTGCCCGACGGCGACCCCGAGGTGATCTTGAAGGGGTTCGGCATGGAGGACTCGCACGCCACGGCCAACAGCCTGCAATGGGGGCCGGACGGCTGGCTGTACGGGGCACAGGGCAGCACGGTGACGGCGAGCATCAAGAACCCCGCGAAGCCGACCGCGCCGGCGATCGAGTTCCAGCAGGGCATCTGGCGGTATCACCCGAAATCGAAGGAATTCGAGCTGTTCAGCGAGGGCGGCGGCAACACCTGGGGGCTCGACTTCGACAAGCACGGCCAGATCATTTCCGGCACCAACTGGGGCGGCTTCGCGTGCCTGCATCAGATGCAGGGCGCGTATTACGTCAAGGGCTTCTCCAAACACGGCCCATTACACAACCCGCACGCCTACGGCCACCTGGATCACATCCCCTACAAGGACTTCAAGGGCGGCCACGTCACCTGCGGCGGCGTTGTATACCAGGGGGATACATTCCCGGCCGAGTACCGCGATCAGTACATCGCCGGGAATCTCCTCTCGAACGCCGTCTACATGCACAAGCTGGAGCCCAACGGCAGTACCTTCACGGCCCGCCACGGTGCAGACCTGCTCGTCGGCAACGACACTTGGTTCCGCCCGGTGGACTTGCTCGTCGGCCCGGACGGGTCGGTGTACGTCGCCGACTGGTACGACAAGCGCGCCGCCCACCTCGATCCGGTCGACAACTGGGACCGCACGAACGGCCGCATTTACAAGATCGAGTACAAGGGGACACCAAAATTCCCGACGTTCGACTTGCGGAAGAAATCGTCCGCGGAGTTGGTGGAGTTGTTGAAACACCCCAACAAGTGGTGGCGGATCGAAGCCCGCAGGCTCCTCGCGGAGCGGCAGGATAAGAGTGTACACGAGACGTTGAAGAAGTGGGTGAAAGAGGAGAAGGGGTTGTTGGCTTTGGAGGCACTCTGGGCGTTGTATGCGAGCGGCGGCTGGGATGCCGATTTCGCTCATCAGGTCGCCCGGCACAAGAATGAACACGTGCGAGCATGGGTGTTTCGATTCGCCGAAGAGTCACAAGATTCACAACTCGAACTACTGTATACTGGCACCGCCTTTTATGACGTGAATGAGAATAGCCCGATCGTGCTCGCTCAATGGGCTTGCTCCGCCAAGCGGTTAAACCCCAACTATGGCAGCGACTGGGCAATGGCCGTCATCCGCGACGACTTAACCCTTCGCGACCCGCAGCTTTGGTTACTGTCGTGGTGGGCAATCGAGCACTACATTTCTCAACAGTCGAAGTGGGACTTTTCTGATTTTCGAGGATGCGATCTTTCACATCCCTCCATCGGCGGCATCGTCGAGCGAATCGCGCGTCGACTGGTTGCAGGTGACACTAATGGATGGGATTCGAGCATTTCCAGTTATCTACACGGGGTTGGCAAGACTGATCCCGACCCCGTTTTGCGTGGGGTTTTGAAGGGCCTGGAGTCAAAGCCGATTGTATCGTCTCCACAGAAACTCGTCGGCACATTATTGACGTTGCGTAAACGCCTCCCTGACGACCTCCAACTGCTGGAAGTTCTCTTTCGGTTGAAGGAACCCGGATCGGTGAGATTGATACGCGATCGTGCATGGGACAAGTCTTTCAATAATGTCGTGCGAATTCATGCAATGGACCTCCTCCGCCTAACCCGCGACGAGAAGTCGTTTGAAATCTGCAAGACAGCGCTAATCCTGCAATCTCACAACGATTCGGACCCAGTTCTGCTCGCCATCCTTGCGGGCGTGGAAGGGGTTGACGATCCGGTGATTCCCAAGTTCGTGTTGAAGGATTACCCCAGGTGGTCCCCCGCCGTCAAAAGGCGGGCCGTCGCGGTGCTCACATCGCGGCCGTCGTGGGCGCTCGCGTTGCTCAAGGCCGTCGACGCGGAAACGTTCCCGAAGGCGGACCTCAGCGTCGATCAAGTGCGGCCCGTCGTCGCGTTCAAAGATGCGGAGGTTGCGAGGCTCGTGGAGAAGCACTGGGGCAAGATCGGCCCCGCCACCGCCGGGGAGAAGCAAGCCCGGATCGCGACGCTGAACATCATGCTCGGCAAGGCCGGGCCGGGCGACGTGGTCGCGGGGAAGGCCGCTTTCGCGAAGCACTGCGCGGCGTGCCACACGCTGCACAACGAGGGGGGCAAGGTCGGCCCGGACCTGACCTCCGCCGACCGCAAGAACCGCGGGTACTTGCTCGCCCAGATCGTCGACCCGTCCGGGTACATCCGCCCGGAGTTCGTCACCTACACGATCGCCACCGTCGACGGCCGGACGCTCACCGGCCTCGTCGAGCCGGGCGGCGGCGAGGCGGTCACGCTGGTCAACGTGGTCGACAACAAGCCGCAAAAGACCGTCGTCCCGAAGGCGGACATCGACACGATGCTGCCGTCCCCGGTGTCGCTGATGCCGGACAAACTGCTCGATTCCCTGGGCGACATCGAGATCCGCGACCTGTTCGCGTACATCCAGGCGGACGCGCCGAAGGCCCCGCCGCCCGCCCCGAAGCCGGACGCGAAGAAGTTGAAAGTCTGCCTCGTGTCCGGGTCGCTGGAGTACAAGTCCGACGAATCGCTCGCCGGGTTGCAGAAGTTTCTGGAAGCGAACTACCCGGTCGAGTGCGTGCGGGCGTTCCGCAAGACGGACACCGACCTCCCCGGCCTCGACGCGCTGGAGTCCTGCGACGCCGCGATCTTCTTCACCCGCCGGTTGAAACCGAACGCCGAGCAGTTGGCGATGGTCAAGAAGTTCGTCGCGTCCGGGAAGCCGGTCATCGGCATCCGCACCGCGAGCCACGGGTTCCAGGAGTGGCTCGAGATGGACCGCGACGTGTTCGGCGGCGACTACAAGAACCACTACAAGGACGGCCCCGTCGCCGAGGTAAACCTCGCCGACGCGGGGAAGGACCACCCGGTGCTGACGGGCGTCAAGCCGTTCGCGTCGGCGGGCAGCCTGTACAAGAACTCGGCCGTGGCGAAGGACGTGACGGTGCTGCTGACCGGCACCATCCCCGACAGCACGGAGCCGGTCGCGTGGGTGCGGGAGCGCAAGCTCGACGGGAAGACGCAGCGCGTCTTCTACACGTCGCTCGGCCACCCGAAGGATTTTTCCGACGCGAACTTCACCCGGCTCGTCGCGAACGGCCTGCTGTGGGCGGCGGGGCGAGACGTGCCGAAGTAAACTGTCTGGTAGGTCGGGTCGAGTCTTCGAGGCCCGACGTTGCGCATCCCGTCGGGCCTCGAAGACTCGACCCGACCTACCACCCTCCGACTGAACAGAACTCCTCTCCGTCCCCCGGAGTTGACCCGTGATCCGCACGATTACCGTACTCGGCTTCGCCCTGTCGCTCGCGCCCGGTGCGAGGGCGCAGGTGACAGACCCGGCCGCCTTGTTTCCCGTGGACACGCCGCTGTACGCGGAAGTCCGCAAGCCCGGCGACCTCGCGGACGCGCTGGCGGCGTGGGCGAAGAAGACCGCGTTCGCGGACCCCCTCGCCCGGACGCACGACGCCGTGGAGAAGGAACCGGACCCGCGGCAAGCCGGCGTGTCCCGGATCGTCGGCGTCGCGGGGTTGCTCGCCAGCCCGGAGCTGTTCGCGGAACTGAAGCGGTTTCACGGCGTCGGGGTCGGGTTCACCGGGTTCTCGAAGGACCACCGGCCGGAGTTCGCGGCCGCCGTCCTGCTCGGGGACAGCAACCTCGCCGGGCTCGCGGTGCGGGCGTTCCTCACGGGCAAGGGGAGCGTCC
>CAYUHJ010000179.1:0-12493 GCA_964444365.1 uncultured Alcaligenaceae bacterium | reverse complement strand
CCGCTCCCGGCGTACGGGTCGACGACCAGGTCGAGCGGGTCGGTGTAGGTCCGGACGAGGTACTCCATGAGGCCGAGCGGCTTCTGGGTCGGGTGGCGGGAGTCCTGCTGCCGGAGGCTCGGCACGTCGATGACGCTCCCCGGATACCGGGCGGCGCGGGTCTCGTTCGGCTGGTAGGCGGCGCTCCCGAACGTCCCGTACCGGGTGTCCGCCCGCGGCCGCTGCGTGCGGCTCCGGTACGCCGGCCCGGGGACGAGCACCGGCCGGTACTTGTACCGCCGGGGGGCGAAGACGAGCACCGACTCGTGCTTCTTCATGGGCTGGTAGCGGGCCCCGCCGAGGTTCGCCGCCCGGGACTTCCGCCAGATCCACTCGTGCCGGAACCACCCGAGGTTGCTCGTCACGGCGGCCGCCGTGAACGGCTGGCTGGCGGTGAGGGCGACTGCACCGGTCGGCCCGAGCAGCCGGGCGCAGGCCCGCCAGAACGCCGGCAGGTCGGGGGGCGTGTCCCACGGCCGGGCGGTCGCCCCGTAGGGCGGGTCGGTGAGGACGAGGTCGACGCTCCCCGGCCCGAGTGCGGGGAGGACGTCCCGGCAGTCGCCGTGGTAGAGGACGACCCCGTCCCGCTCGTAGAAGGGCGGCGGTCGCCGAGCGGGTGAGGGAGCCTCGACGCCCGCGGCCGCCGTCCCGGCCCGCCGTTCCCCGGACCCCGTCACGCGCCCCCCCGGCCGGACGGGCCCGACGTCCCTACGCCCCCAGCCTCCTCCGCCCGGCGGCGGATCCGCGCCGTGACCGGCTCCTCGGCGGCGGGGCGGGGCCGGGCCGCCCGCTCGGTCGCGGCGGCGGCGGTGGTCCCGGCCCGGAGCGCGGCGATCCGGGCGGCGATCTCGGCGGCGTCCAACGGGCTACCGTCGTCCACGCCGCCGGAGAGGGCGACCTTGAGGGCGTCGCGGAGGGCCGAGAGCTCGGCCAGGTAGCCGTCGTGCGGGAACGGCCGCCCGAGCCGGGCCTGGTAGTCGCGGAGCTGGGACTCGGCGATCGAGAGGTCTTGCCGGACCCGTCCGCACTCGTCGTCGTAGGACGCGGCCAGCCGCTCCAGGGCGTTCAGGACGGCCCGCGGCCCCTGGTGGTCCCGGAGGGAGGCGGTGCGGCGGACGGCCCCTTCGAGGTACACGTCCGGGTCGAAGTGCGGGTGGAGGACGAGGCCGAAGGGGAGGCCGCGGTAGACCCCGAGCGGCACGGGGCGCGCGTCCCGGACCGACGCCGGCAGGAGGTCGAGGCGGCGGCCGAGGGCGCGGGTCGCGTCCTCGCGCGACAGCGGGCGGCCGTCGACGGTCACCGGCTCGGTCGCGCCAGCCGCGGCCGTCTCCCTGTCGGCCGAGAGGTCGGCCAGCCGCTCGGAGAGTCTCCCGATCTGGGCCGGGAGGTCCCGCACCCGGCACCGGGCCACGTACTGCTCGTCGACGTGGTTCTTTTTGAGGAGCGCGAGCCGCTTGAGCTCGGCGTCGGCCTCGGCCAGCGTCAAGACCGCCGGGTTCCCGGACGCGATCGCCTTCACCTCGGCGTAGGAGAGCTCCTGGCCGCCCACGTCCTCGGCGGTCCGGGCCACCCCGTCCCCGCTCATCACCTGGGCGATGAACCGGGCCTTGGTCTCGAGGGCCTGCCACATGTAGGCGTCGAAGGAGCATTCTGTCACGTAGCGGTAGACCGCCACCTCCGCGTTCTCGTTCCCCTGCCGGAGGATGCGCCCGTCCCGCTGCTCGACCTCGGCCGGCTTCCACGGGGCGTCCAGGTGGTGGAGCGCGACGAGCCGCCTCTGGACGTTCGTCCCGGTCCCCATCTTCTGGGTGCTCCCGAGGACGACCCGCACCCGGCCCGACCGGACCCGCTCGAAGAGCGCCTGCTTCTTCGCGTCCGAGTCCGCGTCGCCGACGGCCGCAAGCTCCTCCCGAGGGATGCCGCCGGCCTCGAGCTTTCGGAGCACCTCGTCGTAGGCCGAGTACCCCCACGGGGTGGGGTGGACGCCCATGTCGCAGAAAACGAGCTGCGTGCCGCGGACGGCCGCCGTCCGCTCCCAGACGGCGAGGACCGTTTCGACGAGCGCGTTCACCTTCGAGCCGGGGAAGTCGGGCGCACCGGCGGAGAGCATCCGGGCGTCGAGGGCGAGCTTCCGCCCGTCGGTCGTGATGGCGAGCGCGTTGTCGTCCCGGGGGTCCACCCGTTCCGACCGGAGCCGGTCGTACCGCTCGACGAGGCCGTTCTGGAGCTCGCGCTGCGCGTCGGACATCGGGCAGCCGATAACGACCGGCTTCCCGCCGGTCAGGCGTGGCCGCGGGAGGTCGAGCATGTCCGCCGTCTGGACGTCGGCTAACGCCCGGAACATCTGCTGGAGCTCGGGTAGGTTCGTGAACCGGGCGAACCGGCTCCGGGGCCGGAGGCTCGCCCCGTCGGGGGCGATCTCCATCGTGTCCACCACCTCCCCGAAGGTCGCCGCCCAGGCGTCGAAGTGCTCGATCCCCCGCGTCCGGAGGCCGTCCGGGTCGAGGAACCGCTGGGCCGTGTAGAGCTCGACCATCGTGTTGCTGATGGGCGTGCCGGTGGCGAACGTCAGGCCGTGCCCCGGGTGCCGCTCGCCGAGGTAGCGGGCCTTCATGTAGAGGTCGAACGCCCGCTCGCTCCCCCCGGTCTGGATGCCGGCCACCCGGTCCATCTTGGTCGGGGTCTCGAGGTTCTTGAAGTAGTGGGCCTCGTCCACGAACAGGTGGTCCACCCCGAGCTCGTCGAACACGAGGCCGTCGTCCTTCTTTTCGGCGGCGAGGAGGTCCTTGAGCCGCCCCTCCCGGGCCGCCTTCTGCTTCTCGATGGTCTTGATCAGGTTCCGGCCGGTGCCGCCCGTGGCCGCGTGCTCGGCGAGGAGCCGGTCGTACTCGGCGATCTGGTCCCGGAGGAACCGCTCCTGGTAGTCCCGCGACATGCCGATCCGCTCGAACGACGAGTGGGTGACGACCACCCCGTCCCAGTCGCCGCTGGCGATGCGGGCGGTCAGGAGCTTCCGGCGGTCCCGGGCCAGGTCCTCCTTCGCGGCGACCAGGAGCCGGGCGTTCGGGTAGAGCTGGAGGAACTCGCGGGCGAACTGCTCGAGGAGGTGGTTCGGGACCACGTACATGGGCTTCTGGACGAGCCCGGCCTGCCGCATCTTCATGCCGGTCGCGGCCATCGTGAACGTCTTGCCGGCACCGACGGCGTGGGCCAGGAGCGTGTTCCCGGCGGTCATCCCGCGCCACACGGCCGCCGTCTGGTGGGGCCGGAGCCGGACCGTTTGGTTCATCCCCGGGAAGTCGAGGTGCGAGCCGTCGAAGAGCCGGGGGCGGAGGTTGTTGAAGGCGTCGTTGTAGAGCCGCACCAGCCGCTCGGTCCGGTCCGGGTCGGCGAACACCCAGTCCCGGAACCGCTCTTTGATGAGCTTCTGCTTCTCCCGGGCGGCGAGAGTATCCTCCTTGTTCACCACCCGCTCCTCGCGGCCCTCGACGCGGACGGTGTCGTACACCACCGGGGCCTTCATGTTGAGGGCGAGCTCGAGGAGCCAGGTGCCGTTCGCCCGGGCGGTCCCGTACTCGGACGTCGCGGCGACGGAGCGGAGGGCCGCCGGGTCGGCGGCGAGGTTCCAGACGGCGTCCTTGGCCAAGTGGGCGACCGGAACCGACGCGGGCTCGACCCGGAAGAGATCGGCCGCGAACGCCTGGACGTCCGTTTCGGGTATCCACGGGGCACCGAGGTTCGCGTCGATGTCGCCCGGGAGGACGTCCTCCGGCTGGACCGCCCTCAGGGAGTCCGCGTTCCGGGCGTACTCCGTGCCGGCCCGCTCGGCGACGGAGAGCTTCGCCCGGACGTTCCCCGAGAGGTAGGCGTCGGCCGTCTGCCAGGAGCCGGACTCGGGGTCGCGGTAGACGAGGTCGCCGAGCTCCCGGACCACCTCGCCCTCGGGCCGGCCGTAGAGGCGCGCAATGAACGCAAGATCGACTGTGCCCCGTTGGTTCAGCGAGACGAGTAGGCCCTCTTCGGCGGACCCGACCCGGGTGACGGGCGGGGTCTGCCCGACCACGTCACGTACCATAACGGCGGCCTTCTCGGCCGTCCCCGCCACTTCGTCGTAGTCCTCAAGGGACATGACGAGCATGGCGTCCGGGTCCTCCCGGAACTTCACCAGGTTCGGCATCCGCCGGACGACGGCCCCGTCGGCGGTCTCGGAGAAGGTGGTGGCGTTCACCGGGCCGTAGCGGGCGGCGAACCGGTCGTAGGCCCGGTTCAGCTCCCGGCGGGCCTCCTCCCGGTGGGCTTCCGGCCAGGCCTCGTTCTGGGACCGGAGCACCCGCCGGGCGAGGTCGCGGAGGTCGACGAGGGCCGCGACCCGCTTGCCGACGACGCCCCCGTCCGCCCGGAGCGGCCGCCCGCCGTAGACGACCGGCACGGCCGCCCCGCCGAGCGACTGGCAGACGGCCCCGCCGTCGGCGACGAAGAAGCTCCCCTCGGTGACGTGCCTCTCGAGCGGCGGCAGGGGGGCGGCTGCCGGCGCCGTTCCGCGGGGCGCGGCGGCCTGGAACGGAGGGAACTCCGGCAGGCGGCCGACCGCGGCGGCGAGCGCTTCGGGGAGGTCGCCCGCCCCGCGGACGCTGTACCCCTCGCCCCCGTACAGGGTGTCGGTCACCGCCCAGGTGCCGAGTACCATCTCGGGGCGGGCCAGGAAGTAGCGGTTCACCGCCACCGCCTCAGCCCCGGGGACGGGGAGCGGGCCGACGGCGAGCCAGTCGGGGGCGGCGTGGCGGGCCGGCTCGCCTGCGGCCCGCTTGCGGAGGAACAGGAGGTCGGTGACGACGGCCGTCCCCTCCCGCTTGAACGCCTCGGACGGGAGGCGGATCGCCCCCACGAAGTCGGCGGCGGACGCCAGGTACTCGCGGGCGGCGGCGTTCTGCTTGTCGAGGGTGAAGTGCGAGGTGACGGCCGCGAGCACGCCCCCCGGGCGGAGGGCGTCCACCGCCTTGGCGAGGAAGTAGTCGTGGAGCGACAGCTTCAGCCCGGCGTGCTCGTACTTGAGGTCGGCGAACGGGACGTTCCCGACCGCGGCGTCGATCCCCCCGTCGGGCAGGCGGGTGTCCCGGAAGTTCTCGACCCGGATGTCGTGCCCGGGGTGGAGGAGCCGGGCGATCCGGCCGGAGACGGGGTCCTGTTCGACCCCGATGAACCGGGCCGCCGGGGGGGCGTAAGCGAGGAAGTGGCCGACCCCGCAGCCGGGCTCGAGGAAGGTGGCGTCGGGCGGCACCCCGAGCCGGGCGGCGGCGGCGAAGGCGGCCGCCATGACGGCCGGGGCGGTGTAGAAGGCGGTGAAGGTGGTCCGCTTGGCGCTCGCGTACTCCTCCGGGGTGAGGAGTTGCCGGAGCTCGGTGCCGAGCGCCTCCCACCCGGCGTCCCGGTATCGGCCGGTCTGGGGGTTCGGGAAGATCGCTCGGGCGAGCGGGCCGAAGCCCGGGAAGCGGGCGAGCAGGTCTTTCTCGGCGGGCGTCGCGGGCCGCCCGTCCGCCTCGGCGGCCTTGAGGGCCCGGACGGCGGCGAGGAGGTCGGCCGCCTTGGCCTTCTCACCGCCCGCGATTCCGGGACGGGGCGGCGGGGCCGGTTGGTCGTCCCGCGGCGGCGGGGGCGTGAGGACGGCCGGCCCGATGGGGTCGGGCTCCGCCCCCGGGAGCAGGTCGAAGAGGGTGGGCTGGGGGCGGCTCAGGCG
This sequence comes from uncultured Alcaligenaceae bacterium, assembly GCA_964444365.1. Lineage (GTDB taxonomy): Bacteria > Planctomycetota > Planctomycetia > Gemmatales > Gemmataceae > CAYUHJ01. The sequence continues at coordinate 6,720 of CAYUHJ010000179.1, read as the reverse complement.
GGCCGCAGCCGGCCCCGCTCCGCGATCGCCGCCGGGAAGTCCGCCGGCTCCGTCCCCTCGGCGAGGAGCCGGGCCACCAAGTCCTCCACGTCCCAGAGCGCCAGCTCCAGCCCCTCGCTCCCGGCCTGAACCTCCCCCCGCGGCGGGTGCGACCGGGCCAGCCGCCTCGTCCAGGCCTCGTGGCCCGCCTTCAACTCCCGCGCGAGGTTCTCCGTCGTCCGGAGGAGCAGCCGCTCCGCCTTGAGTCGGTGGTGTAGCCGGGGCCGGCTTTCGAGGAGTCCGAGGGCCATCGTCTTGTACAGCATCATCTGATCCTCCGGGGTGGAGCGGGGTGTCGAGGTCGAAGAGCGTAGCACCGGCCGTCGGGGCCGGGCGGCGCGAGTGTTTGGTGTGAGTCGTCGCCATGGCCGCTACCCGTTCGCGCCCGCCAGGGGGCTGCGGCGGGCCGCGGGGGCGGCCGGCTGGTAAAGAACAGCCCGCGGCGTGTGCCGCGGGCCGTCGGGTCTGGAATCACTCGTGCGTTGTCTGACCATGAACACTCGGGAGAGGTGAAACGACGTTTGATTCCTCGACCCACGGGCAGGGTGCCAGCTCCCGGGGCGCTAAGCCAGCTGGGCGACAAGGTTTTTTTTGGCGGCCGGTTCGCCCCCGGTGGCCGCGGGGTTAGGCGGGCCGCCACCCGGCTCCCGGCCGGACGCCCCGCGTCAGCCCGTTTTCCGGGTCACAGTCGTGTGCCCGTCCGGATCGAACACCGGGCAGACGGTGACCCTGCACGCCCGGGTGGGCCCGGTAGTCGGCGACGTTCACTCCTCGACCGTCGTCGAAGAACGCCCGCAGGAGGGCGTGGAACAGGTTCTGGAAGTCGTGCTCGCCGGCGACGGTGGGGCGGCTCTCCGACCGGGGCGGTGTTACGTCGAACTCGGCCCGTTCGCTCCGCAGCCGCGTGGTGCGCCGCGGCTCGGGGTCGGTGGGCGGGGTCGTGCGGATTTCGCTTTCTGTCGGCACGGCGGCGACGAGTTACTCAGCCCGAGTGCCGCCCGTCCGTAGGGTCTCCGCGACGCCCGCCGCGCGGTGCGCCACGCCGGCTCACGTCGTGTACCCCGGGTTCCAGCTGTTCGAGCGGTGGCGGGCCGGCACGGCCGCCCGGCTCGCGGGGTCGCGGAGCGTCATGTCGATCACCTCGTACAGGGGGCCGCCGTTCAGCAGCCGCAGCACCTCCGCGACGACGAGCGTCGCGGCCGTCGCCCCGACGAACGGCGCGCCGACCGTGCGGGTCGCGAGCCGCACGAGCCCGCACGCGTCCATGCCGTCCGCGGCGAGTTCGTCGTACGCGCCGCCTCGCGGCGCGGGGTCACCGACGGCCCGAACGTTACCGCCCCACTTCGCACGGGCCGTAGTCGAGGCGGGGAACGAGTGGAGTCGCAGCGCGAGGTACTCGGCCGGCCCCGCCCCGAGCCCGGCCTCGATCACGCAGTCGAAGCCCGCGTCCTCGTAGGCGGCCCGCGCCAGCGCGTTGTCCACCCCGCCGAGCAACAGCCGCGGCTCGTCGCCCGTTACGGTCATCCCGCCCGGGAACAGCCGCTCGACGATCCGCGTGCGAAACCCGCGCGCCTCCGCCCACCGCGCCATCGCCCGGGTCTTGAACTCCCCGACCAGCGCCGGGCTGGTGAGAAGCGACGTGCTGTCGTTCGCGGGCGTCAGTCGGTCGATGTCTTGCAGGACCAGTTCGACCTCGTCCGGCTCGCGGTAGGGGAGGAGGCCCAGCGTCCAGAGGTACGCCTGCCCCAAGTGCCCGAGCCCCACGAGCCATAGCCGCGAGGGAAGGACGATCGAGGTCGGGCCCGCCGGAGCACGCTCCCACTCCGCGTGCTCCGGTGCCCAGAGCGAGAGCCCGATCGACCGCCGGCCGGCCATCGGGTTGCCCCGGACGTGCTGGAACAACTCCGACACGCCGAGCGCGCCGGCGAGGACCGCGGCCGGCGTGATCGCCTTCGCCTCGCCCAGCCGCCGCCCGTCCGACACCGGGATCACCCCGCCCCGCCAGTCCTCGAACGTGACGGCGAGCGACGCGGGGCAGTCGGGCCGGACGGCCCCGCCGCCGATCGTGAGCGCGGGAACGCCGGCCTGCAACTCCCGGACGACCCGCCCGCCCAACTTCTCCACCGCCTCCGCGAGCGTTTCGCAGTCGGGCAGCGGGACGACGAGCGGGCCGCCCAGGTCGCCGGCCACGGCCACCCCGCCGAGCATCGCCCGGCGCGCGGTGTTCACGGCCGTGAGGAGTGCCGCCTGGTGCGCCGGCGACTCCGCCGCCTCCGGCCCGACCGCAACCGCGAGTCGGTAGGTGCGGAACAACTCGTAACCGGAGGCGACCGAGTCCACCTCGCCGGTGTCGAGCGCCATCTTCACGGCCCGGTGCAACGTGTCGGCGTTGGGCAGCGTCCCGGTTGTTTCGTCTGCGGCGGCGATGTGGTTCGTGATCATTTCCAGCTCCAGCGAACTTTGAGGTACCCGCGGGCCCGCCACCCGCTCAGGTTCGTCCACCTGTGGTCGCCCTCGTAGCGGTACACGCCGAGTCGGTGCCGCCAGATGGACCCGTCCGCGAACCGCGGCACGATGATGGCGACGTGGCCGGACCGGGCGACCATCGGGTTCCGGCGGTCGGCGTCACTCTGATACGGCTCGCCGGGGTGCGTGTGGATGTCGGCCAAAACGGTCAGCCCCTCGGCACGGCACGTCTCCCAGAGTTTGGGGAAGGCGTTGCCGTCCAGGACGCACACGCCGCTCGAGTAGGCCTCGGGGTCGAGCTCGTCGTAGTAGACGCAGCGGACCGCCCGCTTCCGCCGGCCGCCCACGGTGCCGAGCACGAAGCAGCCGCTCTCGTGGCGGCCGCGGCCCCGCCGCTTCAGCTCGGCCATGCACCCGTACCAGAGCGAGCGGGGGAAGACGATCTTCGACTCAGCCATTCCGCACCCCCGTGTAGTCGCCCGAGTTCAGGAGCTCGTGGAGCTTCCGCAGGTAGAGCACGATCCCTTCCGTCTGCGACCAGACGCAGGACGGGTGCTCCGTGCGCCAGTTCTCGTGGCCCGCCGCGCTCACCCGGTCGCACGGCAGGTAGAGGCAGGTGCCGTTCTGCCAGTCGGGCCGGAACACGGACGGCACGAGCGACCGCCCCGCCGGCCAGCGGTTCGTCGGCAGCGGCGCGTTCGCGTCCGGGTCCCACGGCCGCGCCGTCGGCGCCTGCTGCGGGTAGCCGGCGCAGTCGAACCGGAACCAAAATTCGGGCGGGCCGCCCGGGCGCTCCGCCGCCGCGACGGCGACCTGCACGAACGGCCACTCGATCGCCCCGGGCCGCCAGCGGCCGAGGCACACCCCCAGTTGGAACGGACCCGCGTCGAGGTCGGCGCGGAGGGCCCGCTCGTCGGGCCGGACGGCAACGGCTTCCATCGGCTAGCCCTCGATCCGCTTGATGGGCACCAGGTCGAAGCACAGCGAGCAGCACCCGCACACGAGCGAGCCGATGTGCGTGTCCGGGTCCGGCCGGTCGGTGCTCCCGCAGAGCTGGAGCACGTGCTCGGTGGCGTCCACCGGCGACATGCGGATCGCCTTCACGAACTCCTTCTTCACCTTGTCCACCGTGGCCGCGGGCGGGAACGCGAGCGTCTCGGTCCGCTCGTTGAAGTGGAGCGTGACCTCGACCTTCTTGCACCGGTGCACGTGGACCCGGTGCTTGTCGCGGACGCCCGCGGCCTTCAGGGTCACGGCCGGGTCGAAGGGGGCGTCCGCGTCGTGCCCGAACACGCACGCGCCCTCCTTGCGGTCGTCGGGGAGCCCGGCGCGGCGGGCGGCTTCGAGCACGTCGGCGACCGTCGCGTTCTCGTCGAGCTGGATCAGCTCCACGCGGCGGTGGCCTTCGTACTGGAGGAAGAGTTGAACGGTCGGCATGGTCGGTTCTCCTGTCGGGTTGACGGCGTTGTTTCGCCTCTACCCTTCTTCAACCGGGAGCCGAACCGGACCGGAAAGCAGCTGCGAGAAAAAGTGCGGCGTGCCGAAGAAAACGCCGTCGGGGTTGGCGGACGACAAAGCGCCACCAACCCCGACGGCGAGGAACCGGAACCGATCAGCAAACGGACTGGGCGTTACAGCGGCGTGCCGTGGGACGGGCAGACGAAGAAGTACGGGCAGGTCGGGCACTCGTCGTCCCTCGCCGGCGCGGGCGCGAAGTCCCCGGCCGCCGCGTTCTGGACGAGCACTTCCAACTTCCGCAGTACCTTCTCGAGCTCCTTTCGCGTCGTCGTCTTGCTGACTCGGTCGCCGGTGAGCAGCGAGACGTGCGTGAGCGTGACGGCCTCGACGCCGTCGTCGCTGCACACCGCGGCCTGCACCAGGTCGAACTTGGTCTTTGACTTCTCCGTCTTCGCGAGCCGGCTCGCTTTGAGCCGCAGCACGACCGGGCCGGCCGCGGTCCGCTGCACGCCGTCCGCACCGCAGCTGACGACCGTCCCGCTGTCGGGAAGCCTGACGGTGCGCTCGTGCGGCAGGCTCTCGCCCTCCATCGCGGCCACCGCGTGGTCGATCATCCGCCGCGCGATCGGCCGGTAGATCGGCTCGAACGCGTGGTCGACCGGCCCGTGGGCGGCCCAGTCCGAGTCGAACCGGGCGGCGACGCCGGCGCGGCGTTCCTCGGCCGACGGCACGCCCCTCAGCCACCCGACGCTCGCGCGGATCGCCGACTGGAACCGGAGGTACACCGACCGCTCGTCGGTGCCCGGCAGTCCGAGCACGTGCGCGTAGTAGAACTGCCGCGGGCAGCGCTCGTACGCTTCGAGTTCGTATGCGGCCCAGGTCGTCCGCGTCGGCCCCGGCGCGAGGCGAGGGTGGGGCGGGTCCGACGGCCCCGGTTCGGCCCAGCCGGCCGCACCGTCGACGACGCCCGGGAGGTGCCCGGCGATCGGGTCGAGGAACGGCGACGGGGTGGCGTTCACGCCGCCGTTCTTCTTGGACCGGGACAGGTGGAGGGCGTCGCGGGCGCGGGACAGGGCGACGAAGAACAGGCTCTCCTCCTCGGCCCCCTTCGTCAGGAGATCGTCCGGGCGGGTCATGCCGTCCGGCGGCGGGCACGCCTCCGCCTGGTTTTTCAGAGGGAACTGCCCCTTCCCCAGCGTCGCCAGGTGCACCACCGGGAACTCGAGCCCCTTGCTCGCGTGCACCGTCATCAGCCGCACCGCGTCGATGTCGCGGGCCGCGGCCGGGAGCTGCCGCAGCTGCTTCTCCTCGTCCAGCACCTCGAGCCGGCGGACGTGGTCGAGGAACGCCCGCTTCGGGTCACACCCCTTGGGTGCCTTGAAGGCGAACGCGAACTGGAGGAGCTGGTAAACGGCGAGAAGCCGCTGCTGACCGGCCACGCTCCCGTCGGCGAGCAACCGGCGCAGCGGGTCCGGACGCCCGAACAAGTAATTCGTCAGGAACCGGTGCGGGGGCATGGGCCAGTCGGCGAACGAGACATCGGCGAGCAGCCGCGCGAGGCGGGGCCGCCCGTCGGGGCTGACGCCATCGATCTCGTCCAGTCGCCGGAGCGCGTCGATGGTCGATACCTTCTGCGCTCGCCGCCACGCGAAGACCGTCACGATGTCGTCGTGCGACACCCCGTACTGGTGGAACTGGGCGACGTGCATGAGCGCCGGCCCGTGCGGCTCGGCGACCAGGGAAAGCAGCGCGAGCAGGTCCTGGACTTCGGGCCGCTCGAAGAAGTCCCCGAAGTAGAGGCACGGGATCCCGCACCGTTCGAAGTGGCGGACGAGCCGCGCGAGCGTGATGTGCGACCGCGCCAGCACCGCGTGGTCGGCGTACCGGCCGCCTCCCGACACGTGAGCCCGGATGCGTTCGGCGACCCCGTTCGCCTCCGCCTCGCGCGTCGCGGCGATGTCGTACGTCACCGCGCCCGTGTTTTCGCCGCGGTGGGGGGAGAGGCTCTTCTGGGAGGAAACGCGGCCGGCGACCATCTGCCGGCCGAACGTCTCGAAGGTGCGGACGATCCTCCCGCCCGAGCGGTAGTTGACCGACAGGTCGGTGAAGGCCGCGCCGGGGAAGTCGTCGGCGAACCGCGTCATGTTCAGCGGGGACGCCCCGCGGAAGCGGTAGATGGCCTGCCGGACGTCGCCGACCACCCACGGCCCCCGCCCGGGCGTCACGATCCCCCTCAGCAACTGGCTGCTGGCGTGGTTCATGTCCTGGTACTCGTCCACCAGGACGTGTGCCCGCTCGGCCCGCACCGCCTCGGCAACCTCGGGGTTGTCTCGCAGCAGGGTTACGGGCAGCGCGACCAGGTCGCCGAAGTCCACCAGGCCCCGCTCCCGGAGCGTGCGGTCGTACACCGTGTAGACGCGGCCGACCTCTATCGCCTTCTCGGCGGCCTCCTCGTCTTCGTCCGTCGCGGCCGCGTCGCCCATCGCCCGCGCGAGCTCCGCGTACCGCACCGGCGACACGAGTTCGTCCTTGGCGCGGCCGATCGCGCCCAGGAGCGACTTGAGTGGCAGCACCGGGTCGTACAGGTTCAGGTGGTGCTGGAGCCCGAGCTGCGGCAGGAGTTCTTCGAGCAGCATCAGGCTGTCGGTGCGGTCGAGTAGCTTCGGCGGCCGGGTGAACCCGATCTCGCCGCCGTACTTCCTCAGGAGTTCGAGCCCGTACGCGTGGAACGTGCCGGACCACACGGCGGTCGCCCGC
>CAYUHJ010000178.1:0-12586 GCA_964444365.1 uncultured Alcaligenaceae bacterium | reverse complement strand
GCCCACGGCAGCGACTGCAGGTTTCCGTCAAAGATCAGCCCGACCACCTCGCCCTGCTTGTTCACCACGGGCGAGCCGCTGTTCCCGCCGATGATGTCGTGCGTCGCGACGAAGTTGAACGGCGTGCTCAGGTCGAGCTTGCCCTTGCGGTCTTCCCACCGCTTCGGCAACTCGAACGGGTCGCGGTTGCCGTGCTCCTTGCTGCGGGCGTACAGCCCCTCGAACGTGGTGAACGCCGGGACCACGGTGTTCCCCTCCTTGTACCCCTTCACGGTGCCGTAGCTGAGCCGCAGGGTGAACGTCGCGTCCGGGTAGGTCTTGTCGCCGTCCAGGGCGAACCGGGCCTTGGCGAGTGCCGCGTACGCCCCGCGCTTCGGCTCGTCGATCTTGGCCTCGAACTCCTTGCGGAGCTTGCGGGCCTGCGGGTCGACGAGCCGGGCCAGTTCGATCATCGGGTCCTTCGCCTCGTCCACGGCGGCCTTGCCCTTGTCGAACAGCTTCTTCCGGACTTCCACGTCCTTCAGTTTCGTCCCGGACACGAGTTCGAACGCGCGGTCCTTCGGCGACTTCCCGGCGAGGACTTGCTTGACGAAGTCGTGGTCCGCCCCGTAGTGGTTGGCCAGCAGCGTGAGCCCGTCGGCGAGCTTGAGGGCTTCCAGGTCGTCGTAGACGGGCTCGTCCGAGAAGAGCTGGAACTTCAGCGAGTCGAGCCGGGCGTCGCCGAACTCGCGGAGCCGCTCGCCGGCCGGCTTGGGGAGTTCGTCCGCGGCACGGGCCAGCGTGCGGGCGATCTGGAACAGGTGCGAGTTGAACGCCGCCCCGTTTTCCAGCAGCGTCATTTCCTTGATGAGCCTGGCCCGCTCCTTCTCGGCGGTCGCGATCGTCTCGAAGGACTTCTTCGCATTGTTGACCATCTCCGCCGTCGCGGTGTCCTGGTCGTGCGCGCCGTTGAGGAACTTTTTCAGCCGCTCCTCTTCCGCCTTCTTCCGGCCGAGCAATTCCGGGTCGAGCAGGCCCTGCAACCCGCCGATGCGGGCCTTCCGGCTGTTCTGGATGCCGAACAGTTCGTCCTCGCCCTTTTGCCGGTTCCCCTCGCTGCGGTCGACCCACGCCTTGAGGAGCACTTCCAGGCGGTTCAGCCGTTGCAGCACGAACGGGTAGCCGGTGTCGCGGAGGTACTCGAGTTCGGCGACGGTGTTCTGCCGGTTCGTGCGGCCGGGGTGCCCGGAGACGAAGATGAGTTCGCCCTCCTTGCTGCCGGCCGGGGACCACGACAGGTGGTGGTCCGGCTTCAGCGGCTCGCCCTTCTCGTAGACGCGGAAGAAGCACACGTCCAGGTCGTAGCGGGGGTACTCAAAATTGTCCGGGTCGCCGCCGAAGAACGCGATCGCTTTTTCGGGGGCGAACACGAGGCGGATGTCGGTGTACTTCTTGAACACGTACAGGTGGTACGCCCCGCCCGCGAACAGCGTGACCACGTCCGCCCGGGTGCCCTTGGCGGGGTCGGCGTTCGCCTTCTCGATCTCGCCGATCTTCTTCTGCCGGGCCGCGAACGCCTCCTCGGGCTTCAGCCCCTTTGTCGCCTCGTTCACCTCCGCGGTCACGTCCTTGATGGACTGGAGCACGTTGAGTTCGAGCCCCTTGCACGGGATCTCGTCCTTCAGCGTCTTCGCGTGGAAGCCGTCGCGGAGGTAGTTCTTTTCCGGCGTCGAGAGCTTTTGCAGGTCGTCCGCCCCGACGTGGTGGTTGGTCATCACCAGACCGTTGGGCGAGACGAAGCTGCCGGACCCGCCGGAGTTGAACCGGACGGACGATTTTTGCACGTGTTCGAGCCACTTCGCGTCGGGCTCGAAGCCGTACTTTTCCTTGAGCTGCTTCAGCGGGGGGGCGTTGAACAGCCACATCCCCTCGTCCGCGTAGGTGCTTTGGGTGACGAGCATGATGGCGACGGCGGCGGCCGCGGTGCGGAGCGACATGGCCGGGGACTCCGGGTGGAACCGCGGCCGGACCGGTCCGGCCCGCGGGGTTCGGGGAGTTATACCCCGGTGAGCCGCGAGGGGAAGCGGTGCCGACCGGGGGGATTGTAACGGCTGGAGGGATTGGTAGGCGTCACTCGCGCGAGTGCCGAATGTTCTCCCGGTCACTTGCGAGTGACCCTTGCCAAATGCATACGTGTGGACCAGTCAGGGCACGTCCGATTCAACGACGACCAAATATGCTCCCGCGCGTGGCGGCATGACTTGAGCTTGGGGTCCGCTGCACCACACGCTGACAATCTGGCCGGTGGCAAGTCGAGCGGGGCGACCGTCTCGATAGCGGACAGGCGCTTTCTGGTGGACATAGATGCTGATGCTGTCCGAAAAGTTCCCGCCGATGGGAGTCAACAAGAAGTCGCCACCGTAAGTTTGCTCCACGTCAATGCGACCGGTGTATGTCTGCGGACCGGATGGCTCTGGCAGCTGAATTTCTCGGAAAGCCCAGACTGACCCACCGACCGCGGTCAACAGGATGATGGCGACAAACAGAACACGATTCCGCCACATCTTCGGCCCCGGAATGGATCAAACGGACTGGGCTACTTCCCCAGCGGTTTCGCGAAGTCCAGGGTCGCGGTGAACCGCCAGATGCCGTCGGCGGTCGTCGTCCGGAGGTCGAACCGGTCGAACACTTCCAGCACGGCCGCGAGTTGGGCGAGGTCCTTGGCGGGTTCGCGGCCGAGGAAGCCGGCGGCTTTGTTGGAGTGGGCGAGGACGTAGGCGCGGATGCGGGCGGCCGAGACGCGGACCAGCGGGGCGTCCGCCTTCGTGCCGGGGGCGGGCGGGGCGAACCGAAAGACGAGGTCCGGGGACGACGCAAGGACGAGGTAGTCGCCGCGGAGGGCGAACGCGGGGCGGACGCCGGGGGGGAAGAATGTGTCGTTCGCGAGGAACTTCACGGTGACGCCGTCGCGGGTTTCCTCGGACAGTTCCATCTGGTCGTCGTGCGACTGGTTGTACGAGACGCGGGCCAACTGCGCCCCGAGTTCGACCGCCTGGGCCACGGCCTTCGGCACGTCGGTGCCGGTGTCGGGGTCTTTCCGCAGTTTGACGACCGCCGTCACGCCGGGCACCCACGTCTTCGCCCCGGCGTCCGGCAGGGTGGCCCACGCGGCGAAGTCGGGGCCGATGCCGCGGAGGACGGCGGGGAGTTTGTCCTTCCCGAAGACGGGGCCGATCGTCCGGGCGACGTGGTCGACCGCGTCCCGGCGGGCGGGTTCCGGCAGGAACGCGCCGATAGCCTTCAGCAGTTTCGGCACGTCCGCCCGGCCGCAGACGGCGACCGCGGCGTCGGCCGGGACCGCGGCCCCGAGGTCCGACGACTCGCCGAACGCGGCCAGCAGCGGAGGGAGTCGGCCGTCCGGGAACGACACGGCGACGCCGAGTTCCAGGTTCTTCGCCGGGTGGGCGAACACCGCGACGGCGTCCTGGGTCGCCCACGTCTTGCGGAACTCCGCGAGAAACGCTTTCTCCGCCGGGTCTTTGGTGGACGTCGCCTGGGCGGCGAACGCGGCGTCGTACCACCGGGGGTTCAGCCAAGCCACAAGAAACTTGTCCCGCACGCCGAGCCGCTTCAGCCCGGCCGCGATGGGGGACGCATCCTTCTCCGCGTCGCGGTCCAGGACGGCGCGGATCAACCGTTCCTGGTGCGAGTACGCGACTACGTCGCCGACAACCGCGTAGAACTCGGCCCCGCCGCCGACCTTGTCGCGGGACGTGTACGGCCGGTCGCGGTGGGCTTTCTTGGACAGCCCCTTGAGTTCGCCGGACTGCGTCTGCAGGTCGTTCAGCTTGTCGACGAGCTTGAGGAGCACGTCTTTCTTCCGCGGGCGAATCAGGATCAGCCCCCCTTCGTCGTCTGGCTTCTCGGGCGGCCCGCCGACGTAGACGAACGCGACGGCGTCGCCGAACACGTCGTCGCGGAGTTCGTCGAGTTTCACGCCGAGGAGGGTGCTGAGGAACTGCTCGGCCCCGCGGAGCTTGTCGATTTCCTTCGGGTCGAGGAGTTTTTTGCCGATGTCCGAAGTCGGGAACCACGCCGCGAACGGGGACGCTTCCAGGGCTTTGCCGTGTTCGCGTGCGTTCTGAACGAGCAAGCAAATCGTCGCGTCCGCCGGCACGAGCCGCAACACCTCGTCGGACGGATCGGCACTCACCCGCCCCGCCGCGACGAGGAGCAGAACCGGCACGAGGAATCGGCGAAGCATCGGCATGGCGGGGAACTCTTGTAGGGTGGGTCGAGCCGCTTCGGCGAAGACCCACCGGAATGGCAACCGCTTCCTCGCGGGAACGGTGGGTCTTCGCCGAAGCGGCTCGACCCACCCTACAAACTTCTCACGAACTCCCCTTCCCCGGCACGACATCGCGGACGAACACGTTCCACGCTCGCTTCGCCGAAGACGTCACCGGTTCGAGCCCGGCCTTGGCGGCACCCGGTAGCTGGGCGAGGGGGTCCGTCGGCGGGACGATCTCGGGGACGGGCGGCAACGCGACGGGTTCCGGCATCGGGAAGAGGTTTCGCGTCGGGGCCAGGGCTTCGTCGGCGGTCTTTTGCGTGATCGCCGCGAACGCTTCGCCCGCCTCGGCGAGTTTGTCGGACACCCGCGCCGGTCGGGGCGGCGGGACCGGCTCTGGCTTCGGCACGTTCACCGCCACTTCGGGCTTAGACACGGCGACCGGCGGCTTCGTTCCCAGGTACACGGCGAACACCACGGCGGCGGCGACGGCCAACCCGCCGGCGCGTTTCGCCCAGCGGAGTCGGAGTTGCCGTTTACGGTCGCGGACGGCGGCGGCCACGACCCGGAACGCAAACCCGTCCGGCGGCGCGGGCAACGGCGACGCCAAAGCGGACAGCAACAGTTGCACGGAACCGGCCAGTTCCCGGCACGCGGGGCACTCGGAAGCGTGCGGAGACTCGAGCGCGGACGGGGGCAAGTCGCGGTCGAGCACCGCGGTCGCGACCGCCTCGAATTCGAGGCACGGGTTCGGGGATACTTCGGGTCGCATGGGCATTCTCGGTTCCGTCCCCCTCTCCCCGTTGGGGAGAGGGGTTAGGGGTGAGGGGAAACCTTCACCCGTTTGAAGTCACTGATCGGGGTCTGAGTTCACCCCTCACCCCCGGCCTCTCTCCGCTACGGGGAGGGGGGAGGAAGAATTCTTCTCTTCTTTCACTTCCTCCGGCCCCAACCCCCGACGGCGAAGCCGCTCCAAAACCTGCGAACGTGCCCGGTGCAACCACGTTTTCACTGTCCCGACGGGCCGATCGACCACGTCCGCGATTTCCTCGTAGGACTGGCCGTGCTCGTGGAACAGGACGAACACCTCGCGGTACTCCGTCCGCAGTTCGTCGACCGCGGTGCGAATCTCGGTCGTCAGTTCGGACGGCGGCTCCGCGTCCGGGCGGGCGGGGACGTCCGACACGTGTTCGACCGGTTCCGGCACCTTGCCGCGCTTCCCCAGCCAGGTTCGGCACCGGTTCACCGTGATCGCCAGGATCCACGGCCGGAGCGGGCGGGTCGCGTCCCAGCGGCCGAGGCTGCGGAACACGCGGAGGAACACTTCCTGGGCCACGTCCTCGGCGTCGTGCCGGTGGGTGAGCATCCGGACGCTGACGGCGAACACGTCGCTCTGGAACCGCTCGACGAGGTCGCGCATGGCGGCCGGGTCGCCGCCGAGGCACCGTCGGACGAGGTCGTCGTCTGCGGTCACGCGGCCCCCCTCATGCCAATCGTACCCCGGAACGGGGAGACGGGTTTCAACCCGGTGGTTCGCCGGCACCGGGGAAATCTTAGGAGATTTCCGAAACCCCCGGCCGGCGGGGAGAATTCTGGACCGGACCCGACCGGACCGGTAAGATCGGACTGTCGCGCCGTTCCCACCGCACTCGCGTTGCCCAATGCCGTCACTGATCCTCATCAAATCGCCGGGCGGGCTGGTATCGGGTCAGACGTTCCCCCTGGTCGGCGACAACATCGTGATCGGCCGCGACGACGGCTGCGGGGTCGTCATCCCGAACAACTCCGTCAGCCGCAAGCACGCGCAGCTGCTGCTCCGCCAGGGGCAGTACGTCCTCGAAGACCTGAAGAGCCGGAACCGGACGTTCCTCAACAACAAGGAAGTCGGCCCCCCGGTCGCGCTGAAGCACGACGACCGCATCAAGATCTGCGACTACCTGTTCCGGTTCCAGGACGAGCGGACCGCCGGCCCGACCCCGCTGCCCCGCGAGTTCGGCCGGGGCGGGCCGCCGTCCAGCGACGAGTCCGAGGCCGAGCAAGCGGTCACCACTGTCCAGCACTCGATCCACCGGAACGCGGCCCAGCAGTTCCTCGACGCCCAGCCGTCCGAGCGGCTCCGGGCACTGCTCGACATCAGCGTGAGTTTGTCGAAGGTCCTGGAACTCGACGCGCTGCTGCCGCAGGTCGCGGACACGCTGTTCGGCGTCTTCCGGCAGGCGGACCGGTGCTTCATCCTGCTGCTCGACGAGACCGGCCGGCCGATCCCGAAGGCGGTGAAGAACCGCCGGTCGGCGGCCGCCGAGGACCGGTTCAGCAAGACGATCGTGCGGAAGTGCCTCGAATCCATGCAGTCGTACCTGAGCGAAGACGCGTCCTCGGACGCCAACCTCGGGGCGGCCCAGTCCATCGCGGAGTTCCGCATCCGGTCCGTGATGTGCGTCCCCCTCGCCGGGGCGGACGGCAAGCCGCTCGGGGCGCTGCAACTGGACACCCAGGACTTCGCCAAGAAGTTCAAGGAAGACGACCTGAAGCTGCTGACGACCGTCGCCAACCTCGCGTCGGTGGCGATCGAAAAGGCGGACGCCATGAAGGCGCTCGTCTCGCGGGAGAAGCAGCTCCAGGAGATCGAGATCGCGAAGAAGGTCCAGCTCGGGTTCCTGCCGCAGACCGTGCCGCAGATCGCCGGCTACGAGTTCTACGGCTTCTACAGCGCCGCCCAGACCGTCGGCGGGGACTACTACGACTTCATCGCGCTGCCCGGCGGCAAGCTCGCCGTCGTGCTCGGGGACGTGGCCGGGAAGGGCGTGCCCGCCTCGCTGCTCATGGCGAAACTGAGCGCCGAGGCGCGGTTCTGCCTGCTGACGGAGCCGACCCCGGCCCGGGCCGTCGCGCTCTTGAACGACCAGCTCATCCGCGGCGGGATCGGCGACCGCTTCGTGACGCTGGCGGCCCTGGTGCTCGACCCGGAGACGCACGCCGTCACGATCGTGAACGCGGGGCACATCAACCCCCAGCGGTTCAATTACGCCACCGGCGAACTCGCGGACGCGATCACCGACGCCGAGAGCGGCATCCCGCTCGGCCTCATGCCGGGGTTCGAGTACGGGGCGAAGGTCGTCACCCTGCACCCCGGCGAGGCGCTCGTCGTGATGACCGACGGCGTGACGGACGCGAACAGCCCGACCGGGGAGATGTTCGGCTTCCCGGGGGTCAAGCGGGCGCTCGCCCCGGATGGTAAACTGTACGAACCCCGGCCCGCGGTCGCCGGCGAGCGACTGGTCCGGGTGATGCGGCAGCACGCGGCCGGCCGGGCGCAGAACGACGACATCGCGATCGTCACGTTCGGCCGGGTGGACGGGCTGAAGCCGGCCCCCGGCTCGACCCGGCTCGACGAGCCGCCGTCCGCGATCCTGCCATCGAACGCCACGCAGTCCTGAAGGGGGACCGAGCCATGAGCGGATCGACCACCCTGCCGGAAACCGAAGAAGCCACCGACCGCAAGCTCCGGTTCCAGCCGCCCTACCACGTCATCTTGCTCAACGACGACGACCACAGCTACGAGTACGTCATCCTGATGCTGAAGGAACTATTCGGACACCCGCTGGAGAAGGGGTTCTTGCTGGCCCGCGAAGTCGACACCGCCGGCCGGGCGATCGTGCTGACGACGACAATGGAACACGCCGAACTGAAACAGGAGCAGATCCACAGCTACGGCCCGGACCCCTCCATCAAGCGCTGCAAGGGTTCGATGTCGGCGGTGATCGAGCCGGCGGAGTGACCGCCTTCAAGCCGCGATCCTCGGATCGACAGAATGGTTCGGACGTGCTGTCGGACTGAAGTCCCGGAGGAAGTCCCGGTCCGAACCGGGGGTTCCGGTGGACGGCTGGGCGAACCGTCCCCGCCGGAACCCCCGGGCCGCGCTCCGTGGGCGATGGAGCGTGAGTCCAGGTGTTCGGGTGAAGTGTCGACTGTGGGCAGTCGTCGTCTTGGGCGTCACGACCTATTGCATCTCGCGCGCCGGGACGGATTGCCGGTCTGGATTTGTGTCGCAAGTCATTGTGGCATATCAGTTAAAAATTTTTCTCTGCCCGGCTTCTCCCTCGCGACCGCACCCGAAATCTTGTCGGAAAACCCGACTCGGGTCCGGGTTTCCGACGAAGAGCCGCCGTTCCCGACACCCGCCCATCCGGGTCGGATTTCCCTTGCCGACCCCACCCTGCCACCCCGAAGATGACACCCTGAACCCCCTCTCCCCGGAGTGCCGCCATGCCCACCGAACCCCTGGCCATCGGCGTCTGCAGCTGGTCCCTCCAGGTGACGAGCATCCCCGAACTGAAGGGGTTCCTCGACCGCCTCGGCATCGCGGTCGTGCAGATCGCGTGCGGCGACCCCCACCACGCCGCCTGGGACGAGGGGGACGCCATGCCCGCGGCCGCCAGGGCCGCCGGGTTCCGGATGAGCGGGGCGATGCTCGGCTTCCCCGGCGAAGACTACACCACCCCCCAGACGATCGAACGCACCGGCGGGTTCGGCGACCCGGCCACCCGGCCCGAGCGGATCGACCGGTTCAAGTGGGCGCTCACCCGCACCCGGGACCTGGGCCTCACGGACCTCATGCTCCACGCCGGGTTCATCCCCGCGGTCGGGGCCGAGGGCCGCTCGGCGTTTCTGGACACGCTGGCGACGGTCGCCCGGCTCGCGGCAGACGTTGGCGTCACGGTCGCGTTCGAGACCGGCCAGGAGTCCGCCGCCCTGCTCCGGCGGACGCTGGACGACCTGAAGTGCCCGAACCTGAAGGTGAATTTCGACCCGGCGAACATGCTGCTCTACGACAAGGACGACCCGCTCGAGGCCGTGGACCTGCTCGCCCCCGACATCCGCAGCGTCCACCTGAAGGACGCGAACCGCCCGAACGTGCCCGGCACGTGGGGCGAGGAGGTCCCACTGGGGCAAGGACAAACGAACACTCGCTCATTCGTGCAAGCCCTGAAGCGGGTCGGCTACCGCGGCCCGCTCTGCATCGAGCGCGAGGTCGGGGACCAGGCCGCCCGGTTCCGGGACATCGAGCACGGCGTCCGCTTCCTGCGGGCGTGCCTGGCCGGGTGAGAAATCCGCCCGCCGAAGGATTGTGGCCGTCGGCCGGAGGTGCTAGGATTCCACCGTCCCGGCTCGACCGCCGGGACCACCGGGAGAGGTGGCTGAGTGGTCGAAAGCACCGCTTTGCTAAAGCGGCGTACGGGTAAAACTGTACCGCGGGTTCGAATCCCGCCCTCTCCGCTTCAGGGTCATTTTGAATTTCCCCCTGTAACCTTCTTTGCGTTTGGATTTGGCGCTGGGATCGCGGACCCTGTGGTCGTCTCACATTCCCATGCCATCTTCGCGGATCACTTTTGCCACCCGGACGATGTCGTCAGCGCCGGCTTGCTCTCCGCCCCGTCCGTCGGAATGGTCGGACGTGGGTGACGGGTGACCTTCGCCGACCGATCGGGCCGCGTGGGTCGCCCGGTGGCACGCGGCCTACCGCGAACACTTCTCGCAGCCCCGTCGACCATTCGCACCCGGCCGGCCCGACCGCTCGGCGATCGGGTCCTGGGTGGTTTCCCGTAACACTCGAATCTTAGCCGTGTTTCCGGGGTATCCCTTCCGACACCGTCCGGAGGCCCCGCCGTGACCCGACCCGCCCTCGCGTTCACCCTGCTCGCGCTCGCCGCCGTCGGGCTTGCGGACGACCCGAAGCCCGCGGACGCGCCGAAGAAAAACCCGTTCGTCGACCCGACCGCGGACGACCGCCCCAGGAACCCGTTCGGGTTCTTCAAAAAGAAAAAGAAGCCCGACGCCCCGGCCGCCGAGGGGAAGGAGCCGACCGCCGAACAGGTCGCGTTCTTCGAGAAGAAGATCCGCCCCGTGCTCGTGGACAAGTGCTACTCGTGCCACAGTGCGGAGACGGAAAAGGGGCCGAAGGGCGGGCTCCTGCTCGACACGCGGGCCGGGACGCGCGACGGCGGCAGCACCGGGCCGGCGGTCGTGCCGGGGAGCGTGAAGAAGAGCCTGCTCGTGCAGGCGCTGAAGGGGGAAGGCGGCATGAAGGTGATGCCGCCCAAGGACAAGCTGTCGGCGGACGCGATCGCGGACTTCGAGACCTGGGTCGAAATGGGTGCCCCCGACCCGCGGACCGGCAAGGGCGGGAAGAAGCCGGACGCCATCGACATCGCGAAGGGCCGGGAGCACTGGGCGTTCCAGCCGCCGAAGCAGGTCGCGCCCCCCGCCGTGAAGGACGCGAAGTGGCCGGCGTCCACGGTCGACAAGTTTCTGCTCGCGAAGCTCGAAGCGAAGGGCCTGACCCCGGCCGCCGACGCGGACAGGCGGACGCTGCTGCGGCGCGTGACTTTCGACCTGACCGGGCTGCCGCCGACGCCCGCGGACGTCGAAGCGTTCCTGCTGGACAAGTCCGACACCGCGTTCGAGAAGGTCGTCGACAAACTGCTGGCGTCCCCCGCGTTCGGCGAGCGGTGGGGCCGGCACTGGCTGGACGTGGCCCGGTACGCCGAGAGCAGCGGGAAGGAACGCAACGTCGTCTACCCCCACGCCTGGCGGTACCGCGACTACGTCGTGAAGAGCTACAACGACGACAAGCCCATCGACCGGTTCCTGAAGGAGCAACTCGCCGGCGACCTGCTGCCCGCGAAGTCCGACGCGCAGAAGGCCGAGCAGACGATCGCGACCGGGTTCCTGGCGGTGGGGCCGAAGTCCCACAACGAGCCGAACAGCCGACAGTTCGCGCTCGACCTCGCCGACGAGCAGATCGATGCGTTTTCCCAGGCGATGCTCGGGCTGACGGTCGCGTGTGCCCGGTGCCACGACCACAAGTTCGACCCGGTCCCGACGAAGGACTACTACGCCCTGGCCGGCATCTTCCTGAGCACCGAGACGCGGTTCGGCACGCCCGGCGGGCTGCTCGTCCGGCAGTCCGCGCCCTTGATCGACCTCCCCGCCGGGGCCGACGTGCCGGCCGGCACGCCGCTCGGCAAGAAGGAACTCGCCGCCCTGAAGGACCGCCTCGCGGACCTGAAGAAAGACCTCGCGGACGTGCAGAAGGCGAACCCCGTCCGGGCCGTCGCGGTCCTGTCCCAGATCTCCGCCCTGGAACGGCAGGTGAAGAGCTACGAGGACGACGGCACCCCGAAGAAGCAGGCGATGGGCGTGGCCGACAAGATGTTCGCGAAGGACAGCCCGGTCCACGTCCGCGGGGAACTGACCAAGCTCGGCGACGTGGTCCCCCGCGGGTTCGTCCGGGTCGTCGGCCCCGGCCCGGCCCCGGCGATCAAGTCCGGCAGCGGCCGGAAGGAACTCGCCGACTGGGTCGCGTCGAAGGACAACCCGCTGACGGCCCGCGTGTACGTCAACCGCGTCTGGGGCCACCTGTTCGGCCGGGGGCTCGTCGCGTCCCCGGACAACTTCGGCACCACCGGCCGCAAGCCGACCCACCCGGAACTGCTGGACCACCTCGCCGTCTGGTTCGCGGACACCGGCTGGAGCACCAAGGCCCTCGTGAAGGGCCTCGTCCTGACGCGGGCGTACCGGATGAGTTCCCAGTACCACGCCGGGAACGCCGCGATCGACCCGGACAACGAATCCCTCTGGCGGATGAGCAAGCGGCGGCTCGACGCGGAGGCGATCCGCGACGCGATGCTGGCCGTCTCCGGCACCCTGGACCCCACCCCGGCGGTCGGCTCCCCGGTCCAGAAGTTCGAGGGGCTCGTTCAGGCGGTCGAGCGGTTCGGCGGGATGGACCGCATGACCGCGGGGTCGCACCGGTCGGTCTACCTGCCGGTGATCCGCGACCACATCCCGGAAGCGCTGGAGCTGTTCGACTTCGCGGAGCCCAGCCTCGTGACCGGGGCGCGGGACGACACGTCCGTGCCGTCGCAGGCCCTGTACCTGCTGAACAGCCCGGAGGTGATGAAGCTCGCCGACGCGACGGCGGACCGGCTGCTGGCGAAGTACACGTCCGTGACGGAACGGATCGACGCGGGGTTCCGCCTCGCCTACGGCCGCCCGCCGACCCAACGGGAGGCGGACGCGGCCGACCGGTTCCTGACCCGGTTCACGCAGGCCCAAGCCAAGACCGGCGTGAAGGGGAAGGACGGGCAAAAGACGGCGTGGTCGGCGTTCGCCCAGGCGCTGTTCGCCGCGGCGGAGTTCCGGTACGTGGATTGAGACAGAGTTACGGTGACGTGTTGTTCTTTCTCCCCTCTCCCCGTTGGGGAGAGGGGCGGGGGTGAGGGGTCAACCTCCATCCCGTTTCAGCGATTGCGA
>CAYUHJ010000177.1:628-12671 GCA_964444365.1 uncultured Alcaligenaceae bacterium | reverse complement strand
CGGAGCCGGGGCGGAAGTGCGTCCGTCGGGAACGGCCGGTAGCGGTCGCCGAGCGTTGGGGGCATCGCCGGGGGTGACGTGGCCGGCGGGGATGACGGCGACGGTGCCGGCCTTTTCGCCAGGGCTTGACGCAAGATCGCGTTGGTGGAGTCGCGTCGTTTCATACCGTCACCCCCTGTTCTGCCAGCAACCCAGCGACAATGGTTTCGAGTCGGCGAACCCGCCGGCGAAGCCGACGGATACCTTCCGTGTCGCTAATGCGGTAGGACAACCGGCCGGGGTGGAGTTCGGCCGCGTCGCGAAGGGTCGCGAGCAACCCGGCGACGGCGTCCGCCCGGTGCAGTTCGTAGCGGTCGGCCGCCTCCTTCACCGCGCGGGCGGCCCGCTCGCGCCGCGGGTCGCCGGGCGGCGTCATGACGAGCGCGAAGTGGTGCGCCCGCTCGGCCGCCTCGTGCGCCTCGATCAGCCACAGGCGTTCGCGGGCGATGCCGGGCGACATCACCCGGTCGGGGAACAGGTCGGACCCGGCTGCAGGGGTCGCGCCCTGCCCCGGCGGTGGAGTCTGATGGTGTGACACGTCGATGGCCCTCCGGAAACCCGAGCGTTGCCGCGCACGGGGTCTGCGTTTGGTTGGGGTGAAACGGGGTCGGGTCTGGGTCGGTCGGGGAGGTGGTTACTTGCTTCGGCGTTCGGCCCATTCCTTCGCGGTGAGAAGTTCGCCCGTCGGCCCGCGCTCGGCGAGCCACGCCCGCACTTCGGCCAGCGGCCAGCGTACCGACCGGCCGAGCCGGACGGGGAACGGCAGCTTCCCGGCGGCCTTGAGCCGGAAGCCGTGAGCCTCGCTGACGCCGAGCATCTTGAAGAGCCGGCGGGAATCGATGAGTTCGGGTTCGGTCTGGTTGCCATCATCGCGTGTCCTCGGTGGTGGAATGGGGTTTGTCATCGCACGTCGTCGTCGCCGACCAGTGCATCGGGAAGGTACGGCGAACCGCCCTCAACCTTCAACCAACGACGAAGCCGAGCGCGGGTACGCTCGGCTTCGTCGTTGGTTCAGGGAATCGGCATCGGTCGCGGTTCGCCGCAAGCGGTGGATCGCTTTCACTCCGTCGGCGCGAACGGCTCGGTCGACTCGCGCCGTTGGGGGTCGACGCGGACACGGTCCCGGAGGGTTCAGGAGTTGGTGAGTCGCTTCGCCTGCGAACGATGCGGTGGTGCGATTCGGGGACCGGCGAGTATCTCCCCGGCCTCGTTCAAGAGCGTGCGGAACGTCCCCTCACTGACGCCCAGCCGGTCGGCCCCTTCGCGGGTCGAGCACTCTTCCGTGTAGTACAGCCGGACTGCTTCGACCCGCTGCCACGCCCGCGCGTGGTGCCACGCTTCCCGCCGCACTCGCTTTTCGTCCAACCGACGCGCGGCCGACTGCGCGGCCGCCGTCGCATCGTCGGCATGGGAGTCCTCTTCAATGTCGATCTCGGCCGGGTCCAGAATGTTGAACTCGGCCAATCGAAGCCGGACCGCTCGTTCCGGGATGTTCATGATCCCAGCCGCTTCCGCGACCGATTTGCCCTCCAAGTAGTGCAACGTGGCCACCGCCTCCCGCTGTTCCCACGCAAGCCGGGACCGGTCAAATGGCGGGAACGCCTCCCAATAGTTCTCGTCGATTCGATCCTCCAACTTCTCGTCATGGTCATACCTGATCCAGTTCGCCGGCGACGTGAGGCAATCCACCACCTCGAACGTCAGCCGGCCACACCCCGACGGGTCTTGCGTCTCGCGCGGTAGTGGCTCCTCGTCCCCGGTCGGGAGGGGAACCGCCGCCCACAACGCCGCGCGCGGGCGTTGCCGTTTTCGCCAGTTACTCATCCGCCGGCGGACGAACGTTGCGACCTGAGACCGAACCAACGCTGGCCAGTCCCCGGCATCGTCGGCGTGATCGAGACACCACAGGATAGCGTCGGTGGCCGCGTTCACGGCGACCTCTTCGGCCTCCCACGAGTGGCGGGGAACGAGTGACAACGCCCGTTGAACGGCGGCGTCGTAAACTGCGGCCGCGAGTTCGTTTCGGTCAAATCGTGTGGCGGCCATGCGGACCCCGAGCCGAGAGGCCAACCGCGAAGCGAGGTGTGAACGGCCCGATTCCGCTTTGCCCGCCCGAGTAGGAGCAACAAACGCGCACGGATGCGCAAAGCGGATGATTATCGGACGCAACAGTGTCCCGCCGAGCGGAGAAACCGGTGGGCATCATGCCCGAGAGGGTGGGGTCTGCGCCATGTCAGAAGTGCGATTCGGTCGAGAATTGTGAGGATGGGAAGGTGTCTGAGCTGGAATCTTGGGAGCACCGAGCGGAAGCAATTTATCGAATGACGCCCTGACGAAATACTTTGCCGTCTTCGTCAGGGCGGTCGTACATTTTTGGACTTTGAACAACAAGCCCTCTCCTCCCATCACCGTGGCGACATCCCCCGCGAACGCAGCCCCGCCTCCCACGTTAGCGGAGGCACGGCAACGGTGAAAATCGTCCGCATCAAGGGGTCATTCTGACCAGCGGTTCGCAGGCATAAACCATATTCTTGATAGAGTCCTCAAATCCTCGCCCGATCCGAATAAGTAGCCCATCGCATATAATATAAAAGCCCCACACCTCGTCTACAGCGAGTATGCAATCGCCATATGTACCAAGCATGCCCAACCGGGAATGTAGAATATTCTCATGAAATACAAGGCTTTGAACCCACCGCACACGGAGCGGATTAAATTCTAGCACATCAGGCTCAAATTTTGTGTCGTCTGACGGCACAGGAGCGACAACCAAGTACGCGAATGGGCGGTATTCGTCCCTCCGCTCCTGTGATGGTGTCCCCGTATGCCACCGTTGCCGACGTGAAGATGCGGGCTCCGTTCGGAGCTAGTATTCCTGATTTTCCGGTATTCGTTCGCGGGATACTCCGAAATAGCCGTGCTCTGCCCAAACCGCCAGCACGGGATCTGAATGTATGTCTTGTCCGCGAATGTGCTTGTGAAGTTGCCCTACAACTGAAGTCAAGAATGCGGTTGAAAATCTATACACCGTGGCATGATCCTCAGTCATATGACGATCTAGATTGTCACGAAACTCCCGAATAATCTTGATTAACTCCTTGGTCTCGCCTTTCATAAGAAGCGAATGGACGTAGTCGGCCGGGTGAATCATTGCGGCTTCCTCATTACCAGTTTATATCCATTGGATGAAGACGGGTAGGTGACCACTTCTGTGAACCCCATCGCGACGCGCTGCAGGTATGCAGGAGTTGCTTCCAGTCCACCTGCAAGAAACGTCGTCCGGTTGACGCCTTCTAAATTTCCCGAAATAGACTTGATTGTGCCCGATCCAAATTTCACTTCAACCTGTGCTATGATGCGTCGAAGCATTTCAGTGCCTAATCCCTGTTTCTGCACTTCCGACCGTATGGCGTCTATGTACAATTCGCCCGACTTTTTGGCGAACGTCGTTTGCAAGTATCCTGCATTCTCCGTGCCTTCAAATCTTGTATTAAACTGAGTAAACCCTGGGCCTTTGAGAACTTCGTCTGCGAATCCGGATTCAGGAAAATTTGTTCCCGTGTTCGGTGTGGATGGTGCATTTGCCACCGGCTCAGCCGGCTTCGCCGTCACTTTTGTCTCTGCCGGTTTACCCGGTGGCGTCTGCTTCGCCGCTTGCTTCACCTTGGCCACGTCGTCCGCCGCGTTCACCGCTTTCGCGCACTCCTCCGGTCCGCCGTTGTGGGCCAGCACCCCGGCCGCCCCGACCGCGTAACTATGTACTCCGCCGACAATTAGATTGTATACCGTCGTCGCTTCCGACACCTCTTCCACCCGCGACACCCGCATCGGACCCGACCGCGTCAACAGCGCATCGCCCGGCCGCAACGCTACCAGACCGACCCAGCGACCCGGCGTTCCGGATGGCTTCTCGTCCGCCCCTTCGTCCGGGCGACCCCGCAATTCCAACTCTTCCCCCTCTATGACCCACACAGGGTGCCCCGGCGTGCCCGCCAGTTCCTCGCCGTCCGCAAGAACTGCCCTCACGACCCGCACCGAGTCCGTTCGGCTCGCCCCCGTGACTACGCATAAGCCCCACAACTGTCGTTCCCGATCAAAGCCCCACACCTTCGATCCGACGGCGATCTCTTCGACCGCTCGCATCCCGTCCTCGGTGTGGATCAACGTCCCGCCGACGAAGCAGTAGGGCCCCCGCAGACGCTTGATCGCCACCGCGCTCAGCCCGGCCAGCCGCAGGAAGGCGTCGGTGAAGTACCCGGTCGCCCCTTCCCCGCCCTTCCACCTGGAAAGATTGACGGAAAAGACAAACAGCTAGTCATAATGATGTCGTTGACTACTCTAATGAGTACTCCCACTCGATCTGATTTCTTGGAACCCAGTTTATTTTTTCGTATCGCGAGCCAAATTTGAGAAAGTGTGCACATAAGTCGACAGATGTTTTCCTGTCGACTGTGCATTGCATCGGAACTCTCAGCGGATCACCACCAACATATATTATCTGGCCTTCTGAGATGCCCATAGTTTGCAAGACAACATAGTAAACACTTTGCTCATCTATATATTCAAAATAAAACCTGTCTAAACACAGAATTATCAGTAATTCTGTGAATGATCGTTCGTTTAAGTGGAACTTTAGTGATGCCTGTCCTGCGCCGGCGTTCCAATATTCTGCGCCATGATTTACCAACTTATCTGTTAAAAAATCGATGGAGACATTGTTCAGCTCTTCTCCATCAGGTGGCGAAAAGAACTTAGTGACGTTTGCTAACATCTTATCGGCCCCTTATTTTGCAGTTAGTATCTTAGGAGGAAGCTTTTGATTGATCCAAAAGATTTTTAGCTCCTTTACCCCCAGTTCGCTTATCAGATCTTCAAGGTATCGTTGGCAGTTAGGGCAAGTTGGACGATCCACATGCATTACGATCGTTTCGGGCAAACTTTGACCTCTTCCCTTTGCAGCTTTGTACGCTTTCAGTAGAACCTCGCCCTCAGCGTGGCTCAGAAAAGGAGCCTGCCCAAGATTGGCGATGCCTTCCAGCTTGCCTTTGGACTTTAGCAGTTCAAACCATTCTCGTCGTTCCTCAAGTGACAAGGTATATCCGGCCATCTTGGAATTAACGCCAATCTGTCGCTCGCCTTGAACGACTATTGTAGCCACAGTTCCCGTACTCGCATCAAGTTGACGATATGGTGGCAAACCATTTTTCAGCCTATGCGATGCGATCTCGCCAAATTCCTCAACAATACCACGTTCAACTACTTTTGCTGGTGTCGAAAGCGGTGTGGTTAGGTTGACCGCCTGAGATTGTTTAGATGAATGTTCGGCCGTATTTCCAGCTGCTTGGGTCGCCTTTTTGCACTCATCCCCGCCATTGTGGGCCAGCACTCCACTCGCTCCGACCGCGTAGCTATGGACTCCACCCACGATCAGATTGTAGACCGTCGCCGCTTCCGCCACCTCCTCCACCCACGACACCCGCATCGGCCCCGAGCGCGTCAGCAGCACGTCGCCCGGCCGAAGTGCAACAAGCCCGACCCACCGGCCCGGCGTGCCAGACGGCCTCTCATCTGCCCCTTCGTCTGGACGCCCGCGAGCATCGAGTTCTTCCCCTTCAATGACCCAAACGGGGTGGCCCAGAGTACCGGTCAGTTCCTCGCCATCCGCCAGAACCGCGCGAACCACTTGCATCGAATCCGTCCGGCTCGCACCCGTGACGACGCACAGGCCCCACGATTGCCGTTCACGGTCATACCCCCACACCTTCGACCCGACAGAAATCTCCTCCACCGCCTGCATCCCGCCTTCTGTGTGAATCAGCGTCCCGCCGACGAAGCAATATGGACCGCGGAGTCGGTTGATCGCCACCGCACTCAAGCCAGCCAACCGCAGGAAAGCATCGGTGAAGTACCCGGTCGCCCCCTCCCCGCCCTTCCACTCCACGGAATAGATGCCTTGGCCGAGTCGAACGGCACCGATTCCCCCGTCGAGCGTCATCGCCACGGTGGACGCCTTGACGGAATACTTGGCCGTCTTCGTCAGGGCCGTCACACACTTCTGCGCCTTGAGCAACGCCCCGACCCCGAACACCGTCGCGACATCGCTGCCGAACGACAGCCCGGCCTCCCACGTCAGACCGTTCTTAGCAATTTCGTTGGCCGTGCCGACCAAAGGCACGAGGGACAACGCCAGATCTAGGTTCGCGGCATACGCCTGCGAGTTGTTGCCGTCGATGACCGCCACCCGTGCCGCGACTTCGGTGGTCACGGAGGCCAAAGTCCGCTTGTTGGCAAGGTACGTCTCAGGCTTGAGGCCGCTTGAACTAAGCGGAGTCATGCTCTGCCGAACCACCTTGTAGTACTCGGCGGTCTGACTCGCGTTCGGGTCGCCGAGGAGAGACCGTGGGACTTGAATCGTGTACTGCCAGTCTGGTGGCGGAATGGCCCCCGGCCCGCCGCCGGGCCACGGGTTGCCGACCGCGACCGTTTTGAACGGCTCCAGCACCCAGGTGACGCCCTGGTCACCGAACACGTCCGTGTAGATCACGTACCCGGCGGTCGGTTGGGTGGTCGCCGGCCCTTGATACTCGTAGGCCGGCCGTGTCTCGTTCAACACGTAACGGGGGTCGGTGAGCAGGTCGCGAACCGCGGCCGCCGAGATGCGATCCTGCTGAATCTTGAGCGGCGCGGATTGCTGTTCGATCAGTTCCTTCTCGCCCTTGAGACTGTTCGCCTCGTCCGAGTTGCCTTGCCCTGCCGCTGCGAGCTCTGCCATCCGCGTGGCGATGGCAGCCAGCCGCTGCTGCCAGGGCGAATTGGGGTCAGAAAAGTTTCCCAGAATCTCGACCACCGCGTCTTTCAGATCCACAAGCGGGTTGGTCGATCGCAGATCCGCAGCGTACAGGGCACGGAACAGCCCACTGATCAGACCATCACCGAGAACCGAGACATCTCCCTTCGTGGATGCGATCGTCGGGTTGCCCGTGACATCTCCCTTCACCTGGATGGCGATGTCGTTCTGGGCCGTCACGCTGGAGGTCAACCCGCCGCCGATCGTCAGAATCGCATCCCCGCCGGTCGTCGTGATGCCACCCGCCGCGAGAACATTTCCCCCCGCCGTGACCTTCAGGTCGCCGCCAGCCGTGAGTTTCGACCGGACATCTTCGCCGGCGTGGAGGGTGATCTCATCCGTTGCGTTGAACGCGCCGTTGATCGACTTGTTCGCAATCAGATCAAGCCAGCCGTCCGACGCGATCGCGTCCGCCAGGATCGACCCGGCCGCGGACAACGAGGCGTACCCGGTGGATGTGACGGACTTGGTGATGTCCCCGCCCGCCTGAACGACGGCCGACGCCCACTTTTCCGGACCGCCGGCAACCACCTCGCCGTTTACGTTCCCGTTGGCGCGGACATCGACCCAGTACGCCCCGGTCAGCGTGTCGAGCACGTCGCGGCCGGCCGTGACGGACACCCCGTCGTCGGTCGAGATCAACGCGCTGTCAACGTCCCGGCCGGCCGTGGCCTCGACCACCCCCTTCGCCTTCACCGATCCCATCAAGTCGTTCTTGGCCCAGATGTAGGCCCACCCCTCGGAGGCGACGAACACCCCGTCGAGGTCGCCGTCCTTCGCCGCAGCCCACAGGTTGTTGCCGGCCGTTGCGTAGGACCGGGACACCGACTGGTCGGCCGACAGGGTCACGTTCTTCGCCGCGGTCACGTTCACGCCGACAAGACTTCCGCCCGCGGTCACGTCGGCGTTGCGGCCGGCGGTGATCGTGAGAGGGCTTGTCAGCGAGTTCCCGCCGGTCACGTCTCCGGACGCGGCGGTTACGGACACGTCCCCCTCGGTCGCTTTGAACGTCCCGTCCGACCGAACTTTGTTCCGACCGTACACGGCCGCATAGGTCAGGGCGGCGACGGGAGCGGCGGCGACATCGCCGGCCCAGACCCGGACGGCGTCCTCGGTGCTTTCGATTGCCTTTGCGGTCGGCGACTGGTCGAGCGAATCCTGCCCGACGGAGCCGAACGCCCGCACGTCGACCAGCCCCGGCGCGGAGACGCCGCCGGTCACGTGGCCCCACGAGCCGACGGTGGCCGTCAGGCCGGTGCTTTCCACCGACCCGGTCACGTCGGCATAGCCCCACACGTCGACTGCTCCGGGTGCGTTCACCGCCCCGTCCACGGTGGACCAGCTGCGGACGGTCAGGTCGCCGGCCCCGGCCGTGATCGCCCCGCCGACCGCGCCTTGCGCCCACACTCCCGAGCGGGCGTCGGAACCGGCCGCGATGCCCAGCGTCCCGCCCGCGGTGACCGACCGGGAAATCGGCCCGAACACCACGACCGGGCCGATGTTTCCGCCCGCCCGAACCTCGCCCGCCAAGCCTCCGACGGCAGGATCGGGCACCCCGTAGGAGGGCTTATTCCCCGGCAGCGACCCCCAGACGTATGACCCGGCCGCCTCGTCCACCACCCACAGCGGATTGTCCAACCCGCCGGCTTCCGGCAGCGGGGTGGCCGCGGTTCCGTTCGAGCCACCCGCGGTGATCGACGCGATGTTGCCGCCCGCCGAAACGTCGCCCAGAATCCGGTTCCCGGCCCATACATTCCCGATGTTGTCGGACGCCGTAACGTCGCCTCGTATGTCGTGCGCTGCGGTCACGGCCCCGACCGAACTGGCGACGCTGACAATGTCGCCGACCGACCACTTGGCCGTCACGTCCCCGATGTCGCCGACCGCCTTCAGGGAGGTCACGTCCCCCGCGGTCACGTTCCCGATGCTCTGCCCGGCGTCGAGCGTCACCCACGCCGGTTGGTCGAGCGATCCCCCGCCGGGCAGGGTCAACGTCACCGTGCCGGCGGCCGTCAGGTCGAAGATGTCGCCCGACGCGGTCAGGTTCAGCCCGCGGACATCGCCGACCCAGGTGGCGTCGCCGTCGAAGCCGTTGAGTCCGCTCACAACTGCGAAGTAGTCGTTCTGGGTCGCGGGGCCGGTTTCGCCGCACGCGACCGGGGACAGCCGCACCCACCCGAAACCCGCGACCGCCGCGCGAAGCCAAGTCTCGCCGGGGTTGAACACTTCCACGCTTGACCCGTCCGTCCACGTCTGCCCGGGAGCGACCATGTCCGGGGTCACGTCGTTGTCGACGATGGCGAGCGACCGCTGTCCCTGAGAAGCCGAAGCGACGTACCGCGGCGAGTCCGAAACGACGGTGAGTTCGACCGTCTCGTCGAGTTCCGGGCAGTTGCCGTCGACGGTCGGCAACGTGACCACCACGCTGGTCGGCGAACCCGTCGAACTGGCCGGGAAGGTGACGCGGTACTGGTCCCGCGAAGCCACGTAGGTCGCGCCGAGAACCTTGTAATCCCAGGTGGGAACGGCCGTGCCGCCGAGCGAGAACCACGCCGTGAGCGGTTGCGACGTGTCGCCTCCCGAGCGGGTCAGGGTGAACGTCCCGGCTGCCCCGCCTTCGGCCGCGTTTGTTGATCCCGTGACCGACACCGTCGGCGGGTCGTCGGCAATGACTGCGTCCAGCGGCGACCCGCCGGCCGCGTACACCGTCCCCGTGGCGACTTGGACCCTGACGCCTTCCGGCCCTTCGACCCGTGCGTCGGCCTTCGCGACAATCGACACCGTCTGGCTGTTCGACCCGGACGGGATCGTAACCGTGAACTTGCCGCCGCTCACGGACAGCGTTAGTCCGTCGGCTTGGAGCGTGTAGTCCGTGTTCCAGGTCGCCGACGGCTTGGCGTTCGGGTTCGCGGCCAGTTGCAAGGTCACAACCCGATCTGGCGAGGACGCCGAACTGTCGCCGGTCCAGGTCACGGTGAACGACCCGCTCGACCCCTCGGGGACCGTCAGCGCGTTCGGCGAGAGCGTGACGACGGGAGTGCGGTCGAGCAACGCGATGTCGGCGGTCGCCTCGT
The DNA here is from genome assembly GCA_964444365.1 of uncultured Alcaligenaceae bacterium. Lineage (GTDB taxonomy): Bacteria > Planctomycetota > Planctomycetia > Gemmatales > Gemmataceae > CAYUHJ01. The sequence goes on along the minus strand of CAYUHJ010000177.1, from coordinate 2,711 downwards.
TCGGCTTCGCCGCGTAGACCGTGTTGCCCGCGACCCGGAACCGGACGCCCTCGGTCACTTCCGTCTTGTTGTCGGGCAGGCCGTTGACGCGAAGCGACAGCGCCGACTCGCCGGCCGGGATCGTCACCGTGAATGCCCCGTTGACCAGCGGGACCGGGGTGCCGTCCGGCAACGTCAGCGAGTAAAGGTTGTAGTCCATGTTCCACGCCGCCCGCGTCGGGAACGCCGGGCTCGCCTCGGCCCGCAGCGTGACCACCAGCGAATCGCTCGGGTCGCCCGTGCGGGTCAGCGTCAGCGTGCCGGACGCGCCCTCGGCAACCTCGGCAGTCGACGGAGAGAGGGAAACTTGCAGGGTCGCGTCGGCGATGGTCAGGTCCGCGGTCGCCGTCCCGCTTACGGCGTAGGTTGTCCCCGCGACGACCCGCAACCGAACGCCCTCGGCCGGCTCGATGACGCCGTCCGTCTTGGCCTTCAAGGTGAACGAGACGGCATCCTTTCCGTCCGGAATCGTGACCGAAAACGCCCCGCCCGACACGATCAGCGGCGTGCCGTCGGCCAGTTCCAGCGTGTAGTCGGAGTTCCATCCGGCCCGGCCGGTCACGGCGGGGTTGGCTTCCACCCGCACGGTCACGAGCAAGTCGCCGACCGTATGGCCGGTTCGGGACACCGCAAACGACCCCGACCCGCCTTCGGTCAGGTTGCGGTTCGAGGGGGTGATCGAGACTTGCGGGGTCGCGTCGGTCACGACGAGGTCGGCCGCCTTGTTCCCGAGCGCGAAGGCCGACCCGCCCGCGAGGAGTTGGAACCGCACCCCTTCGTCCGGCTCGGTGAAGTTGTCGCCGACGCCCGCGACGGTGAACGCAACTTCCGACACCCCGGCGGCGAACTCGACGGTAAACTTGTTGTTGGTGAGGGCGACCGGAGTGCCGGCCATGCTCGCGATCGTGAAATCCTTGCCCGACGCGGCCCGGACCGCGGTGGCCGGGTTGTTCGCCAGTTGAACGGTCGCTGATAGAACGGCGGACTCGGGGCCACCCGTCCGGCGGACGGTCAGTGTCGTCGTGCCGCCCTCGGCCACGGAAAACGTCGGCGGGGCGAGGGAAACCGTCGGGGTCGCGGCGTCGTTGTCGAGAATGTTCGCCGACACTTGCGAACCGCCGGGGACGTAGCCCGTCCCGCTCGTCACGGTGAAGGTCACGTCCTCGGCCGGCTCGGCCCATTGGTCATCGACCGCAACCAGATCGAAAGTGACTGACGAGGAACCGCCCGGCATCGTGATCGCGCCGCTTCCGCCGCTCAGCGTACCATAGGACAGCGTATAGTCGCTCCCCGGCTTCGCGGCTCCGCCGACGGTGAAGCCGACCAGGATGTCGCCGGTCAGACCGCCGGTGCGGGTAAATGTGACCTTGCCGGGCGTTCCTCCCTCCGATGTCCCCGTGACGGCCACGGCCACGGTCGGCGGCGGGTTGACCGTCACAGCGACGGAGCCACTCGCCGTTCCGCCCTTGCCGTCGACGAGAGTGTAAGTGAACGAGTCCGAGCCGAAGAACCCGGCGTTCGGAGTGTAGGTCGCCAGTCCGGACGAATCGATGGCAACTGATCCGTTCGCCGGCTGGGTAAAGGCTGACACGGTGAGTGAGTCACCGTTCGGGTCGCTGTCGTTCACGAGGACGTTCACCGATCCTGATTGATCGGCACGGGTCGTGATAGTGTCAGTCACCGCGAGCGGATTCTGGTTTGTCGTGTACACGTTCAGGTACACGGTGGCGGTGCTGGTGCCGCCGTGCCCGTCGGAGATCGTGTACGTGAACGAGTCCGTCCCCGTCCACACCGGGTCGGTCGGCGTGTACCGCCAGTACCCCGGCGAGTACCCGGCTTCCTGCGCCACCGTCCCGTGCGACGGCGAGGTGCTCGACAGGATCGAGATCGCGTCCCCGTCCGGATCACCGTCGTTGTTCAGCAGGTAGACGAACGTCGAAGCGCCCGTGTGCACCGTCCCCGAGTCGTCCCGCGCCACCGGCGCGTTGTTGTACACGTTCAGGTACACGGTGGCGGTGCTGGTGCCGCCGTGCCCGTCGGAGAT
>CAYUHJ010000177.1:0-528 GCA_964444365.1 uncultured Alcaligenaceae bacterium | reverse complement strand
TCGAAGCGCCCGTGTGCACCGTCCCCGAGTCGTCCCGCGCCACCGGCGCGTTGTTCGGTAGCGCTGCCGGAACCTCGCGGGGTTCGAGTTGCTCCATCCCGAGCCGGGTGCGGCGTAGAGTACGCGGCTTCGACCGGGCCATAGGGGACCGGAGCAACCAGCGGGTCACGCGGTTCATCAGCTACATCCCTGAGGATTCGTTCGACCAATTAGGTTAGTGGGAAATCATCTCAAACCTGCGTAAAGTGGCAAGTTCGGTAGTGAATTTTTCTTCAGACATCGCGAAATTGAGGCCGGACTCTGAGTGGGAGTAACCCGAATAGCCCCCTCGTGTTTTGGTCAGAAACTCACGCGATTTTCTGCGTCGCTGGCCACGCGGTACGCTGCGGGTGAGGTGCCGAAATTTCACCCCATACCCCTCGGTCCGACGCTCGGCCGACGGTCGCGGCTGGTTTTCGTCTCAGTCGTCGCTTAAGAACCGGCTGAGTCGGTTCGCCACGTCGGGCCGGTCGCGGTCGGCGTCGTCGC
>CAYUHJ010000176.1:4270-13016 GCA_964444365.1 uncultured Alcaligenaceae bacterium | reverse complement strand
GCTCCCCATGCGTGCTTTTGCAAGATTGAAACTACTGTTGCGTTCGCGGCTCTTGAAATCTTTCCCGTTTCCGTGTTGACGGCTTCCAGCCAGACCTGCAACCTTTCTGAGACTGAATCTCAGTATCATTGAGCCTGCTTCGCCACGCCCGTGAGCCGCTCGCCCGCGTCCTCACCCCGCTAGCCACGCAACTCAACCACCCCTTTCCGTGGAGAGTCTTCGTGCGCACCCCTCGTCGCGTCGGGTTCACCCTGATCGAACTGCTGGTCGTGATCGCCATCATCGCCGTGCTCATCGGCCTGCTCATCCCGGCCGTGCAAAAGGTGCGGGAGGCCGCCGCCCGGGCGAAGTGCCAGAACAACCTCAAGCAGATCGCCCTGGCCGTTCACAATTACGAGACGGCGACGGGCTACCTGCCCCCGGTCACCTACCCGGCCCGCGGCCACCAGGACGGGGCCGTCCCGACGTACCCCACCCCCCCGCCGGCATCCCCGCGTTCGCGCTGGCGAAGAAGCATTACAGCGGGTTCATCGCGATCCTGCCGTACATCGAACAGGGCGCGGTGGCGAGTCAGTACGACCCGCTCAAGAGCTGGAACGACGAGACGGCCAACGCCAGCGGGATGTCGAACGCCGACCTCGTCCGGCGGTCGATGCCGACGTACCTGTGCCCCTCGATGCCGCGGCCGGACAACCCGCAACAGGAGGCCGGGTGGTCGTCGTACGCCCTCTCCCGCGGGAACTTCAAGTACCTGGTCGACCCGTCGGGCGCGGTGTTCGACTTCATCAAGACGAACACCGCCGGGGTCACGACGACGACCAAGATGTTCGGCGAAGACGACGGCCTGATCCCGTCCGCGTTCGTCTACGCCGTACCGACCGCCAACCACCAGACGTACGGCCCGACCTCGAACCCGTCCGGCGTCCTCCGGGTGCTCAAGATGACGAGCGTCACCGACGGGCTGTCGCAAACCGTCCTCGCCGGGGACAAGCACTACACCCTCGACCGGGCGGCCGCACCGGTTTGGGTGGGCGGGTTCGTGAACAACGACTCCACCGGCGGGGCCGCGATGGCCGGCAAGCCCTTCGTCGGGAACACGAACTGGGTGCTCGCGTACCCCGGCTCCGACGGGGTGGACGGGACGACGAACAGCCCGATGAACTCGGCCGTGGTGCGGTGCAAGGACGGGGCGGCGACCATGAAGGGCGGGTTCGGGGAGTACGGCTGTCCGGCGACCGGCCCGGAAGACAACTCCGACGCCGCCTGGTACAAGAACACCGCGATCACCGCGTTCCGCAGCCTGCACACCGGCGGCGTCAACTTCGCCTTCGGGGACGGGTCGGTCCGGTTCGTGCGGGACACGATCGACCTCCAAACCTACCGGGCCCTCGGCAGCCGGGCCGGCGGGGAGACGGTCGGAAGCTGGTAGCGGCCGCACGCGGCCGTCACCGGGAAACAGAGGCCCCGCCCCGCTCGATTACCACCGTTCGGTGCCGCCCGATGAATCACCCCCCCGCCCCGGAATCGACCCCGGCGGCCGAGCACCCGGCCGCGATCAACCCCTCCCCCGCACCGGGGCGGTTCCGGCCGGGGAAGGCGGCGAAGCACCTCCTCCGCCGGGGGCACCTGTACGCCGGGCTGATGATGTTGCCGTGGGTGATGCTGTACGGCGTCACCGCGTTCCTGTTCAACCACCCGACCGCGTTCTCGGATCAACCGACGGCGGCGTTCGGCCGGTCCGCGCTGGCGGGCACGCCGATGGACCGGCCGCCGACCCCGCAGGAACTCGCGCACCTCGTGGTGGCAGGGGTCCAGGCCCGGGACACGGGCGGGAAGACGTACACCCTCGTCGAACCGCACCGCGCGAAGTTCACCCGCGACGCGGCGTTCGCCACCGTCAAGGCGGACGGGGTCGAAGTCAGCGTCTTGCTCCTGGTGAACGGCGAGGGGGGAACGGTCCGGTCCCGCCCGACGCCCCCGCCGAAGCCCGCGGACGAGCGCGCCCCCTTCGCGATCGGACCGCCCGGCGGCTCTCCCGGCCGCGGCTCGAAGGGCGGCGGCCGGAGTCCCGACTCGCTCAAGCTCGACCACCCGCTTCACGAGCGGGTCGCAGCGGCGGTCCCGGCGGTGCTCGATTCGACCGGCTTCCCCAGGGGCGAGGTCACCGTCACCTCTGTCCCGGATCTCTCGTTCCTGATGAGCGACGGCGCGAAGACCTGGGCCGTGACGTACAACGCCCAGACCGGCACCGTCGCGGGAAAGCCCGCCGACTCGGACCCCGCCCCGTCGGAACTGTCTGCCCGGCGGTTCCTGACCCGCCTGCACCTCGCCCACGGCTACCCGACCGAGATGAGCGCGAAGTGGGTGTGGGCCGTGATCGTGGACGTGATGGCGTTCGTAATGGTCTTCTGGGCGGTCAGCGGCCTGGTCATGTGGTGGCAGGTCAAGGCGACGCGGTGGGTCGGCCTGGTCGTCGTCGTCCTCAGTGGCACCGCGGCGACGCTGGTGGGAATCGGGATGCACGAACTCCTCTCCGCGGCCGGCCGGGGCTGACGCCTCGCCCATCGGTTTTGGCGGCGTAGAATCTCTCCGCTCGCACGAAAACCTCGCACGGAGACGAATCATGCCCACCCGGTTCCTGTCCGCGGTCGTTGCGGTCGCGCTCGCGGCCGTTCCGCTGCTCGCGGCCGACCCGCCCAAGCCGGCGATCACCGTCCAGGCCCAGCCGCTCGGCAAGTTGCTCGGCGACGTCAAGCTGATGGCCAAGTTCGCCACCGGCGAGGACGACGCGGCCAAGTCGATCGACGACGGGCTGAAGGAGGCGCTCGGCGAAAAGGGGTTCACCGGACTGGACCTGACCCGGCACTTCCTCGGGTACGTCGTCCCGAACGAGGCGGTCGAAAAGACGTCCGGGGTCGTCCTCCTGCCGGTCACGGACGAGGCGGCGTTCCAGGGGTTCGTCGAGCGGGTCACGAAAAAGGGGGCGGAACTCAAGCTCACCGCGGTCGAGGGGAAGAAGGGGCTGTTCAAGCTGGACAGCGAGAAGAACCCGGCCCCGATTCCGGTCCACGTCCGGTACGCGGACGGCTACGCCTACGTGGCGATCAACGTGCCCGCGGACGACTTCACCGCGGAGTCGCTGGTCAAGCCGAAGGACCTGCTCGTCCCGACCGACACCGCGTTGCTCTCGTACCGCACGTACATGGACCGCTACCCGGCGGCGATGAAGAAGGCGGCGTTCGACCAGCTGGACAAGTTCGCGGAGCAGATCGGCGAGGTCGGCCCGGAGGCGGGGAAGAAGGCGGTCAAGCTGCTCGTCGGCATGGTCAAGCGGATCACCGAACAGTCGCTCACCGAGGGCGAGTCCACCGGCTACCGGCTGGTGTTCGACGCGGCGTCCGGCGAGGTCGCGTTCGAAGGCTGGCTGAAGGGCAAGCCCGGCACCCCGCTGGCCAGGGACATCGCCGCCCGGAAGCCGGGCACGAACCAGTTCGCCGCCCTGCTGACCAAGGACGCCGCGATCGGCGGGACGCTGCAGCTGCCGCTGTTCGCGCCGGAACTCCGCGACCTGATGCTGCTCGGCCTGGAGGAGGGCGAAAAGGGCCTGCTGGCCACCCAGCAAGACGCCCCGGAACTCGTCAAGGACCTCATCTCCGAGCCGTTCAAGGGCCTCGCCCGCACCGTCAAGACCGGCCAGTTCGACATCGGCGCGGCGGTCGTCGGGCCGGACAAGGACGGGCACTTCAACTTCGCGGCCGGGATGAGCTACGAGGACACGTCCAACCTGGAGAAGTTGCTCCGCGACTTCCTGAAGCTGATGCCGGAGAGCCAGCGGAAGCACATCAAGCTGGACGTGGCCAAGGTGGGCGACGTGAACGTCCACGAGGTCCGGCAAGAGATCCTGCCGCCGCGCGGGGAGGGGAAGGAGTTCCCGCCGGGGTCGCTGTACGTCGCCCTCGCCCCGAAGGCGATTTACGTCACGTACGGCACGACCGGCCTGGACACGATCAAGACGCTCCTCCAGGCGAAGCCCGCCCCGGCCCGGGCGTTCGACTTCGTCGTCAACCCGAAGCGGACGATGAAGCTGGTCGAGACGTTCGTCAAGGACAAGAACGAGGTCGAGGCGTTCAAGAAGGCGTTCGGCACGGACGACGAGGCGCTGTCCGCGTACCACGTCGAGATGCTCGGGGGGGAGGAGCTCAAGGTCCGGGTCGGGATGAACCTCCGCGTCATCCCGCGGATCGCCGTGCTCGGCCTCACCGCGAACGGCACGTTCAAGAGCGTCGAGCCGGTCAAGGAGTGACACCGAATCGCGTGGATTCCCGATTTTTGCTCCCCTCTCCCCGCCGGGGAGAGGGGTTGGGGGTGAGGGGAATACCGTCACCCACTCCGGGCCGCTGATGCGGGTGCAGGTTCACCCCTCACCCCCGGCCCCTCTCCCCGGCGGGGAGAGGGGAGCAAGAATCGGGAATCAAGACCATTCGGTTTAGGCCTTGCGTCGCAGGTGGAACGGGTCCGGCGAGTCATCCGACTCGCCGGACCCGTTCGTCATTTCGGACCCGCGACCAGTTCCGCCGTGCCGCCCGCGACGCCGACCAGGAGGCGGTCGGCGGACCCGAACCGGGCGGGGGCGCGGACGTCGGTCAGGATCGCGCGGACGTACCCGGCGACGGGGTCCAGAAACTTCACCTCGCCGGGGCTGTCGAGGCCGTAGTGCCCGGACCCGGCGACCAGCGTCTTGCCGTCCGGCGCGAACTCGACCGAGTGGATCCAGTTCGTGTACCCGGTCAGGACCAGCGGCGGGTTCGGGCCGGTCGTGTCCCACACCCGGACGGTGCGGTCCCGGCTGCCGCTGGCGAGGAACCGGCCGGTCGGGTCGAACGCGGCGGACAGCACCCACTGGCCGTGCCCCTTCAGGACGGTCGGCTTCCACCCGTCGACGGCCCACAGTCGCAGCGTGAAGTCGTCCGAGGCGGACGCGAGCCGGGTGCCGGCGGCGTCGAAGGCGAGGGCCTCGATGGTGTCGGCGTGGCCCGTCAGGGCCGCGACGGAATCGCCCGACTTGGCGTCCCACACGCGGACGGACTTGTCCGAACTTCCGGACGCCAGGTACTTCCCCGTCGGGTCGAACGCGACCGCCGTGACGGGGCCGGTGTGGCCGGGGAGCCGGCGGAGCGGCCGGCCGGTCAGGTCCGAAAGCACGACCTCGTTCCCGGCCCCGACCGCGACGGTGCCGCCGTCCGGGGAGACGGCCAGCCCGCGGACCTCGGCGGCCGTGGCCTGCCAGGACGCGGTCGGCGCGGGCTGGCCGGTCTCCCACACCCGCACCACCCCGGCCGTGTCCCCGGTGACGGAGCCGCCCGGCCGCACGGCGAGCGAGACGACGTTCGCCTTCTGCGGGTACGCGACCGGCGGCACGAACGCCGGGACGCGGAAGACGCTCACCCGGCCCTGGGGGCTGCCGATCGCGACCCGATTGCCGTCGGGGGAGAAAGCGGCCGCAGTCACCCACCGCCGCATGACGTTCGTCAGCTCCGTGCCGGCGGCGGCGTCCCAGAGTTTGAGGTAAGAGTCGAACCCGCCCGTGAGCATTCGCGCGCCGTCCGGGGCGAACCCGACCGCGTGGACGCCGAACAGGTGGCCGCTGAGGGACCGCTTCTTCTCCGCGGTGGCGGCATCCCAGACGGTGACTTCGCCGGTGTCCGACCCGGAGACCAGGGTCGTGCCGTCGCGGGAGAAGGCGAGCGACCGCACCGCGTCCGGGTGGGCGTCCCAGGTGCGGAGCGGCTTGCGTCCGATCACCTGCCAGATGGTGACCCGGCCGTCTTCCCCCGCGGACGCGAGCCGCTGCCCGTCGGCCGAGTAGACCGCGACCGTCGCCGGGCCGCAGTGGGCGGGGAGTTCCCCGACCGGCTGTAGCGTGTCCGCGGTGAAGAACCGGAGCACGCCGTCGGCACACGGCACCGCGAGCCGGGCCGATGCCTCCAAGTCGGACGCCGCCGCGAGTCCGAGCGGGGTCGCGGTCAGTTTCGCCGACCGGACCGGCTTCGACAGGTCGCGCGTCCCCCACTGTTTCACCTGCCGGTTGCGTCCCGCCGTCACGACCGTGTCCCCGTCGAGCGCGACGAACCCCGTCACGGCGGCCCCGTGGTTGCCGGTGGCGACCGCTTTCGTGCCGCTCCAGACGCGGATCTTGCCGTCTTCCCCGGCGGTCACCAGCCGGCCGTCCGGCAGGAACGCGACCGCGGTGACGCCCCCCTTGTGCGCCTCGAAGTCGCGCTCGTCGAGCCCGCAGGCTTGCTGGAAGTACCGCCAGGTGAAGTCCCGCAACTCCGGCGGGCACGCCCTCGCGTCGGCAAGCAGGGTGCGGGCGCGGACCGGTTCCTTCCGCCAGAGGGCGGGCATTTGCGACAGTTGCAGGGCGTACATGGCGCGTTTCGCGTCGTCGAGTTGCTTCGCGAGTTGCTCGTTCTGCCGCCGGGTCTCGCCGCGGAGCGTCTCGGCCGTGTCGAGCGCCCCTTGCAGGTCCGCGTTCAGCTGCTCGGACCGGCCGAGTTCCGCCTCCAGGCTCGCGGTGTGGTAGACGGCCCCGACCGTGACGCCGACGAGCGTCACCGCGAGGACTCCGACCAGCGCCGCCGCGCTCGGCCGGCGGACCGCCCACCGCGCGACCTGCGTCGCCGGCCCCGGCGGGCGGGCGTCCACCGGCTGCCCGGTCAGGAATCGCCGGAGGTCGTCGGCGAGGGCCAGGGCGGACGGGTACCGCGAATCCGGGTGCTTCTCCAGGCACTTCAAACAGACGGTGTCCAGGTCGCGCGGCGTGCCGTGGGCGTACCGGCTCACCGACGGGGCCGGGTCGTGCAGCAGCCGGTACAGCGTCTGGGCCGAGGCGTCCGGGCCGAACGGGGTGCGGCCGGTCAGCAGTTCGAAGAGGATCGCCCCGAGGGCGTACACGTCCGCGGGCGGGCCGGCCCGGTGGGCGGTGCCGGCGGCCTGTTCGGGGGCCATGTACCCGAGCGTGCCGAGGATGTCGCCGGTGCGGGTCCGGCCCCCCTCCGCGTCCAGCACCCGGGCGAGGCCGAAGTCGGACACCTTCGGGACCGCCCCCGCGAGCAGGACGTTCGACGGCTTCAGGTCGCGGTGGACGACCCCCTGCGCGTGGGCGTGGTGGACGGCCCGGGCCAGCGTCTCGACGAGCTCCGCCGCCGCGCGGGGGGCGCGGTACTCGGCGGTCCGGGCGGCCAGCGTCGGGCCGTCGACGAACTCCAGCGCGAGGTACGGCCGGCCGTCGGCGACGCCCGCGTCGAGAATCCGGATCAGGTTGGGGTGGTCGAGCCGGCCCAGCACGGCGGCCTCGTGCTGGAACAGGGCCAGGTCGTCCGGCGTGGAGTACTCGCCGCTGAGCAGCAATTTCAACGCGACCCGATTGCCGTCCCGCGTGTCGGCGGCCGCGAACACGGCCCCGCGGCCGCCGCGGCCGAGTTCCCGCTCCAGGGTGTACGGCCCGATCCGCTGACCCGTCTGCGGGGCTCGCCGGGCGGCGTCGCCGTGCATCACCGCGTGGATCAGGAACTGTTCTTCCAGCGGTCCGCGGAGGGCGGGGAAGCGAGCGAGGAACGCGGCCGGGTCCGCCGGTTCGCCCCGCTCCTCGCGGCCGACGAACTCCGTGTACACGAGTTCGACGGCATCCTCCGGGTCGAGCGACGGCTCGCGCGCGAGGTATTCCTCCGCCCGGCAGTCCTCCCCGGCCCGCAACCGGCGGTCGAGATCCTCGCACCAGCGGCGGACGGTGTTGTCGGGCGTGCGAGTCGGCATGGGAGCTTCGAGCGAGAGGCGGGTGCCGATTCCGAGGCTACCTCAGGAGCACGGAGAGCACAAGGCGGCGAACGAACCGGGCGTCCGCTCGTGCCGGTCGGCCCGCTTCCGCGATTCACCCGCGATCCGCCGCGGGCTCATCGTGTTGCGGTGTGGGCAAGAAAAATGACGCGACGAACGCGATGAGGAACACCGCGCCGCCGATGACGGCCGCGGCCATCGCCACGCCCTTCGGGCCGCCGCCGAGCAGTTCGGACAGGAACACGGTGTTCAGCGGGGCGGCCATCGTGCCGAGCATCCGGCCGCCGACGTTCGTCGCAAAGCTGCCGCCCGTGCCCCGCAGGTGAACCGGGAAGACCTTCGGAAGAAACTCGCTCAGGTAGCTGAACTGGGCGACCGTGAGCAGGCCGCAGAAGAAAATCGCGGTCGCGAACAGGGTAAAGTCCCCGGTCGGCAGTTGGGTGTACGTCAGCGGGAACAGGATGATCCCCGGCACGAGGAAGATGCGGAGCAACAGTCGCGTCGCCAGGGCACCGACCAGCAGGGCCAGGGCGACCCGGCCGAACAACCCGCCGATCTCCTGCCAGAACTGGATGCTCGTCTTCCGCGACTCCTGGGCGTCCCGCGCTTCTTTCCGTTTGGCTTTGACCGCGGCCCGGTCCGCGTCCGTCTGGGCGGTCTTCTCCAACTTCGCGGCCTCGGCCCGCGGCTCGGCGATTTCCGACCGCGCGAGAATGACCTGCGAGGGCGTGACCTGCAACGCCCCGAACGCGGCCGCATACCCGCACGCGGACAAGATCGTGGTGACGAGCGTCGTCCGACGCAACTCCGGGGAGAAGAGTTCGCCGAAGCTCGGTCGCTTCAACGTGCCGGCGGCCTTGCGGGCCGCCCAGGCGTGGGACTCGGGAACAAACGGCATCAACAGCATGAT